>JBBQFW010000236.1:0-6333 GCA_038322445.1 Gemmatimonadales bacterium
CGCGCGATACCGGTACCTCTGCTGCGTGGACGGCGACACCATGTTCGCCCCCGATGCACTGCTTCGGGCCATGGCGCTCGTCATCAAGGACCCGGCGCGCATCGTCGCCGCCGCGAGCCTGTTCGGCATCAGCATCGCTCCGGAGGCGGCGTTCGACGGCGCGCCGTCCACTCCAACAACCAACCGGCACATGCTCGCGGACTTTCAGCATCTCGACATGATGCGGTCGTTCGTCGCGTATCGCGCTGCGTGGAGCCGCCTCGATGTCATGCTTTGTGTCCCGGGGGGGTTCGGGCTGTGGCGTCGCGACGTGATCCTGGAGATGGGCGGCTTCTCGACCGCATTCACGTGCGAGGACATCGAGATGACCTTTCGCATCCACGAGCGCTTCCTGCGTGCGAAGCGTCCCTACCGGATCATCTCGCTACCGAACATGGTCGCGCAGACAGAAGGGCCGACGAGCATTCGCAGTCTGGTCAGCCAGCGCGCGCGGTGGCAGCGCGTGACGCTCGAGACGATCTGGCACTATCGCGGTATGTTCGGACAACCCCGCTATCGATCGGTGGGATTGGTCGGCGTGCCGTACTACCTGTTGTTCGAGTGCCTCGCGCCGGTCTTCCATGTCCTGTCCATTTTGGCGCTCGTTCTCGCGGCTGCGGTGGGCCAGCTCGGATGGCCAGCGTATCTCGCTTTCATCGGCATGATGGCGTTCGCGACCGCCATTCCGACCGCGCTCGCCGTGTCGCTGCACGACTCGGGGTTCCGAGATTATGGAATGAACGACGTGATCCGCATGCTCGTCCTCGGCCCGTTCGACTTGTTGCTGTACCGGCCGCTTCTCCTGTACGCCGGATTGCGAGGGACCTGGGAGTTTCTAAGAAAGGAAAAGGGGTGGAACAAGTTCGACCGGAACGTTCGACCGACGCCGCCCGACGCGGCGTAGCCAGCATTCGTCGGCGCAATAGCACCTGGATGTCGCTTCTGCTGGTGTGGGCGGCGGCGTTCGAATGGCATCCATCTTCGACGAGCGAAACGCCGCCGTAAAACAGATGATCGCCCAGGTCATCGCTACCTGTCGCGCCCTGCGCACGCAAGATCGGGCCGCACCGCATCGGTCGGCAGCGGCAGCGGCGGGACTGCGTCGGGGTGCCGTGCAGATACACGTTGTACCGGTTCGGACAAACGAACTTCACGGGGCCGAGCGCATTGCCCGGTCCGGGGCGTTGCCGCAGTCGGAGCGTGCCGGCGGCCACTTGCCCCAGATTGGCGCTGCTCATCGGATACACCGTGGCGACGACATCGCCCCCGCGCACGATCTCCAGCCCCTCGCGTTCCGCATAGGCGGGGTCGCGGCGGATCCGCGGAATCTCCTCGTTGCGGGCGATGGAGGCAGGCACGTCCCAGTACGGGTGAAAGACGACGTACCGCATCTCACCCACGAACACCGGTGTATTCCTGGCGCCATACGCGCTTCCCACGATGACATCCATGCGCTTGACCGGCCGCTCCGCGCCCGCCACTCGGTCGAATGCATAGAGACGGAAGGCGGGAATGTTCACCACCACGAACCGGGGCGATGTCAGGTCGGGTAGCCACCGCCATCGCTCCATCGTCAATTCGATCTGCGCGATGCGCTGGGTGAGCGGTACGCGCAGCTGCTTCAGGGTCGCCGCCCCGAGCTTGCCGTCCTGCGCGAGACCATGGCGTCGCTGGAACTGCTTCACACCCTCGATCAGGACAGCGTCGAGGCTGTCGTCAGCAGCGGGCGATACGCCGGCTGAATTGTCTGCGATGTCGCCGTGCGACGCTCCCCGAAGAGTGCCGGCCACGATCTCACGGCGTACCACCTGCATCGGCGTCGGCGGCGATGATGGCGTCTGCGCGCCGACGCACGGAACGCCGAAGCAGAGCGCCGCGAGCCAGACCTTCGTCGCGGTGCGCAGAGCGGACATCACCGGCTGCGCCTGCGTGCTCTGCATTGTACGCTGTCTCCGAATGCTGATCGCCATCGCTGCACAAGTCGATCCTTTCGTTTCGACACGACGATCAATGTGGTCGCCGAGTGTCCGTCATGCAGGATCGGGCGGGAACCGCCTCCCGTTGGTGCTGCGCACGAGCTCGCCGGCAAACAATCGGAGGTCGTCGAAGAACGGCGCCGCGCCGCCACCGAGCCAGTCGCGCTCGATGGCAGCGAAGGCCCGCATCCGTCGCCCCCGAAGTCGCCGCGCAATTCCCAGCATTCCCGGGCTAGGCTCGGCATCAAGCACGAGGAGCGCAAGCACGTGAGCGTCGTGCAAGTCGCCGAGCAGATCCTGCAACTGCTTCAACTGTCCGATGAGGCGCTCCCCGTCTGAGGGTCGGCTGTCGTCGTGAGCGCGTACGATGGGCTCCATGAGATATCGAAGGCCCTTGGCAGCGATGCGCGCTTTGTGCACCGCGGTCTCATCCGATGCGGTGTGTACCGCCGAGAGTCGCTGGCGCAGCGCGCGACTCGCCTCGCGCACGAGCCGCGCGGCCACGACGCCAAATCGGTGGTGAACCGCCGCACTCCGCGCTCGCGTCGCCTTGCCACTGCGCTCCAACCGTCTGCCGAGTCTCGCGGACAGCGCATGGAAGTCGTGCGCGGCGGTCAGCGACTCCAGCGTGTGCGACGGCTGCCGCTCCGTCAGGTACGCAATGAGACAATCGACGCCGGATCTTTGCCGCACAGTCATTGTGCGCCGCTGTTGCTTGAGCCACGCCAGTTGTACCGCCGTGTCACGACACGCGCCGGTCGCGCGAGCGATGGCGCGGAGCCGTCGCCGCATCTTGTGCGACGCGGCCTTCCCGAGCCACGGTGTGAAGGCGCGTTGCCAACTGCGCAAGCGCCGCGTGGCAACGCGGAAGTCGTGAAACGCGTCGTCGGCGACGGTCTGTCCGTGCCGATGGGAATCGAGCAATGACGCGCTTGCGGCTCTCGCGTCGCCGAGCAACGACTGGACTACTCTGCGCGCGGCGCGCGCCACCGGGTCTCGCAACGTCGTCTGGTGCGTCATGACTCTGCCGTCTGTTTCCCGTACCGTCCGCCGATCCTCGACAGACCTAAGGTCACGTGGTCTGTATCGGTAGCCGCTTCAGCCCCTGTTCGTCTCGTGGAATGGGAAGGCGGGTGATCGCGCAGTTCGTGTGTGTGGTGGTCATGGCACCTCGCTCATACAGTATACGGTGTCCGCTCGGCGCGTTGTGTCCGCGATCGCCTGATAGCAGCGCTGCTCGACCGACGCCTTCTTTCGGTCGAGCGACGCGCAGATGTCGCGGTGCTTCCGTTCCCAACTTCGGTCACGAGGACCCAGGCAATGACACCAACCGCGTTTGCATCCGCTTCGCATCCGTTGCCCTCCGCTTCGAAGCGGGCGGGGCCGATCATCGTCGCACTCGGTGGAAGCGACGTGTCGGGAGTGCTCCGCGCTGCGCGCTATTTCGCCTCGGGGACGGCGACTGGCATGCTCGCGGTGTCGATTCTCGAACCGCTTCCGCAATACCTCAGCGGCGAGCAGGATGTCGTCCTATCGCCCTCTGTCGACCCGCAGCGCGCGGAGCGTGGCCTCGCCAGCCTCAGCGTGCAGGTACTCGAGGTCGCTGACCCGGCCACCCCGTGCCACACCGAGGTGATCTTCGGCGAACCCGCTCACGAGATCGCGGAAGTGGCCCGCACACAGCATTCGCCCCTGATCGTCATGGGCATCGGACGCCACCGACCGCTTGACCGTATGCTCGGTCTCGAAACCGCCGTGCGCACGGTCAGGCGTGCGACCTGTCCGGTGCTCGTGGTGAGCGCGGATATTCACGTGCCGTTTCGCGATGTCGTCCTCGCGATGGACTTCAGTCCGGCGAGCATCAAGGGCGCGGAAGCGATCGTTCCCCTGCTCACCACTGGTTCGGTCGTTCATCTCGTGCATGTCTGGGAGCGCAGCGCAGTGCATGACGCGCGGCTTCGCACGCTGGACGAGTCATACGCTGCGTCACTCACGGAGAAGTTTCGTCGCCTGCTCGAGATTCTGGCCTTGCCATCCGGTATTGCCGTGAAGGAAGAGGTGCTTGAAGGCAGGGCGTCCGAACGCCTGCTGGACTATGCCAACGCGCATAGCGCCGACGTCGTGGTGGCTGGAAGGCAGGGGCTGAACCGCGCGTCTCGCCTGGCTGTGGGGAGTGTCACAGACGCCCTCCTGCGCGCATCGAAGTGCAGTGTGCTGATCGCGCCTGCACCGACGTTCTCGGAGCTGGATCACTTCAGGCGGCTGATCACGGGCACCTCAGCCAGTGGAGAGCCGGAGGAGTGGGCGATTCAACTGGACGCATTTACCCGCCGAAATCGCGGCCGCCGAACTGTCGTCGAGGTAGACGATCTCGCATGGGGCGCTCAGGTGCTGGAGTCCGGCTATCCATTCCAGGGCGTCACTTTCGATCCACATGACAGGCGCGTGGAGCTGATGCTCGGGGACGGCAAGGGCGCCAGTCCGCACGTGACACGCGGAATCGGCAACGTCCAGGAGGTCTCGATCGCCACCGATGGGCGTGGACGCGATACGGGACTCTTGATCAGCCACGCACCAGGGCAGACGATTCTCACCTTTACTCCGGACTGACCAGTGCAGCACGATCGCATGGGGAAAGAGATGATGTGATTCGCTCGTGCCTCTCGCGCACTCGCTGCCAGCGGACACGTTTGCATTCGCCACGACCAGGGACGAGGTAGCCTGCAATGCCAAGGGAATGTTTCAGCCGACCGGCCGCGACGAAACACGCACGGTTCGCCGAGATACTCGACGTCACCGCCGAGCGATCAGCACGAGAGAAGTCACGAGCCCATCGTCGTCACTATCTGAACTCGAGAGATCATCGCCGGGCCAGCTCCATGCCGGCCCGGGCGGAGGCACCGTGGCCATGATGTTCAAGGACCGGCGTGAGGCCGGGCGGCGACTCGCGGAGACACTCCGTCCCATCGTCGCGCAGCCCGATCTGTTGGTGCTCGGCTTGCCGCGCGGTGGCATTCCCGTGGCCTACGAGGTCGCCCGCGCGCTCGACGCTCCGCTCGACGTATTCGTGGTGCGCAAGCTCGGCGTGCCGGGGCACGAGGAGCTGGCGATGGGGGCGATCGCCACCGGCGGCGTCCGCATTCTGAATCGGGAGACGATTCGGCAGCTGCGCATCCCGCCGGAGGCCGTGGAGCGTGTCACCTTGGCCGAACAGCGCGAGCTGGAGCGCCGGGAGCGAGCGTACCGGGGGGCGCGGCCCGCTCCCGATGTCCAAGGCCGGACCGTGATCGTTGTGGACGATGGCCTCGCCACTGGCGCTTCCATGTCCGCGGCCATCGCTGCGCTGCGGCAACAACATCCCGCCAGGATCGTGGTGGCCGCGCCGGTCGCGGCTGCGGAAACCTGTGAGGCGCTACGCGAAATGGCGGATGTCTGCGTTTGCATGCAGACCCCACAGCCGTTCCATGGCGTCGGGCAGTGGTACGCCGACTTCGGGCAGACCACCGACGCCGAGGTGAGCGCCCTGCTGAACGAGGCAGCTCAGCGATACGTGGCCGGCGCCGCGACGCATGAGTGACAACTCGAGGGCAGCGAAGGGGGGCATGCTGATGGCCACTGAACGTGTCTGATCGCACCCTGTCGCGCGCGGTGCGTGAGGCCGCGCACCCGCTGGTCGGGGCGGAGGAGGATTTCGCCCCGCTACTCGCGCTGATCGGCGACGCGCGGCTCGTCCTCATCGGCGAGGCATCGCACGGCACGCATGAGTTCTACCGCATTCGCGCCGAGATCACCAAGCGGCTCATCCGCGCAAAGGGATTCACCGCGGTGGCCGTGGAGGCGCATTGGCCGGACGCGTACCGGGTGAACCGCTAGCGGCGGCTCAGGGGGCGCTTCGCGAACTGCGTCGTCGCCATGCTTGCTGTTACCACGGCTGCGTTGATGCACCATCCCGGATCAACAACAGCAGCCCCGTGGATGCGACTGCACAGACTGAGTTGACAACCGCACGGGTCGTATTGTTCATTAGCGGCAACTTGACTTCGCGCCCCCGTCCACAGCGAGCTCTCTCATCGAGACAATGATTGGTCCGGCATTCTGGAGCCTCGCGTCAGACCGGCTGCTCTCCGACCTGAGGAGCACCGCCGCCGGACTTCAGCCTATCGACGACAAGCGAAACGATCGCGGCGAAGATGAGAATGAGAACCAGCGGGCTCCTGAACTGATTCAGGAAGAGCCCGAGCGCGGTCACCTGCTGGTGCGCCTTGATCGTGTTCGGACCGTGCTCTTTCAGCCGTTGCTCGGCGTCGATAGGCTGAAG
>JBBQFW010000237.1:0-6302 GCA_038322445.1 Gemmatimonadales bacterium
GCGCCTTCCTGAAAGTCCAATCAGACACTACGTAGCAAGGGAGTGTCGTACGCAATGATCTTCGAATTCGAAGAGAGCGCGGCGCAGAACGCTCGCATGAAGGTGGTAGGGGTCGGCGGTGGTGGCGGCAACGCCGTCAACCGCATGATCGACGAGCGGTTGGAAGGAGTCGAATTCATCTCGGTCAATACTGATGCTCAGGCCTTGCTGAGCTCGAAGTCCGACCTCAAGATCCAGATCGGGAAGAAGCTGACGCGCGGCCTTGGTGCCGGCGCTCGCCCCGAGGTCGGCAAGCAGGCTATCGAGGAGAGTCGCGAGGAGATGGCCAATGCCGTCGCCGGTGCGGATCTCGTCTTCATCACGTGCGGCATGGGTGGCGGCACGGGCACCGGTGCAGCGCCCGAGATCTGTGCGCTGGCACGCGAGCAGGGCGCGCTCACCGTCGGCATCGTCACGCGGCCGTTCCTCTTCGAGGGGCGGAAGCGCATGCGCCAGGCAGACGCCGGCATCGCCGAGATGCGCAAGCACGTCGACACGATGATCGTCGTGCCGAACGAGCGCCTGCTCGCCGTCGTCGGCAAGGGCATTCCGTTCCAGGATGCGCTCAAGAAGGCGGACGAAGTCCTGCTGCATGCCACGCAGGGCATCTCGTCGCTCATCAGCGTGACGGGCCTCGTGAATGTCGACTTTGCCGACGTCCGCACCGTCATGCAGAGCGGTGGCTCGGCGCTCATGGGCACGGGCATCGGTCGCGGCGAGAATCGCGCGATGGAAGCCGCCCAGCAGGCGATCTCCAGCCCGCTGCTCGACAACATCAGCATTTCCGGTGCGATGGGCGTGCTCGTGAATATCACGGGTGGTGCCGATCTTACACTGGGTGAAGTACACCAGATCAATGAGATCATCCACGACGCCGTCGGCGACGAGGCGGAGATCATCTTCGGCGCCGTGCACGAGCCGGCCATGCAGGGCGAGATTCGCGTGACCGTCATCGCGACGGGGTTCGACAAGGCCGTGCAGCCCGGTGTGGTCACGCCGGCTCACGAGATGAATGCCGTGACCATGCCCAAGGGCGCGCCTGTGATTCCGTTTCCGCAGCGCGCCGGTCGCATGGGAGCCACCACCATTCCCGCGCGGCAGAACAACGACATTCCAAGAGTCACTCGTCCGCCGGCCACGCCGCCGACGCCGAGCAGCGGGTCGCAGGATCTCAGCGACATGGAGATCCCGACCTTCATTCGTCGACAGATGGACTGATGCGTCGCTGGATCACTCGTATTCCTGCCTATGGCGTCGTAACGCTGCTGCTCATGGTGGCGCTGCGCTACACGCCTGTCCTGCCAGAACATCCCGCGGCTGAAGTCCTTCAGCTGAGTGATTCGGGCATCGCGCCTGCCGTGCGCCGTCCCTGGTCGCGCACCGAGCGGCTCAACCGTGGCGAAACGCTCATCGGCCTGCTGAAGCGCGCCGGTGTGGGCGAACAAGCCGCGCTGGAAGTCGTTCGTGCGGCCACCGCATCGGCCGTCGATGCGCGCTTCCTCCGCGCCGGAATGCCGGTGGAGCTGACCGCGGACAGCGCTGGACAATCGCCGCGCGAGTTGGTGTTCCACCTTGGCGTTGACCGTCTGCTGCGCATGACGCGGTCGGCGACGGGCTGGGCTGGCGTCGAGGAACGCCTGCCCTGGACGACGGACACCGTCGTGGTTGGCGGCACCATCCATTCGAATCTCTACCAGGCGATGGACTCCAGTGCCTCGCAGTTCTTCCCCGCGCATGCGAAGGATGAGCTGGCGTGGGCGATCGCGGACATCTTCGAGTACAAGGTCGACATGAGCCGCGACCTCCAGGAGGGCGATTCGTTCCGCGTCCTCGTCGAGCGCGCCGTCGGGCCAGAAGGCATCACGAAGGTAGGCAAGGTCCTCGCGGCCAACTTCTCGCTCTCGGGCAGCGACGTCTCGGCCATTCGCTTCGACGGCTCCTCGAGCAAGGCGCAGTACTATGATGCCGCCGGCAAGACCCTGCGCGCGCAATTCCTGCGTGCGCCCCTCGAGTTCCGCCGCATCTCCAGCACGTTCGGCAGCCGCTTCCACCCGATCCTCGGCCGCTGGAAGAATCACAAGGGCACCGACTACGCGGCGTCGTCAGGCACGCCCGTGCGCGCCATCGGCGACGCCACCGTCGTTCGCGCCGGATGGTCGAATGGCTACGGCAACCTGCTCGAGCTGCGCCATCGCAACGGGTTCGTCACGCGCTACGGCCACCTGCGCGCGTTCGCGAAGGGCATCCACCAGGGTGCGCGCGTCGACATCGGGCAGACGGTCGCCTACGTCGGCACGACAGGCATGAGCACCGGACCGCACCTGCACTTCGAGGTGCTCGTCGGCGGCGTGCAGAAGGATTCTCGCGTCGCCCTCAAGTCAACCAGCGGTGAGCCGATCGAGCGCGCGCAACTCGGCGCCTTTGAGCAGCTCCGCGAGCAGCGACTCGCCACGCTCGCGGGAACACCCGGAGTCGTTCGGCTCGCGGCGCGCTGAACCACCGGTCTTCTTCGTCGCATCGATTGGGTCGTCCTGACGTCAGCCGCGCTGACGCCGGGGCGACCCTGATTGTTTTCCGCGCGCCATGACAACGTGGCTGCTTGCGATCGTCGCGGGATTGGTGGCGGCCGGCATTCAATATGGGCGCTGGGCCCTCACGCTGCGCGCCCTGCCGCTGGCGCTCCTGCGTTCCCTGGCGGCGACACTCGTGGTCGCGCTGCTGCTATCAGCGCCCGCCGGCCGAGCGACCACGGAGGCGCCTGACGTCGCGCTCGACGCGAGCGAAAGCTGGACCCGCGCCAGCGATGGCTCCGCCTGGAGGGCCGCACTCGATTCGGCCACGCATGCGGGTGGCGTCGTGCGCCGCTTCGGCGACTCGCTGCGAATCGTCGCCGGTGCCGGCGAGCCGCGCGACCATGCGTCGCGCGTGCGCGATGTCGTTGACGCGGCCTCGGGCTCCGGACGCCCGGTGGTGATCGTGACCGACGGGGAGCTCGACGAGCCCGAAGTCCTCGCGGGGTTACCGCGCGGATCCCGCACCATCGTCATCCCGCGCGCCGCTTGGCCCGACGCGGCGGTGTCGGCGCTCGAGTCGGGGCACGCGCTTCTCGCGGGCGATACGCTGACGGCACGCATCACCGTGGTGAGCGGCGCTGCGGGCAGCGGTGCTGGGGTGATCGAGTTGCGACTCGATGCCGCGTTGCTCGATACGGTCCGCCTGGCCGCGCTTCGTCCGTACGCCGAGCGCGTGGTGGCACTCCGCGGGATCGCGGCCGGTGCGGAGCGCGGCGCGCTCCTAAGGGCGATCGTGCGCGTGCCGGGGGATCGCGAGCCGCGCAACGACACACTCACGCTCGGCGTGGACGTCACGCGGGCACCGGCGGCGGTATTCGTGTCGACCGCACCGGACTTCGACGCGCGGGAGGCCGTCGGTGCGCTGCGCGGCGTCACGTCGCTGCCTACGCGTGCCTACTATCGCGTTGCGCCGGGCACGTGGCGGATTGATGCCGGGCTCGCGCGCGTGGAGGAGCAGGCGGTTCGCGATGCGGTGCGCGATGCACCCATGGTCGTCTTTCATGGGGACACGACGGTATTCGGCTCACCACGGGCCGCCACGCGCGGGGCGCTGTTGTTGTTCGCCCCGCCCGCCACCGACGAGGGCGAGTGGTTTGCGTCCGCCACACCCGCGTCACCCATTGCGCCGGCGATTGGGGCACTGCCATTCGACAGCCTGCCACCCCTGTCGGTCGCGCCGCTGCTGCCCGCGGGAGAGTGGCAGGGACTCCTGGCGCGCCGCGCGGGATCGCAGGAAGACCGTCGACCGGCGATCGTCGGGTGGGAGACGCCACGTCGCGTGGCAGTGATCGGCGCATCGGGCTTCTGGCGATGGCGCTTTCGTGGCGGCGTGCGCGCGGAAGCTTACTCGGCGCTCTTCGGCGCGCTGTACGATTGGCTGGCGGGCGGACGTACCGATCGTCGCGCCGTGGTGCCCGATGGCGATCCGATCAGGGCAGGGATGCCGGTGCGCTGGCATCGTGGTGCGGCGACCGACAGCATTGCCATCGCGGTGCTCGTGCGAAAGGATGCGACTGCGCAGCGCCGCACCGTGACTGTTCGCTTCGCCAGCGGCGCGAACGACGCGGAAACCTCGCCGCTTCCGGTGGGGATCTACGAGGTCACGGCCGATGGTGGGACGTCCCTCATTGCCGTAAACCAGTCCCGCGAGATGCTGCCGCGGCGCCCGACGGTGACGTCAGGCGCGGTGGGTGGGGAGCCGGCCACGGGCGAGGCACCCCTTCTGCGCGATACGCGCTGGGCCTACGTGTTCGTCGTACTGCTGCTGTGCGCCGAGTGGCTCCTGCGGCGGCGCAGCGGGCTTCGTTAGTAGTCATCCTGAAATCGTCACTGCCACGAAAGCGAGTAGTCTGAAGCCGTCATTCCCGCGACGGCGGGCATTCTGAAACCGTCATTCCCGCGAAAGCGGGAATCCGTTTGGTCTCGTTTGAACATGGATTCCCGCCTGCGCGGGAATGACGAACGGAACATGAGCGACGGAGATTGTCCCAACTGCCGACAATCGAAGTCGGTCATCGCCACCCGGTCTGGCTGTCATGTCGACCGTCGCTAGCTTTCGCGCGTATGCCATCACGCCCGCAATCGGATGCGCCCCGGGGATGGATCATCCCCATCGGCGGGAAGTTGCTCGACGACGCGATCCTCGAGCGCTTCGTGGCGCTGAGCGGCGGAGCCGACGCCCGCATCGCCGTCATCCCCACGGCGTCGCGCGAGCCCGACGTGGGCGTCTTCTATGAGCGGCACTTCACGCGCATCGGCGCACGGCGCGCCAAGGCACTGCACTTCGAGCAGCGCATCGACTGCGACGATCGCGACTGGCTCGAATGGCTCGGTAGCGCCAGTGGCATCTTCTTTACCGGCGGTAACCAGCTCAAGCTCGCCTCCACGCTCGGGGGAACGCCGGTGGCGCGTGCACTGCGCGCGCGAAATGCCGCGGGCGTGCACATCGCCGGCACGAGCGCTGGCGCCGCCTTCCTCAGCGAGCACATGATCGCGTACGGCGAGGACGGCGTTACGCCGCGCGCCGGCATGGTGACGATGTGTGCCGGACTCGGACTCACGAATCGTGTGATCGTCGATCAGCATTTTTCACAGCGAGATCGGCTCGGTCGCCTCCTCACGGCGCTCGCGTACAATCCATTCGCCATCGGCCTCGGCGTCGATGAGGACACCGCCGCGTTCATCAGTCCGAACGATGTCGTGGAGGTGCAGGGCTCGGGCACCGTCACGGTCGTCGATCCCGCCGAGGTACGGAACTCGAGCATCGCCGAGGCGAGCCACGGCGAGACGCTCCACTTTCCCGGGGTGAAGGTGCATGTCCTGCCGACGCGCGCCACCTTCGACCTGAACGCTCGCACGGCACACGGCGCATCCACGTTCGTCACGGGTCACTGAGTCGCATGGAGATTCTCGAACATTCGGTCTATGGTGGACCGAGCCACTACGCGCACTTTCCGGTCATCCGCCTGGTGCTCGACCTCGGACCGCTCGAGCTCTGGCCCACGAAGCGGCTCGGCGACGCCTTCATCGCGTCGTTGCTCGACGCACTTCCCGGGCTGAACGAGCATGGCTGCTCCTATGGTGAGCCCGGCGGCTTCGTTCGGAGGATGACCGAGGACGAGGGCACGTGGCTGGGGCACGTGCTCGAGCACGTAGCGATCGAGTTGCAGAACGCCGCCGGTGTGAAGGTGACGTTTGGCAAGACGCGCGGCGAAGGACGTCCCGGTATCTACGACGTCGTGTTCGAATATGAACAGGACGACGTCGGCATTGCCGCCGGGGAACTTGCCCTCGAGTTGCTGCACGCGCTGTTGCCGGTTGACCTTCGGCCCTCGGGCCACGTGGAGGGCACCTTCGATCTCGGGACGCGCCTCGAGGAGTTCATTCGCTTCGCACAACGGCGCGCGCTCGGCCCGAGTACCGCGAGCATCGTGCACGCCGCGGAAGCGCGCGACATTCCATGGCTGCGATTGAACGAGCAGAGCCTCATCCAGCTCGGCTACGGCTGCCATCAGCAGCGCATACAGGCCACGATCACGGGCCGCACCTCGCATGTTGCCGTGGAGCTGGCCAGCGACAAGGAAGAGACGAACCGCATCCTCGCACGTCTCGGCCTTCCCGTTCCGAAGCAACGCCTCGTGAAGACGGCCGAGGCGGCCGTCGCCGCTGCGGAGCGCATGGGGTATCCGG
>JBBQFW010000238.1:0-6249 GCA_038322445.1 Gemmatimonadales bacterium
CATCGCTCAGATCCCGCGCGTCGACCGCACCGAAGAACAACCCGCTCACCTGCTCGGCCGCCGCCAGTGCGGCCTCGCCATGGACACGTTGCGTGACCTCGCGTGCGAGCGCCTGCTGCCCTTCGCGGTTTTCCGGCGCCGTCGTCGTTGCGGCTTCGAGCGCTTCAATCGCCGGGCGATCGAGCAGCGTGAAGTAGCGCAGGTAGCGCCCCACGTCACGATCTTCGGTGCCCAGCCAGAACTGATAGAAGGCGTACGGCGTGGTGCGTTCTGGGTCGAGCCAGACCGCGCCTGCTTCCGTCTTTCCGAACTTCGCACCCGAAGAGCTCGTTACCAGCGGCACGGTGAGTCCGTGCGCTTCGACCCCATCGACTCGGCGTATCAACTCGATCCCGGCGGTGATGTTCCCCCACTGGTCGCTCCCGCCGAGCTGGAGCGTCACGCCATCGCGACGTCGAAGCTCGAGGAAGTCGTACGACTGCAACAGCATGTACGCGAACTCGGTGAAGGAGATGCCCGCGTCCATGCGCGACTTCACCGAATCCTTCTGAAGCATGTAGTTCACGGTGAAGTGCTTCCCCGTGTCCCGAAGGAACTCCACCATCGATAACTGGTTCAACCACTCCGCGTTGTCTCGCATGCGCGCTGCCGCAGGCCCGGTGAAATCGAGGAAGTGCTCGAGCTGCGCACGGATGCCCGCCGAGTGCGCCGCAACCTGATCGGGTGTGAGCAGTTGGCGCTCGGTGCTCTTGCCGCTCGGGTCACCGATCATGCCGGTCCCACCACCGACCAGCGCAACCGGCCGGTGGCCGTGCCGCTGCAGGTGAACGAGGATCATGATGACGAGCAGGCTTCCCACGTGCAGGCTGCTTCCGGTGGGATCAAAGCCGATGTACGCCGAGGCATTGCCTGCGGCCAATGCTTCCGGGACACCGTCGGTGTACTGGTAGATCAATCCCCGCCATTTCAGCTCGTCCAGCACACCGGTCGTTTGCATGGCACAAAACTAGACAGGGGCGGGTGTCATGAACAGCCAACGCGCGTTGGTGCGAGCCAACGCGGCGAGTTAACCTTCCCGAGCTTGGTCCCGGGTGGCGTCTGCCACCGGGACCTTCGGTCTCATTCGAGGGTCGATGGACGTCCCCTTCTCGAAGAACTTTCGCCGGCGTCATCCCAAGCTTTCGCGCGGATTGGGAGTGCTCATCGCCTTCGGCGTGGCATTCGCCGTCGGCTTTGGCTACTCGGCTTGGGCGCTCGTCTGTCGCGCCGGCGCGTGTCCGTCCGTCGACGTGCTCGACGAGTACCAGCCGCGCCAGACGTCGAAGCTCTACGCCGCCGACGGTCGCTTCATCGCGGAGCTTGGGCTGGAGCGTCGCACGCTCCTCAAGATCGACCAGATTCCGCCCCTCGTGCGCAACGCCTTCATCGATACCGAGGACAAGCGCTTTTACAGCCACAGCGGCGTCGACTTCATGCGCGTGCCCGGCGCCATCCTCGCCGACGTGAGGAAGCGGAGCTTCGCCGAGGGGTTCTCGACGATCACCATGCAGCTCGCGCGCAACATCTTCCCCGAACGGCTGTCGCGTGAGAAGTCGCTCGTCCGCAAGCTGAAGGAGGCGAAGGTCGCACGCGCGATCGAGGCACGGTACTCCAAGGACAAGATTCTCGAGCTCTACCTCAACCAGATCGCCCTCGGCAACGGCTCCTACGGGGTGGAGACCGCGGCGCAACGCTACTTCGGCAAGTCGGCGCGCGACGTGAACCTCGCCGAGGCGGCCATGCTCGCCGGCCTGCCCAAAGCGCCGGAGCGCTACAATCCGCGTCGCTTTCCCGAGCGCGCCATCCAGCGACGCAACACGGTCATCGAGGTAATCCGCGCGGAGGGCGGCATCAGCGACGCCGACGCGAGTCTCGCGAAGGCATATCCGCTGCAGTTGGCGCGCAAGTCCGAGGCGGGAGACGTCGCACCGTACTTCGTGGAATTCGTGCGACAGCAGCTCGAGTCGCAATTCGGGCAGAAGCTCTACGAGCAGGGCCTGAAGGTCTACACCACGCTCGACGTCGACCTGCAGTCTGCCGCCGAGCGCGCACTGGAAAACCAGCTCAAGCGCATCGAGTCCGGGAGCTACGGCGCCTATACGCACCAGTCGTTCGAGTCGTACCTCTCGCGCGCCTCCGAGCGCGCGGGTGAGGCAGCGGCCGCCAACTCACCGTACCTCCAGGGCGCGTTCATCGCGATGGATCCGCGCACCGGTGCCATCAGGGCCATGGTCGGTGGACGGGACTTCGATGATTCGAAGTTCAACCGCGCCACGCAGGCCCTGCGTCAGCCGGGATCGACCTTCAAGCCGGTCGTTTACGCGGACGCGGTGCAGAACGGACGCCCGCCCTCCTACATCGTAGACGACTCGCCCGTGAATGTCTCGCAGGGCAACGGCTCCAACTGGACGCCGCAGAACTACGACGGAAAATTCGAGGGACCCATGCCGATGCGTCGCGGACTCTACCAGTCGCGCAACATCATCGCGATCAAGGTGGGCATGGAGCTCGGAACCCAGAGTGTCATCGACATGGCGCGCAAGTTCGGCATCACCACGCCGATTCCACCGTACCCGTCGATCAACATCGGCGCGGCGGACGTCTACCCGATCGAGATGGTCGCGGCATACTCCGCCTTCGCCACGCTCGGCACGCGCGCCAGCCCGATCCCGATCACGCGCGTCGAGAATTCCAAGGGCGACGTCCTCTGGGAGCCGAGCGCGACGCGCGCTCCCGTGATGTCGCCCGAAGAGGCCTGGATCATGGTCAGCATGATGAAAGACGTCATCCGGAAGGGAACCGCGGCGGGATCCGTCGGCAGCCAGTTCCCGTACCCCACGGGCGGGAAGACGGGCACCACGAACGACGGCGCCGACGTCTGGTTCATCGGCTACACGTCGGACCTGGTGGCCGGTGTGTGGATGGGTCTCGACAAGCCGCAGAAGATCAAGGGGAACGCGCAGGGCGGACAGCTCGCGGCGCCCGCATGGACCGCCTTCATGAAGGAGGTCTACCGACGCAAGCCCGCGCCGCCCGACTGGCCTCGCCCCGACGGCATCGTGATTCGGGACATCGATCCGGCCACCGGACTCCTGGCTGGACCCGGATGCGGTGGCGTCGTGCAGGAATTCTTCATCGCCGGCACAGATCCCACGCAAACCTGCGCGCCGACGGCCTATGCGCCGCCGCTCGATAGCATGGGCACGCGGATCGACACGTCATTCGGCTTCCCGCCAGTGGGCTCGTCCCCGCCGCGTCGTGCGTTAGTTGCCACTCCTTACCCTGACACCACGCGGCCCCGCATTCCCGACTCCACGGTGTTCACGCGGCCGAGAACCGCGCCGTCGTATGCACCGCTGCCGCGGCCCAGCACCCGCGACACATCGCTGCGCCCCTTTGGCGACACCACGCGCATTCGACGGATTCCGCCCCCGAGATGACGTGGCGTCCGACAGACTGCCACGCGCACTCGAGGCACTCGGACGGCGCGCTCAGTGTCGCCGAGGTCGAGATGCGCGGCGCGGCGCGTGGCGTTCGTCCAAGCGTGAGCGACCACATTTCGCACGATGCGCCAACCACGCTCATGTCGGTCGGGGCCGTCGAATCGTACCTGGATGACCTGGAACGTCACGACGTCCTGCGCGGCGGAGAGTTCTGCTGGCACGACCCGGTGTGGCGCGAACTCCCCGACCACGTCGTGCGTCGCTTCACGCACCGACTCGGCTCGCTCCATTCCATTCGACTGGTGGGCGGCGATTCCTTCCGCGCCTTCTCCCCGTCGCTGCCCGATGCGCTGACGGCAAGCATCTATATGGAGGCGCACGTGAAGTCGCTGGAGTCGCTCGCCAGCGAGATGCCAGTGGACATCCTCGCGCACCCCACGCTCGTGCCGCCGCCATTGCGCCTGCTTCCCGTCGAAGAGCTGTGGTCGGAGGAGCACGAATCACGCGCGGTGCTCGCGCTGCTCACCGCGGGGATGGCCTTCGAAATCTCGGCGCGATATCCTCCGCATGAACGGCTGGTCCGTCGCGCGTTCGACGCTGGCGTACGGCTCTCACTCGGCTCGGATGGACATACGTACGAGCAGGTGGCGAACATCACGAAGCCGCTGGCGCTTGCCCGATCGGTTGGCGTGAAGGACGATGACCTTTACAATCCCGAGGAACACGGGTCCCGGACTGGCGCGTTCGGGGCATGAAGCATTACCACGCGGGCTGGGTGTTGCCGGTGACCTCCTCGCCGGTGCGGAACGGGACGGTCGTGGAGCACAACGGCCGCATTGTCTACGTCGGCACTCGGCGCCTCGCCGCCGACTCGCTCGACGATCTCGACCTCGGCGATGCGCTGCTCATGCCGGGTCTGGTGAACGCGCATTGCCATCTCGAACTCACCGCGATGCGCGGGTTCCTCGATGGATTGTCCTTCCGTGAGTGGATCCTGCGTCTCACGATGTCGCGCCGCGCCGTCCTTACGCCCGAGATGCTGCTCGACTCTGCGCGTCTGGGCGTGGTGGAAGGACTGGTCCATGGCGTGACGACGTTTGCCGATACGGGCGATACCGGCACGGGCTTCGAGGCGATGCTCGAGCGAGGCGTGCGCGGCATCTGCTATCGTGAGGTATTCGGCCCGGACCCGAAGCAGTGCGCCGAGTCGCTCGCTGCGCTTGCGCGCTCCGTGACCACGATGCGCGAGCATGAAACGGAGCTCGTCCGGGTCGGCGTGTCGCCGCATGCGCCGTACACGGTTTCCGACGACCTGTTTCGCGCCACGGCGTCCTTTGCGCGGCAGCATGACTACCCGCTCGCGGTGCACATCGCGGAGAGTGCAGTCGAGAGTGCGCTCGTCGCGCATGCGCGTGGCGAGTTTGCCGATGGGCTTCGTGGGCGTGGCATCCAGGTCGAGCCGAGAGGCCGCACGCCCGTTGCGCTGCTGAAGTCACTTGGTGTGCTCGACGTGAAGCCACTGCTCATTCACTGCGTGCGCGTGGATGCGACGGACATCGCAATGATTGCCATGCATGATGCTGCGGTCGCGCATTGCCCGGCATCGAACGCCAAGCTCGGTCATGGGACGGCGCCACTCTCCCAGATGCGGTCCGCGGGCATTCGTGTCGGCCTTGGCACCGACTCCGTCGCCAGCAACGACCGAATGGACCTGCTGGACGAGGCTCGTCTCGCCGCACTCTTCGCCAATGCGCGCGATGCGCGACACGACGCGCTGTCCGCCGGTGATGCGCTCTCGCTGGCCACTATCGGCAGTGCCCGCGCGCTCGGTCTCGATTCGGAAATCGGCTCGCTCGAGGTTGGCAAGGCGGCAGACCTCGCCGCCTTTCGCGTTCCGCCTCACCGAGCACCCCTGCATGATCCCGTGGCCGCGGCGATCTACGCGCTGGCCGGCACACCCGCGTTGCTCACGGTGGTCGCCGGCGTGGAGCAGGTGCGAGACGGGCGTCTGGTGCACGCGGACGAGGCGTTGGGAGCGCGCGTCCAGGATTGTGCGGCGCAACTGCAGTCGTGGCTCGTCTTACAGGCACGATAGCGACGCAGGCTGAAGCGGTCTCTTGTTCGCGCTCTGACACATCCGTAGCTTTGTAGCAGTCGGAGCGCCGGAGGATACGAGTGATCGTTGGATGTCTGGCACTGAACGCGTCGTTCGAGCCGCTGACCATGGTCCCCATGCGTCGGGCGCTCCGGCTCGTCATTGATGGTAAAGCCGAGATCGTCGAGGCCGATACCGATCGCATGGTGCGCTCGGAGCGACTCACGATGCCGCGCCCCGCGGTCATTCGCCTCACGAAGTTCATCCACGTGCCGCGCCGCTTCCGTCGCCAGGTGACGAACACGTTCCTGTTCGCGCGCGACCACTACCGCTGTCAGTACTGTGGGCGCCAGGCGATCGAACTACGACCCCGTGAGTCCCTCACGCGCGATCACGTCATTCCGATCTCACGCGGAGGAAAGAACGACTGGGGCAACGTTGTCACGGCCTGCTCGCCGTGCAACACCCGCAAGGGCAACCGGCTCCCGATCGAAATCGGCATGCATCCGCTCACGCATCCGGTCGAGCCGCACTTCGTGCATCTCTCGTGGGCCATTCGACGTCTCACGCAAACGCAGGCGAAGTACATCCGGACCTTCTACGGCGACGCGATCCTCCACCAGCTCGAAGCACTGGAGCATCGAGTGCATCCCCTCGCGACAGGCCACGCGC
>JBBQFW010000239.1:0-6127 GCA_038322445.1 Gemmatimonadales bacterium
TCGTAGAACGTCGGGATGACGAGCAGTGTGAGCAGCGTGCTGGTAAGCACACCGCCGATGATCGCCACGCCGAGCGGCGCGCGGAACTGCGCGCCTTCGCCGTTGCCGAGCGCCACGGGAATCATGCCGGCGATCAGCGCGAACGTGGTCATGAGGATCGGGCGCAGTCGGATTGCACCGGCCGAGATCAGCGCCTCACGCAGGGGCATGCCTTCCTTTTCGCGCGCCCACTTCGCGAAGTCGATCAGGAGGATCGCGTTCTTGGCCACGATGCCCATGAGCAGGATCACGCCGATGAGCGACATCAGGTTGATCGTGTACCCCGAGATCGACAGCGCCATGAGCACGCCGATCAAGGACAGCGGAAGCGACATCAGGATCGCGAGCGGATCGAGGAACGAGCCGAACTGCACCACGAGGATGAAGTACATCAGCATGACCGCGACACCGAGGGCCAGGAAAATCTGTCCGAACACCTCGTTCTGCTGCTGTGCGTCGCCGGCCAGCGAGAACCGCACGCCGGGCGGCAGCGTGATCTTCGCGACCTTCGCCTGGACATCCTTCGTGATGTCACCTGTTGCGCGACCGGACGCATTGGCTTCCACGGCCACGACAAGGTCGCGATCATAGTGGTCGATGATCGCGGGGCCCATGCCCTGCTTGATCGTGGCCACCTGGCCGAGCGGCAGTGTGCTCGGTGCGCCGTTCGGACCCATGACGACGAGCGGCAGTTGTCGCAGGTCCTCGGCGTTGCGGCGCGCTTCCGGCACGAGACGCAGCTCGACGTTCCGCATCTCACCCGTGGGATCCTGCCAGTCGCCCGCATCGATGCCCGCGAAGGCGGGACGCAGCGACTGCGCGACCTGGCCAACCGTGACACCGAGCGCACCGGCTACGCCGCGATTGAGGTCGACGTCGAGCTCGGGTTTTTGACCCTTCGTGGAGAGGCCCACGTCCACCGCGCCCGGTGTGCTCTTCACGATGGCGAGTACCTGCTCCGCGGCGATATTCATGGCCGCGAGGTTGTTGCCACGCAGCTGGTACTGGAGCGTCTTGCGACCGCCGCCGAAGTCGTTGGTGAACACCGATAGCGTGACACCGGCAATGTGCTTCATCTCCCCACGCAGCACCTGGGCGAACTGCTCGGCGCTGACGCTCCGATCGGTCTTCGGGATGAGGCGCACATAGATGGCGCCTTCGTCGACGGTGCCGGATGCGCCGCCGCCCAGCGTGGTGTACGTGTAGAGCACTTCCTTGTGGCTGCGGGCGATGCGCGCGGCTTCCTGCGCCTTCAGGCGAGTATAGGCGAGGTTGGATCCCGGAGGTGTTTCAATGGCGACGGTGAATTCAGCCTTGTCGTCCTCGGGGAAGAATCCCACGCCGACCGTACGTACCACGAGGCCCGACTTCGTGACGATGCCGGGCAGCAGGACGAACATCGCCACCCCGACAACGCCGATCACCACCTTTGCTGGACGCGGCAATTTCTTGTTCACGAGCGCGAACACCACCACGCCCACACTCAAGAGTGCCATCAGCAATCCGATCAGGCCTGCGGTGAACAGCGTGAAGGACGAGAAGAACGTGCCGACGGCCAGCGCGATCATGGCCGAGCGATGATCCAGCGCCCATGCGATGATGCGCTTGTAGTTCTCGGCCTGGCTGTTGAACCAGTGGTTGAAGCCATCGAGCTTCTTCGTGATCCACCATTTCTCGTCTTCGGTCTGATGCGGATCCGCCCAGTAGGCGGAGAGCATCGGATCGAGCGAGAAGGACACGAACAGCGACACGAACACCGAGCACGCGATCGTGAGTGCGAAGGGCTTGAACCACTGCCCTCCGACGCCGGGCATGAAGCCGATCGGGAAGAACACCGCGAGGATGGAGAACGTCGTGGCGGCAACGGCGAGTCCGATCTCGTCGGTGCCCTCCTGCGCGGCCTGATAGTGGTCTTTCCCCATCTCGACGTGACGCACGATATTCTCGCGCACCACGATGGCGTCGTCGATCAGGATGCCGATCGCGAGCGAGAGTCCGAGCAGGGACATCGTCTCCAGCTTGAATCCCATCACCCACACGGCGATGAAGCTCGCCAGTACGGACACAGGGAGCGCCAGGCCGGTGATGACGGTGGACCGCCACGAATTGAGGAACACGAACACCACGAGCACCGTGAGGAACGCGCCCTCCAGCAGCGCCTCCTCGACGTTCCACACCGCGTGGTCGACGCGCACACCGGAATCCTTCACGAGCTCGAGCTTGGTCCCCTTCCCGAGTGTCGGCTGGAGCTGCTCCACGCGCGCGCGGATCTTGTCGCTCACATCGGTGGTGCTGTAGCCCTTCGCCTTCTTGACGTCGATACCGACGGCCTGGCCATCATTGAACAGCGCCATCGTGCGTGGCTCCTCGGTGCCATCGCGGATGTTCGCGACGTCGCCGAGGCGCGTGATGATGCCGTTCCGGTCCGCGACCACGAGCGCCGCAAATTCCTGGGGATTCTCGAGGCGCCCCTTGAGGCGGATCGAGCGCTCATCCATCGCACCCGTCACGCGGCCCACGGGCGCGGCGAGGTTCTGCGCCTGAAGCGCCTGTGCCACCTGCGCCACGCTCACCTGCGTGGCCTGCATGCGCGTGGGGTCGAGTTCCACGGTCAGCTCCCGCTCCACCTTGCCCGCCACCGTCACTTCGGCGACGCCCGAGATCGAGCGCAGCTCGCGCGTGATCGTCGGATCGGCAAGCCGCGTGAGCTCGGCCTGCGAGAGCGTCACGCTGGTGAGCGCGAGCGAGACAATCGGCCGATCCGTGTCATTGAACTTCTTGATGATCGGTTCCTTCATCTCCGTCGGGAGATCGGCGCGCTTGGCCGAGATCGCGTCGCGGAGGTCCTGTGTGGCTTCGGCGAGGTCCTTCGAGAACTCGAACTCGACGATGATCTGCCCGAAGCCGTCGTACGCCTTGCCGCTGATGTGCTTCACGCCGCTGATCGAGGCGATCTGCTCCTCGATGGGATCGAGAATCTCCTTCTCCACGCCGTCCGGCGACGCGCCGGGATAGGGAATGGCGACGACGACGACCGGCGGCGCCACATCCGGGAACTCATCAGTCTTGAGCTTCAACAGCGCAAACAGTCCGAACACCACCAGCGCCACCATGGAGACGACGGTGATGAGCGGCTTCCTGATCGCAAAATCCGAGATGAACATGGTGTGACCCGTCGAGGGTTATGGAATGCCGAGTATCAGATCACTGCTTCTTTGCATCGGACGGCGCGGACACACGCACCGGCGTGCCCGGCGAGATGCCGCGCGCCGCGCCGAGCAGCACGGTGTCGCCCGCGGCGAGCCCGCCGGTGATCTCCACCGTCTCCGCCGCCGCGTCGCGAATGCCGAGCTGCACGTCCACCTTCTCGATCTTGCCGTTCTTCAACCGGATGACCGACGGGCGCAAGCCACGCTCGTCTACGGCGCCGAGCGGTATCATGGGCGCGGTGCGGGTCTCGGTGCTCACGCGCCCCTCCGCGAATAATCCCCCAACGAGCGTGTTGCCGGCGTTCGGGATCGCGGCGACAATCTTCACCTGCCGGGTCGTCGGATCCGCCGTCGGGTTCACGCGCGTGATGCGGCCGGTGAACGCGCGATTCGGGTAGCCGTTCACCGTGAAGTCGATCGGCATGCCGACACGCACCTGGCCGAGCTGTTCGGCCGGCACACTGGCCTCGAGCTGCATGCTCCCCGGATCGACGACCGTGAACAGCGCGGTGCCCGGGGACACGACGTCGCCGGCGCTCACCTGCCGCTGCGAGACGATGCCCGTGAACGGCGCCTGCACACTGGCCTTGTCGAGCATCTTCTGCACGTTGGCGAGGCCCGCGCGTGCGTTCGAGAGCTGCGCCTGCGCACCGAGCACCTGGTTGCGGCTGGATTCCACCTGGCGCTCCGCGATGGCGCCCGCCTTCTCGAGCGTCTCGTTGCGCTGCAGGTCGCGGCGCGCAATCTCGTAGCTGCTTTCCGCGGTAGTGACGGCCGCCCTGGCCGACAGCGCCTGGTCGCGGAGCACCGCGGCGTCGATCTGCGCGAGCGCCTGGCCCGCGCGCACCGGCTGCCCCGCTTCCGCGAAGGTCTTCACGACGGCACCAGACATCTCCGCGCGAATCGTCGCAGTGTTCTGCGGCGCGAGCGCGCCGGAGATCGCCGGGCCGGACTTGATCTGCTGGACCTGCACGACCGTCACGTTCTCGGGTCCCACCAGCATGGTCTCGACTTTCGCCGGCGTGGCGCTGGCGCTGTCAGCCTTCTTGCAGGCGGTCGCCGACAATGCGACCGCGGTGAGGGCCAGCAGTGCCGCGGTGCGCGGCGCGTTCATCCGGTGTTCGATCATGGCGTGGGGCTCCCGATTTGTCCCGCGCCAGCGGTTCCGGCGGCGGTGGATTGTGTGCGTGCCTGCTGTGTCTGCTGCGTCTGCTGTTGCTGCTGCGCTTGTTGCTGCTGCGTGGCCGCGCGCTGTGCACCAGCGCCGAGTGCCGCGGTGTTGATCGGCAGGTCGCGGATGAGGGCGAGCCGTGCGCGGGCCACGGCGAGATCGCGCGCCGACTGCGCCTGGTTCGCGACCGCCTGCTCCAGGAGGAGGCGCGACTGCGTGAGGTCGGTCTGCGTCGAGATGCCTTCACGGAAGCGCAACTGGTCGATGCTGTATGCCTTCTGCGCCTGCTGGGCGGTACCGCGGCTGGCGTCGAAGGACGACTGCGCCGACGCGAGCTGGTTGAGCGCGACGCGCGTGTCGAGCGCCGCGAGCTCGCGTGACTGCTGGAGGCGCGCGCGAGATTCGTCGAGGTTCGCCTGCGCGACCTCGATCTGCCCGGTCACGCGACCGCCGCTGAAGAGCGAATAGGAGATCGAGCCGCCTACCGTCCAGTTCTCGCTGAATTGGTTGATCGACGGAAGGAAGCTGTTCGGGAAGAAGAGCCGCTGGTAGTTCGTGTTGATCGAGAGCGACGGCATGAGGTCCGCGCGGGCGGACTTGAGCTGGCCTTCCGATGCGCGCACCGTCTCCTCGCTCTCGCGGACCGGCGCGCGGCGATTGGTGGTCGTGTCGCTCGCCTCGCCGCCGGCACCCGCGCCCGAGATGACGCTCGTGGCGATGATCGTGGTGATCCGCGCCGGCTCGTCGATGGGCGTGGTGAGTTGAAGCGGTGCATCGAGGGGAAGGTTGAGCAGCTGCTTGAGGCGCAGGTAGGCGACGTCGCGGTCACCCTGGCGCGTGATCAGCACCGGGCGCTGGTTGTCGCGCGAGACGGTGGCGCGCAGCAGGTCGAACTCGCTCTGGTTGCCGACGCGGCGCGCGACAGTGGTCTGCCGGAGCAGTTCCTCGGTCTGGGCGAGGGAGGTGTCGGCGATGGTGACGAGGCGATCCGCGAGCACGGCGTCGAAGTAGGCCTGCGTGACGTCGAGCGCGAGCTGGGCGCGCTGCGAGCCGAGATCGATTTCCGCGGCGCGCTGTCCGGCTTCGGATGCCGCCGTGAGGGCTCCGACGCGGCCGCCCGAGTAGACCGTCTGTGCAACCGAAAGTCCGAGCGTGTACTGGTTCTTCGCGCCGAAACCGACCTTGCTGAAGTCGATGCCCTGCGTCGCGGCGCAGGTGGACGCCTGATTGAGCGCTGCCTGGCGCTCCGCGGCGGTGGCGTTGGCGGCAATCTGTGGTGCGCAGACGGATTGGGGCTTCGGTGTCGTATCCGCCGGCGCGCTGCTGGCCCGGGCGGAGAATTGCGACTTCAGCGTGCGGGCGTAGGCGAGGCTCGTGTTGACCTGTGGGTAGTACGAGCTGCGCGCCTGCTTTACCTGGCCGGAGGCGCGGGTGACGCCCGCGCGGGCGATCTGGAGCGCCTCGCTCTCGCGCGTGGCGAGGCGGATCGCCTCGTCGAGCGAGAGGGTCGTGCGCGGGGCGGCATTGGTCGTCATCTGCTGCGCACGGACGACAACGGGGGACGTGACCGCGAGCAGCAGTGCGAGCGCGTGAACGCGGCGACTGCGTGTCCGGGTCCGAGCGACGTTCATTGCGGTGGGGGAAGCGAGGAGCGGTTGGGTCATGCGATGCGGGCTTTCGACTTGGTCCGTACGGCGGTGGTGGCTGT
>JBBQFW010000240.1:0-6126 GCA_038322445.1 Gemmatimonadales bacterium
CACGACGCCGATCACGATCCAGAGAATGCCCGGCAGGTAGCCGAACTGTGCAGCGAGCGTGGGTCCGACGAGTGGGCCCGGACCTGCGATGGCGGCGAAGTGGTGCCCGAAGACGATCCAGCGGTTGGTCGGCACGAAGTCCCGCCCGTCGGAGAGCCGTTCGGCTGGCGTTTGCCGACGGTCGTCGAGGGCGAAGACCTTCGCGGCAATGAAGGCGCTGTAGAAGCGGTACGCAACCGCATAGCAGCAGACCGCGGCGACCAGCAGCCACACCGCGCTCACGGGCTCGCCGCGAGAGAGGGCGAGGAAAGCGAGCGCGCCAGCACCCACCAGCCCGACCACACTCCAGGCGACGAATGTGGCGGCGCGAACCGGTCCCGTGTGTGATTGCGAAGTCATGGGCGCCAAGGTGCGGATGGGAACGGGGAGGGTCAATGCGGCACCACAGTATTGCGCGGCAGTAACGGTCGCTCGTGCCAGCCCGCGCGGTTAACTTTCGCGCACCACCTCAAACCCGAGCCCAGTGCACCGCTCCGTTCGCCAGCTCTCGATCCTCGCCATGCTGCTCGCGGCCTGTCAGGGCCCGCCGAAGAGCGAGGACGTGCCGGCCCCTCCGGAGCCGCTCATGCGACCGCTCGCGCAGCTTGCCGCGCAGCGCGTCATCGTGGCGCCGGCGTATACGCTCGCGACGCCCGATCCGCTTGGTTGGACCGCGCTGCTGCCGAAATCGCGCGAATACCTCCGCCAGCTCGACGACACGCTCCAATCCGTGTTGAGCGAACGCGGACTGCGCAAACAGTGGATCTATCCGCCAGACCTCGTGCGCGCGATGAAGGGCTCTCCTACCTACGCGGTCGACCCATACTCCCTCGGCTCCGGTATCCTGCGCAGCTCGGCGGTCGTGTCGGGCACCCGGTTCGGTGATCCACTCGCGACGCAGCTGCGCACGATGATCGCGCTGCAGGAAGATGCCCGCGCGGTGCTCATTCCGGTCGAGCTGCGGTTCGAGAAGGAGAAGACCGGCCAGGGCATCGCCGTGCTGCGCGTCGCACTGCTCGACGGACGACTCGGTGACGTCCGGTGGATCGGCAACATCCGGAGCGATCCGTTCGACAAGCCGACGCCAGCGATGCTCACGAGCGTCGCGTCGCATCTCGCCGACCTGATCACGAGCCCTTAAACGACGATTCGAGGCATGGCCACTCCGATCACACTCATTCCAGGCGACGGCATCGGGCCGTCGATCGCCAGTGCCACCGTCCGGATTCTCGAGGCGGCGGGCGCAGACCTGGAGTACGATACGCAGGTCGCGGGCATGGCCGGCGTCGCCCGATATGGCGACCCGATTCCCGAGAGCACGCTCGATTCCATTCGGCGCACGCGCATCGCACTCAAGGGCCCACTCGAGACGCCGGTGGGCGAGGGTTTTCGCTCGATCAACGTGGCGCTGCGGAAGACATTTGACCTCTATGCGAACGTTCGTCCTGCGCACACCATCGTGAAGGGTGGTCGCTACGACGACATCGACATCGTCCTCGTACGCGAGAACACCGAGGGGTTGTACATCGGCATCGAGCACTACATCAAGATCGGCAGCGATCCGCGCGCGGCCGCGGAGTCCATCGCGTTGATCACGCGCGCCGGTTCCGAGCGGATTGTGCGCTACGCGTTCGACTACGCCATGGAGCACGGTCGGAAGAAGGTGACCATCGTCCACAAGGCGAACATCCTCAAGAATTCGCAGGGGTTGTTCCTCGACGTCGGGCGCATGGTGGCGCGCGAGTACGCGAACATCCAGTTCAACGAGATGATCGTCGATGCCGCCGCGATGAACCTCGTGCTGCATCCCGAGAAGTTCGACGTCATCGTCACCACGAACCTCTTCGGCGACATCCTCTCCGACCTGATCTCCGGTCTCGTCGGCGGACTGGGGCTCGCGCCTGGCGCGAACATCGGGCTGGGCGGCGCGATCTTCGAGGCGGTGCACGGAACCGCACCCGACATCGCGGGCAAGGGCGTGGCCAACCCCGGGGCGCTCATCCTCGCGGCGTGCATGATGCTCGAGTACATGAACGAGGGAGAACGCGCCGCGCGCATCCGCAACGCCATGGAATCCGTCATCCGCGAGGGCGTTACCGTCACCGGTGACCTCGGCGGCAGTGCGTCGACCGACCAGTTCACCGACGCCATCATCGCCCGACTGTGAACGTGAAGACGGTCTTTCACTGTTCGGACCTGCACTTCGGCCACCCCGCGGTACCCGAGCAGTACGAAGCGATGGAGCGCCTCATCGAGCAGAATCGTTTCGACGTCGTCGCCATCTCCGGCGACCTCTCGCAGCGAGCACGATCCGGCGAGTTCCAGCGGGCACGCGCGTTCATCAAGCAGGCGGAGGAGTTCAGCAAGGTCGTCTGCATCCCGGGCAACCACGACGTCGCCTGGTGGAAGTCGCCGCTCAGCCTCGGCGACGAGAGTGCGATGCTCGCCAACTACCGCCGGTTCATCAGTGAGGACATCGAGCCTGTCGTGCACATCCCCGGCGTCACGTTCGCCGGCTTGAACACGTCGCACGGCGTAATCACCGACTCGCTCACGTGGCGGCTGCGCGACATCTCGATCATCGGTGTCGTGCGCCGGGAGCAGATCGACCGCCTGCGCCGGACCTTCGCCGCGGCGCCGGCCGGGGACATCCGCGTCGTCGTGATGCACCACAATCCCGTCAAGGGCGAGCTGTCACAGCGTCACGGCCTCAAGCACACCGCGCGCATCCTCGGCGTCTTTGCGGACATGTCCGTCGACCTCGTGCTGTGCGGCCACGACCACCAGGACGCGATCCACTTCATCGAGCACACGAAGAAGGGGACGGTCATCTCCACAGCAGGCACCGTATCCAACCGGATGCGCGGCGGCCGTCCTTCCTCGGTCAACAGCATCCGCCTGAGTGACGACAAGATCGACGTCGCCACGCTGGTGTGGTCGCAGTCGGATAATGATTTCATTCCCGGACCGGCGAAGTGCTTCAGGCGCTGACGCGATTCTTCCACCGTCGCGTGGATGCGGCGCAGCTCGAGCTGACCTTCGACCGCACCGCCCCGCGCAACAGCGATGAATTGCTCGCGCGCCTGAAGCAGCTTGGCCTCCGCCGGATCACGCACGTGCGCCTCACGCGGAATCGCACCGTGATGGTGAGCCACGCCGGCGCGGAGTTGCGTGCCAACGAGGGCTATCTCGGTGCGCCCGAGCAGGTGCTCCGCGCCATCGTCGTTTTCGTCGAGGGGCGCACACGCGCCGAGCGACGTGCGGCGCAGAAGGTGATCATCGAGTTCCCGTTCGTGCAGCGCCCCTCGCCGCGCGTCGAACGGCGGGAGCGAACGCATGCGGACGACGTCGCAATGGTTGCCCAGCTCGAGTCATGGCATGCGCGATATAATACGCGGCACTTCGGCGGTGCCCTGAAAACGGTGCCGATTCGCGTGTCGCGCCGGATGAAGAGCCGTCTGGGACACTATTCGCCCGGCAGCGGTGTAGTTCCGGCGGAGATCGCCATCAGCCGGACGCACATCCGCCGCCACGGCTGGCCCGAGGCGTTGCACACGCTGCTGCACGAGATGGTGCATCAGTGGCAGGACGAATCAAGGCGCCCCATCGACCACGGCTCGGGTTTCCGCGCCAAGTGTCGCGAGGTCGGCATCGCACCGTATGCGCGCCGAGCGCTGACCAACGCGCGGCCATCCAGTATTTCCTCAATCCCTGTGTCGGAACATGCTCGACTTCTACAACATCGATAGCGTCCTGAGTGAGGAGGAGCGGGCCGTCCGCGACAGCGTGCGACACTTCGTCGACGACCGCGTGATGCCCATCATCGGCGACGCGTACGTCCAGGGTCGCTTTCCAAAGGAGCTGATTCCCGAGATGGGCGAGCTCGGCGTATTCGGCGCGAATCTCCCCGAGGAGTATGGCTGCGCGGGGTTGAACAATGTGCAGTACGGATTGATCATGCAGGAGCTCGAACGCGGTGATTCCGGCGTTCGCTCCTTTGCATCCGTGCAGGGCGCGTTGGCGATGTACCCCATCTACGCCTTCGGATCCGAAGAGCAGAAGCAGGCGCACCTGCCGAAGATGGCGACGGGCGAGATCATTGGCTGCTTCGGCCTCACGGAGCCCGACTTCGGGTCCAACCCGAGCGGCATGATCACGATGGCGAAGGAGCAGGCCGACGGCTCGTGGATCCTCAACGGCTCGAAGATGTGGATCACCAATGGGTCGACGGCGCACATCGCGGTGGTCTGGGCAAAGACCAATGGCGATCCGAGCGACAAATCAATTCGCGGCTTCATCGTGCCCACGACGTCGAAGGGCTTTTCGGCGAAGGACCAGAAAGGCAAGCTCTCGCTCCGTGCGAGTGACACGAGTGAGCTGGTCTTCCAGGACGTACATCTGCCCGCGGATGCATTGCTCCCGAAGTCAGGTGGCCTGAAGAGTCCCCTCATGTGCCTCACGCAGGCGCGCTACGGCATCTCGTGGGGCGCGATCGGCGCGGCCATGGCGTGCTTCGAGGAAGCGCTCGACTATGCGCAGAATCGCGTGATGTTCGACAAGGTGATCGGCGCGTTCCAGATCCAGCAGGTACGTCTGGCGGACATGCTTACGGAGATCGTGAAGGCGCAACTGGTGTCGCTGCATCTCGGCCGACTGAAGGACGCCGGCACGATGACGCCGCAGCAGGTGTCGCTCGCGAAGCGGAACAACGTCAACATGGCGACGGACATCGCACGCGAGGCGCGACGACTGCTGGGCGCCAACGGCATCCTTGCCGAATATGGGGCGCTGCGCCACATGGCGAACCTGGAGAGCGTCTACACGTACGAAGGCACGCACGACGTGCATTCGCTCATCCTCGGCCAGGCGGTGACAGGGTTGAACGCCTTCAAGTAGTCCGTATGGGCGGAGCGCAGCGGCGTGCCAATCGTGCGGAGGTCGTGTCCGCTTGCCACGCTTCCACTGTGCTGGTCGAACGCCTACTCTTCATGTGAATCTTTTCACATGAGGTATCGGCGGTGAAAATTGCCGTCTGCATCAAGCGCACTCCCGACTCCGAGTCGCGCTTCAAGATCGCCGCCTCCGGCGCTGCGATCGATGAGACCGGACTCAAGTTCGACATCGATGACTTCGCGGGCTACGCGGTCGAAGCCGCGCTCCAGCTCAATGAAAAGGCCGGCGGTGGCGAGACTGTCGTCTACGCCCTCGGCCCCGACTCCGTCCAGGAATCGCTTCGCAAGGCGATGAGCATGGGCGTCGATCGCGCCGTGCATCTCAAGGCCGATTCGGTGCCCGCTGACGGCATCGCCATCGCGAAAGCGCTCGCCGCTGAGCTCAAGGGCGGTGCGTTCGACCTTGTCCTCTTCGGCAAGCACGCCTTCGACAGCTCCGCTGGCGTCGTCGGCACAGCGACGGCCGAGTTCCTCGGCGTGCCGTGCATCACGGCGGCGTCGGCGCTGAAGGTGGAAAACGGCATCGGCACCGCGCGTCGCGAGCTCGAAGGCGCCGCGGAGCTGCTGTCGTTTCCACTGCCCGCGGTCGTCACCATCGACGAAGGCGTCGCGCGCCCGCGCTATCCGTCGCTCAAGGGCATCATGGCGGCGAAGAAGAAGCCGCTCGAATCGAAGCCCGCGCAACTCGGCGCCATTCGCGTGACGGCGACGAAGGCGGAATTGCCCCCCGAACGTCCCGCGGGCCGCATCATCGGCGAGGGCGCCGCAGCGGTGCCCGAGCTCGTGCGGCTGCTCCAGGCTGAGGCCAAGGTGCTCTGATGGCGAACGTACTTGTCTTTGCAGAGTCGCGCGGCGGAGAGCTGCGCAAGATCGCCCTCGAGGCGGTCACCGCCGCGCGTCAGCTTGCCGACGCAACCGGTGGCGGGGAAGTCCACGCGCTCGTAGCGGGCGCCCCTGGCATCGCGGCCAGGGTCGCGCCGCTCGGCGCGTATGGCGCCGACGTCGTCCTCGTCGCTGAAAGTGCGGAGTTCGCCAACTTTGCGCGGGAGTCGGTTGCTGCGACCATCGCCGCGCGCGCGAAGGCCGGAGCGTATCGCGCGGTCGTCGTCGGCTTCTCGGCACAGGGACGCGACCT
>JBBQFW010000241.1:0-6120 GCA_038322445.1 Gemmatimonadales bacterium
CGTGTCCGTACATGGTGAAGGGGCTTCGTCGCGCGGGGTTTCGCGATGGATGGCTGGAGCGGGCTGGATAGGGAACGCGTCGGATTGGATCCCGGTCTTGCCGAAGGTCAGGACATCCGCGTTATCCCTTCAACCACTGACTCGGCTCCGCCATCCGGTGTGTGTTCCTCCAAACGAAGCATGCGCATCCTTCTCGCCGCGGTTTGTCTCTCGATTTTTGCGACTTCTGTGCACGCCCAGCAGACGGTCGCACTGCCGGCAGGTGTCGTCACGGGTCGCGTCTTCGACGCCGTCATCGAGCAACCGATTCGCGATGCCTCGGTTCGCGTGCTCGGCCAGAACGCCGCGACCGTCACGGACGCTGACGGGCAGTTCACGTTGCGCGCGGTCATCCCCGGCATCGTGCAGCTCGAGGTGCGGGGCATCGGATACGCGCCGATGATCCGCTCCGATGTCGCTGTGAGCGGCGGCAAGCCGGTAGTCGTTGCCATCGGGCTCACGAAAGTGGTCACGCGGTTGGAACAGGTCACCGTCCGCCCCACGTCGTTTCCCGTCCAGCCGCCAGCGACAACTCCGGTATCCGCCATCACCTTTGACGCCGAAGAGCTCCGTCGCACCCCAGGCGCGCTCGAGGATGTCGTCGCGGCCATCAGTGTCGCGCCGGGCATCGCCACCACCACCGGTGGCCGGAACGACCTGTTCGTCCGGGGTGGCGCGGCGTTCGAGAACCTCTTCGTCGTGGACAACATCGAAGTGCCGAACATCAACCACTTCGGCACCCAGGGCTCCAGCGGTGGGCCAATCTCGCTGATGAATGTGCGGTTCATCGATAATGCGAATCTCTCGGCGGGCGGTTTTGGCGTCCGCTACGGCGATCGGGTGGCGTCGGTCACGAACCTCACGTTGCGCGAGGGGAATCGCGAACGCATGTCGGGTGAGATCAACATTGCCGCTTCACAGTTCGGCGCCATCGCCGAAGGGCCGATCGGGACGCGCGCCTCATTCCTGTTCAACGTACGTCGCAGCTATCTCGACCTGCTGTTCAAGGCGCTCGGCGTCGCATTCATCCCCACCTACACTGACCTCACCTTCAAGGCCACCTGGCGGCCGACGGCGCGTGATGCGATTTCCGCGCTCACCGTGGGCGCCCTCGACAAGGTCGATTTCAACAACGAAAAGGCCGCCGATCGGGTGAAGAACAGTCGCGTGCTGGGGACTACCCAGGATCAGTACTTCAGCGGCGTTACTTGGAAACGGTTGCTACGCAACGGCGTCGCCACCACCACCCTCGGCCGCACCTGGACGCGCTACCAGACCGCGCAGTTTGACTCGTTGCAGCCCCCGAATCCCATTTTCCGGGCGAATACGACGGAGGACGAGAATTCCTTGCGCACCGATGTCTCCTGGCAGCTTACGCCAGCCATAGGACTCGACGTCGGCAACATCGCGAAATTCGCGAGCCGATTGAGGTACGACGTGCTCTTGCCGGGGTACCTGCGACAGGATCAGAACGGCGTGGGACGCCCCCTCACCGTGGATACGAACTTCACCGCATTCAGGAACGGGTCGTACACGCAACTGGCGGTGCAAGCCGCTCCGAACGTGAGACTCACAGCGGGGCTTCGCGCTGACTACTACGGTTTTCTATCCAGGCATTTCGTCGTGGCGCCGCGCGCGAGCATCACCGTCCGGCTCGACGAACCAACCAGCCTTTCGCTGAGCGCGGGGCGCTACTACCAGGCCCCCCCATTCCTCTGGCTGATCGGCGATGGGTCCAACCACGAGGCGCTCGCTCCACTGCGCGCGGACCAGGTGGTGGCCAGCCTGCAACGCCTCGTCGGCACCGAATGGCGCTGGCAACTGGAAACGTATGGGAAACGGTATGCGAGCTATCCGGCGCGCGTATTCCGTCCGGGCGCCGTGTTGCAGCCATCGGGATTCGACGATGTGACGGCGGATATTCCGTTCGGGTTGGAACCGCTGTCAGCGAGTGGAGCGGGGACGGTGTTCGGCGTGGAGGCGTTGCTGCAGAAGAAGCTGGGTGAGCGACCGTTTTACGGCCTCGCCGCCTTCAGCTACAACCACACGAGGTTCACGGGGACCAGCGTGCCGAGCACGCGCGGCGCGTTCGATACACCGCTGATCGCGAACCTCGTGGGCGGGTGGCGCCCGAACGCACGATGGGAAGTGAGCGGACGCGGGCGAGCGTCAATCGGTCTTCCATACACGCCGATCATTGGCAGCGGCCCCAGCGCGGGGACGCTCGACTTTTCGCGCTACAACGGAGAACGGCTCCCGCTGTTCGCAGCTGCGGATGCACGAGTGGACCGGCGGTGGGTGATCGGGCGGACGCAGCTCATCGCCTTCATCGACGTGGCCAATGTCAACGGGCGCGAGAACGTGAGTGGATTCCAGTGGAACCCGCGCACCCGACAAATTGACCGGCTGGCGGGCTTCGGCGTATTTCCCACCATCGGTGTCAACTGGGAGTTCTGAGTCGAGGCGTGAGCAGTATACTCGTCCTGCGCGAAGGCGCGACTTACGGCACGCGGTGTCGATGTGCCCGCCACCATTGCGCGAGACGAGACGGACACGCATTTCCGAAGTCACTCGCGCACCTCTCCACACAAAGCCCCACTCATGCGACTGACCGCCGCACTCATCCTCGCGCTCACTGCCGTCACGCCGGTCGCTGCGCAGCGCACCCTCGACGCGCCGATGCTCAACTCGCTGCGCTTCCGATTCATCGGACCGGCGACAATGTCGGGCCGCATCACCGACGTCGCGGTCTCCGAATCGGACCCGACGCTCATGTACATCGCGAGCGCGACCGGCGGCGTCTGGAAGACCACCGACAACGGCACCACCGTCGCACCGGTATTCGACAGGCAGAACGTCCACTCGGTCGGCGCACTCGGCCTCTTCCAGGGCGACCCCAACGTGATCTGGGTCGGCACGGGCGAAGCGACCAACCGGCAGAGCTCGGGCTGGGGCGACGGCGTTTACAAGTCCACCGACGGCGGCCGCACATGGACGAACATGGGCCTTCCCGAGAGCGGGCATATCGCCCGCATCGTCACGCACCCGACCAACCGCGACATCGCCTACGTCGCCGTGCCAGGCAAGCTCTGGGCACCAAGTGCGGAGCGCGGACTCTACAAGACGTCGGACGGCGGGCGCTCGTGGCAGCGGGTCCTCGAGGGAAACGACGACACCGGTGTCACCGAAGTCGCGATAAATCCGGCCGACCCGAACACCCTCTACGCGGCAACCTACCAGCGCCGCCGACAGGCCTTCGGCTTCGTGGGCGGCGGACCCGGCTCGGCACTCTGGAAGTCGACGGACGCCGGCGCCACATGGCGCAAGCTCACCACCGGCCTCCCCACCGGCACGCTCGGCCGCATCGGCATCTCCATCTATAGAAGTGACCCGAACGTGGTCTACGTCTCGGTAGAGCAGGGGCAGCGCTACACGTCGAGCGTCTCGTATGAGCAGCGGCTCGGCGGCGTATTCCGCTCGGACGACAAGGGTGCATCGTTCCGCAAGATGGGCGACTACAATCCGCGCCCTGCCTACTCGAGCAAGCTGCTGGTCGATCCGCTCGACGAACGCCGCCTCTACCAGGTGCAGTACTCGGTGTCGGACGACAGCGGCCACACCTGGCGCGAGCCGAAGCAGACGCTGCATGGCGACGACCGCATCATCTGGGTGGACCCCAAGGATTCGCGGCACATCGTGAAGGGCGACGACGGCGGCTTCGGCATCTCGTACGACCGCGGTGTGCACTGGCTCTACCAGCGCAATCTCCCCGTCGGACAGTTCTACCACATCGGCCTCGACAACTCGGTTCCCTTCCGCATCTGCGGTGGCATGCAGGACAACAACAACTGGTGTGGGCCGAGTGCGACGTCGTGGAGCGATGGAATCGTGAATGAGGACTGGTTCCAGGTCGGCGGCGGCGACGGATTCACGACGCTCTTCGACACGACCGACAACCGCACGCTCTACTCGTCAGCGCAGTACCTCGGCATCACGCGTGTTGACCTGAAGACGATGGAGAAGCGCAACATCCGGCCGATGTGGGCGGAGGGTGACGTCTACAAGCGCGGCAATTGGGGACCACCGGCGCCACTCGTTGGCCGGTTCCAGGAAGGTGCCAACTGGAACGCGCCGTTCGCGGTCTCGTCGCACGACGTCCACACGCTTTACGCGGGCATGCGCAACCTCTACCGCTCACGCGACCGCGGGCAGAGCTGGACGAACCTCGGCGACTTTACAACTGGGGTGAATCGCCGGTCGCTCGCGATCATGGGCCAATTGCCCGACTCGAACACGCTCTCGCTCGATGACGGCGTGTCGTTCTATCCCACGACGAGCGCCTTCTCGGAATCGCCGAAGGATCGTCGGGTGCTTTACGTCGGCACGGACGACGGACGTCTGCACGTGTCGCGCGACGAGGGGAAGACGTGGACGAACATCACCGCGAACGTGAAAGGCCTCCCCGCGGGCACATGGGTGCGCAACATCGAGGCATCGCGTCACGCGGCAGGTACGGTGTACGCGATGTTCGACGGACACCAGAACGGTGATTTCACGAACTGGCTCTTCCGCTCCACCGATTACGGGCAGACGTGGACGTCCGTGGTCGCGGATCTTCCGCCGTCGCGCATTCCACTCGTGCTGCGCGAAGACCTGGTCGATCCCTCGCTCATCTACCTCGGCACCGAGTTCGGGTTGTTCGTGTCGACGGACGCCGCGCAGCACTGGCTGCCCTTCCGCGCCAACCTGCCGACGGTGCCGGTGAACGACATCGCTCTCCACCCGCGCGACAACGCGCTCGTACTCGGCACGCATGGTCGAGGGATCTGGATACTGGACGATGTGCGTGCGCTGCGGCATTCGTCGACGGTTGCACTCGCGGCGCCGGTGACGCTCGCGCCGGTGTCGGGCACCGTCTTTCAGCAGCGCCTGGCACCGCGCCTCGCCCACAACGGCGACATGATGTTCCGCGGCGAGAATCCGGCAAACGGAATCACGTTCACGGTGTGGTCGTCAGATTCTGGGACAGCGGCGGTACTCGCTGTGAAAGCTGCGAATGGTGCTGAGGTATGGCGCCAGGCGATCACCACCCGTCGTGGCGCGACGACGAGCACGTGGAACCTCCGTAGCCTGTCATTGCCCACGCCCCCGTCGGCAAACGGAGGCGAGGATGGCGATACTGCGCGCCGCGCAATCAACAGCGCGTTCGTGCCCGCGGGTTCGTACGTCGCCACGCTCGCGGTGAACGGACGCGAAGTGGGACGCAGCTTGTTTGACGTGCGGCCGGATCGGCGGCAGGATGCCTCCGTCGCGACGATGAACGCGTGGCATGTCGGCCTCGATGCGGTCGCGACACTCTATCGCTCCAACGCTGCGCTACTCGCGCGCGCTCGCACGGCCAACGTTCGCGCGCGCGCGGACACGGTTGCGGAGTTGCAGACGCGGATTGGTGCGCTGTATCAGGCGATGGAGACGCAGGTCAGCGCCCCTTCCGCCGACATGCGCGCGCAGCTCGCGAGCTACTCGGCATTTCATGCACGACTTGCGCGCGAAGTGGGCAGGTAGCGCGCGCTGCACGACTGGGGATAAGCTTGCGCGGTGATCGCGCCCACGACTGTAAGCTGACACCCTTGACACCAGCCCAGTCATTTCCGACGCGATGTTAGACGGTAACATGGGGCAGGTGCCGAGGTTGTGGGCGTGGCGGACGCACCGACTCTTGGCCGATGACCGCTTGCCACCGACCGTCCCGGCGCACAACCACGTCGGATCGACGCGAAGCACGTCGTCGTGCTGACTCTACGCCACTGGCGCCGGCCTGTACTCAACGCACTCCGATTGAATTTCCTATCCCGAATTTCCTCTCCCGACGGGAGGGAGTGATGCGGCCCTAGCGTCACGCGTGCGGAGGTGAAGGCTCCGCCGCTCGCTGCTGACCGAGGCGCTGCTCGTTGGCCTTCCTGAGGCGCCCGGAGAGCACGCGGAGGAACGCCTCGTACACGTCGGGGTTCTCGCGGCCGATTCGCATGACATCCCGCCGCGAAAGCGAGAGGAGGCGGGCATCCGATTCAGCGCGCGCCG
>JBBQFW010000242.1:0-6060 GCA_038322445.1 Gemmatimonadales bacterium
ATTGCTTCAGCAATCCCAGCTCCAGACGGGCTATCGAGCGAACTACCGGCTCGCGCTCAACTACACCTTCGGCTCGGTCCTGAACAACGTCGTGAATCCGCGCCTCACGGGGAACTCGGACTCCTAGTTGCATCGCTATCCCGTCGCGAGCCGTAGATCAGACCGGACTGCTCTCTGCGTCCAGTCATATCGCGCGCTTCCGCTCGAACTCTCCTTCGACATCAGCCTCATGCGTTGTTCCGCAATACGTGCCGTCCTGTTGTCGCTGCTCGTACCAGCGATCCCGCTGCACGCACAGGCGCGGATGATCGCGCTTCCCACGAATCGTCCTGCGCTCGTTGTCTTCCTGACGGTCGACCAGATGCGTTCGGACTACATCGATCGATGGGCGACACAGTACACCGGCGGCTTTGCGCGGCTCGGAAAACATGGCGCATTCTTCACGAACGCCTTCCAGGATCACGCGAATACCGAAACCGCGCCCGGACATTCGGTCACCATGTCGGGCCGCTTTCCGCGCTCCACCGGGATCGTGAGCAACTCCTCCGGTGTGCTGGATCCGCAGGCACCGCTCCTCACGTCGCGGGATGCTCCAGCCTCGCCGTATCGCTTTCGTGGCTCCGTCCTGATCGACTGGTTGCGCGCGCGCGATCCCGCGTCGCGCGCGCTCTCGATCTCGCGCAAGGACCGCGGCGCCATCCTGCCGTTGGGGCGGGCGAAGCAGAGTGTGTTCTGGTATGCCACGTCGAACGGAGAGTTCACGACCAGCCGCTACTACGCGGACACCCTTCCCACCTGGATCCGTGCGGTCAACGCGCGGCACAGCGCACAACGATTTTCCGGGCAGGCATGGAACCTCCTGCTGCCGGCTGGCGCCTACGTGGAGCCGGACAGCGTGCCGATCGAGAACGCAGGGCGTGACTTCACCTTTCCCCACGTCCTGCCGGCCGACGAGGCCCGCGCTGCGGCAGAACTACCATACACGCCGTGGATGGACGAGCTCACGCTGAGCGCGGCGCTCGAGGGACTCCAGCAACTCTCCCTCGGCGACGGATCGGCCACGGACATCCTCGCCGTCTCGCTCTCTGCCACCGACTACGTGGGGCACCGCTACGGCCCCGACTCGCGCGAACAGCACGACAACATCCTGCGCCTCGACCGCTCCCTCGGTGCCTTCATTGACTCACTCTACAAGCTGCGCGATTCGAGCACGATCATCTTCGCCCTGACGGCGGATCACGGCGTGACCTCGTTTCCCGAGCTCGTTGCCCAGCGCGCCGGCCGGAAGGCGCCGCCACGCTACGATGTAAAGCCAGCAATCACCGAGATGCGCGCCGCCCTGCGGGCAGCGGGCGTCGACACCAATGCCATCGCGTTCGACGGAGCCGCGGCCTACGTCTACCGAAACGCATTCGTGGGCACCAAGGGCAGTGCAGACCAGATTCTTGCCCAGGTTGCCACCACGCTCCGGGCCACGCCGGGCATTGCGCGCGTGGACCTCGTGCGCGAACTGGCAAGGCGCGATACAACGAAGGACGCTGTCGCGCGCCGCTGGATGCACATGCTCCCCGCCGATGTGCCGATCGAGCTCGTGTTCACGCCGGTCGAAGGAGCGTATCCAGTCGATGCCCGTATCGCCGAGCACGGCGCGCCGTACGACAATGACGCACACGTGCCGGTCATCTTCTACGGACCCTGGTTCAAGGCCGGCCGATACGCCGAACGCGCCCTCGTGGCAGACATGGCGCCGACGCTGGCAAGCGTGGTTGGTGCACCGCCCACGGAACGCCTCGACGGCCGTGTCCTTACGTCCGCGATCATGACACCCAAGCGCCCGTAGGCCGTGGCGGAACGTCGCGTCAATGGCTTCTCGGGTTTGCAGCAGGCGTTCGACGAGGTCCGCTTCGGCGCGGCGCGCACGCTCAACCTGAGGACGTCGCTCCCCACCGTGCGTCAAGCCGCCGAGCGTGTCGAGAGCTGGTTGCGACAGCATCAGGCGCTCAAGTCGGGCGAGGTACTTGTGATCACCGGGCGCGGCAACAACAGCGAAGGCGGCGTATCGGTGGTGCGCGAGGGGACAATCCGGGTGTTCCACGAGATGCGCCGCAAAGGCGTCATCCGGAACTTCACCGAACATACCGCCGGGTCCTTCGTCGTTGACCTGGCGCCGATGTCAGCGGTCGCCAATGCTGGCAGCACGCGCGAAGCCACACCATTGCCGCCACCGCCCTCGCCGCCAACGCTTCAATCACTCGACCGGGAAACCAGGCACGAGCTCCGGGTGCTGGCCGAGCGGTCGCTCGATGCGCTCGGGGTACACGAGCGTGGGGCGTTCCTCGAGGACGAGATGCTCCGCCTCTTTGGCATCGTCGCGAAGCGAATCCAGCCGGAGGAGGATCGTGAGAAAGGGTTGCGGCGCGCAATCGCGGCGGCGATGAACGAGTACGACTGACAGCGTCCCTCCCGACACTCGGTATTCCCGCGACCGCGGGAATCGATGTCCTGAAGGCTCAAATGAATTCCCGCTTTCGCGGGAATACCGAACGAAGCGTTACGGCGTCCGCTTTCGCGGAATGACGCACGAAGCAAATGTCTTTCTGCTTCCGCGGGCATGATGAACAATGCCGTCGACCTCACGCGCATACTCCGCATGAGGCAGATTGAGGAGCGTCGCTCCCACTCCACATCTTCCCGACTCGTCATGTCGTTCCAGCACCACATGAAGTACGTCACCCTGGCCCTCGCCCTCGCAGCACACGCGGCCTTGGGCGCGCAGGATACGCCGGGCTATACGCCAGCGAATGCGTCAGCGGAGCGGGCGCTCGAGTCACAGGCGATTACGCGGCCGGATGCGGGGCGCGCGCGCGCTCATTCGAAAGCGCTGTCCGCCGAAACGCACGTGGCCGGGACGCCCGCTCAGGCGCGCACGCGTGACTACGTGATTGCGCAAATGAAGGCGATGGGACTCGAGACCGACGTGCGGCGTTACGACGTGTTCATTCCGCACGCTACGTCCGTGCAGCTGTGGCGCGTATCACCGCGGGCGAAGGCGCTTCCGCTCGCGGAACCGCCCGTGGCGGGCGACCCGACCTCCAGGCTCGACCAATACCTGACGGTGAATGGTCACAGCGGTGCCGGTGACGTCACTGCCGATGTCATATACGTCAACTATGGGCTGATCGAAGACTACGCCCGCCTCGACTCGCTCGGCATCTCGGTGAAGGGGCGGATAGCCGTGGCTCGCTACGGTCGCTCGTTTCGTGGCATCAAGGCGCGTGAAGCCGAGAAGCACGGCGCGTCCGCGTTGCTGATCTACAGCGATCCGCAGCAGGATGGCTACGTCGCGGGCGATGTGTATCCGAATGGGCCCATGCGCAACAGGAACGGTGTCCAGCGGGGCAGTGTGTTCAATGGGGCGGGCGATCCCGCGACGCCCGGCTACGCCAGCGTGGCTGGCGCACCGCGGCTGACCGAGAGCCAAATGACGATCCCGCACATCCCGGTCGTGCCGATCTCCTACGGCAATGCGTCGGAGCTGCTCGACGGGCTTGCGGGCCGACAGGTGCCGGAGGGATGGCAAGGTGGCTTGCCGTTCCGGTATCACGTCGGGCCGGGCCCGATCAAGGCGCGCATCAAGGTGACCGACGACCGCGCGACGAAGGGTACGAAGCCGATCTACGACACCTTCGGGATCGTGCGTGGGAGTGAGTTTCCCGATGAGATCGTGATGGTCGGGGGCCACCGTGACGCCTGGGGTCCTGGTACCGCTGACAACGTGAGTGGTACGGTCAGCGTGCTCGAGGCGGCTCGTGCCGTGTCCGATGCCGTGAAGGCAGGGCATCGTCCGAAGCGGACCATCGTCTTTGCGACGTGGGATGCAGAAGAATGGGGGCTGATGGGCTCGTCAGAATATGTCGAGGACGATTCGCTGCGTCTTGCCCATGGCGGTGTGGCGTATCTCAATCAGGACGTCGCCGCGCAGGGTGTGCGCTTTGGCGGCGGCGGATCGCCGTCGCTGCGCGAAACATTGCGCGATATTGCGCGCGCCGTTCCCGACCCCAACGGCAAGGGGAGTGTCTATGCCGAGTGGCGGAGTGCGAGCGGAGCGGGCGCCGGCGCGGAGCCAGCCATGGGTGATCCAGGTGGTGGATCGGACTTTGCCGGCTTCTACAATCACATCGGGATGCCGATTGCCGAGTGGGGGTTTGGCGGCGCTGGCGGTGTGTATCACTCGCAGTACGACGACTTCGCCTGGATGTCGCGCTTCGGCGACTCGACGTTCGCCTATCACGCCGCGGCCGCGAAGATCGGGGCCGCAATGCTCCTGCGCTTGTCGAATGCGGACATTCTTCCATACGACTACGTGGAGTTCGCACGCACGATGGCGCGATACGTCCCGGCTGTGGATAGTGCGCTTCAGGCGCGTCGTTGGAGCAGCGGTACGGGCGCATTGCGTGACGCCATCGGTCGCATGGAGCGCGAGGCCGTGACATTCGCGTCGGCGCGCGACGCACTGCTCGCGGTTGGTGCGCCTTCGCGCGCGCAACGCGAGACCGTGAATGCCGCATTGTTGAAAGTCGAGCGTGCGTTGACACGCCCCGAGGGACTGCGGACGCGTGCGTGGTATCGCAACCTGATTTACGTGGCGGATGAGGACAATGGGTATGCGAACATGGTCTTCCCGTCGGTGAAGGAAGCGATTCGTGCGCGCGATGAAGCATTGGCCGCACGCGAGATCGCGGATCTTGCGCAGCGCTTCGACGCGGCCACACAGGCGATCGCGGCTGCACGCGCCGCGCTGCGTCCGTAACGTGGGACAGGAGTTCGTCAAATGGTGGCCAAATGCAGCGACGCAGTGTGTGACGTGAGACACGCAGAATGGGCCCATGTATTGCGTCGACGGAACGAGAACGTCCGAGACCGGATTGGTGCGATATGCACGACCAGGATGAACTGATGGTTGGACGACTCTCCGAGGGCGAGCGGCTTGCGATTGCGACGCATGCGGCTCGCGCGTCGTGGCCGGAGGGTTTCCAGATCTATGAGCGCGGCGCTGTCGCGGACGGAGTATTCCTCGTAGTTCGCGGGTGCGTCGTGTTGCGCAGCCGGGTGCGTGCGGGGCGCGGCTTCGTGCCCTGGGTGGCCACCGCTGGCGAAACGTTTGGCGCGGAAGGACACGCCCATCATTCTGTTTACGCCACGGACGCACGCGCCGATCAGGAGACCGAAACACTCTACCTCAGCACGGCCAAGATGCGCGCGTTCGTGCGCGAGCAGCCCACGCAGGCGCTAACGCTGATTGGCCAGGTCATGGCCGAACGAGTCGCGCTCCTCGAGAAGCTGCGTGAGCTGACGACACTCTCCGTTGAACAGCGACTGCTGGCATCGCTGCGCCGGATGGGAACGCACCAGGGCTTCCTCGATACCAATGGGCGGATCGAACTGTCTACCGCTCGATACCGGCTGCTGTGCGAGCTCGTGGGCGCCACACGTGAATCCGTGTCGCTGGTGCTTGGGCGCCTCACGGGCGAAGGGCTCGCCGAACGCGTGGGAAGCACGCTGTTCGTGACTCCGTCCGCTCGCCTGTTCGAGCGGCTCAACGGCGGCACCGACACTGCACTCCTGGCCCCTTCGCTCAATGCATCATCATCGACTACCGTCGAGATGCAGTAAGCGGTGCGAGGTCGCGAATAGCTCGTCGATGCCGGAGTTGAACGGGACATCGCGAACCTGATGAATCGCGGTCAATCAACGCGCGAACCGGCCCCGCGATCGCCCGGCCTCAAACGGAGTCGTTCGCGCGGTATTCGCATAACTGACACCGTCGCGGCAGTCCCGGAATGAGTGCGATTCGAAGAATTCGTGACCCCACCGTTCGTCGTTCGTTCGCGCACCACCGTGCGTTCCGCACCGACGCCGGCATCCCGAACCCGTCGCCGATCCTTAGTATTCCCCGGGTCTTTCACTCGAGATCGGATGCACGACGCAGGACCGCCACTCTCACCGGGTGAGCTGCAGCGCTATCACCGCCAGATGATCCTCGCGGACATCGGCGAAGCC
>JBBQFW010000243.1:0-6027 GCA_038322445.1 Gemmatimonadales bacterium
CCGGCGGACGGGGAGCCACTGCGTCAATACGCAATCCATGTGTAGAGATAGAACGTCCCGTTGCCGCTCGCGTTGCGTCCACTCCCATCGTAGTCCTGGCTTGCGCCGTTGAAGCGCGTGTAGCCGATGTACTGCCCCGCGATGCGCACGTTCTGCCACGGATTGACCGAGAGTTCCGCGAGATACCCACGGGTAGACGGACTGCCGAGTGCACTTCCTGTGATCGCCCCCGGGGCATAGAGCAGCGTGTCCGTCGTGCCGCCCGCTCCGAAAAGCCCAGCCGTGAATCCGTATATGGTATTTGGTTGATACGTGGCATTCACGCGCAGGGTGTTGAGCCGATTGCTCGCATTCGCGGCTGCCGCGGGAGTCTCCGCCACGAGCGCGCTCAGCGTCCGCGATTCGCGGATGAACGAGGAGCGGAGGATCACTGCACCGCCGTCTCCGGCGGGGCGCTCGAATTGTGCGTCGAAACCCAGGTCCGTGTGCCGGTTCGTCAATCCGGTCACGCCGGAGGGATAGACAGAACCGGCGATTCCGAATGTGCCGACCATGAGGTACCCGGCATCGAACTGATGCTGTAGCGCCACGCGCCAGTAGGGCATCACGCCATGCACCGTGTTGGCCGCCGTCGAGTCGAGCGGACCCGCTGCTCCCTGAGGCGCGGAGCGGTACGCCGTGAACTCGGTGTACAACAGGCTGTTCCAGAGTCCGTAGGCGCCAAGTCCAACAACCTGCTGTCCAAACCCACCTTCAATCAGCGTTGCGGCATTTCCGCTCGGCGCAGAACCGGAGCTCATGAATGGAAAGCCCCATGCGGGCACGGTGTTCCAGACGTCCTGCACCGTGGGGTTGTTGTTGAGTGTCACACCATAGAGGAGATCCTGCTCGCCCACCGTGGTGTGGTTCGCGTAGCGGATATCGACATTGTCTATGCCGAGCGTGCCGTCCGCCGCGGCGTAGGTGAACTGCGAAAAGATGCCGACGTGCGTCGCAACGGCGCCGGCGAGAAAGATACTGGCCTGCTGCGGGAAGCTGGCCGTGTTGTTTTGCGTTCCCGGAATGGCGGTGCGCGTCGTGGTAAGTGAGGCGACGGCCATGGCGGAAATCGGTGGAATCGGCAGGAGTCCGAGCGTCTCGCGCTTGGTCGTGTCAGCGGCGTGTGCGCGGATGGTGGTCAGCGCCGTCATCGTATAGCCATTGAGCTTGAACTGCCTTCCAAAGGGCGTCAATTGCGGGAACTGGAAATGACAGGCGGAGCAGGCGAGGCCGGTCTGTCGTGAAAATCCCGGAACCATGACCTTGTTGAGCGCCAGTGCCGTGGCTCGCGGCATGACCACGCGACTCCAGGTACCTGGGTCGCGCGAATCGAAGACCGCGTGCGTGTCACCTCGAACAGTCTCTGCCACGGCAGAGTGCGCGCCCATACCGAGCAGACCCGCCACGATGATCAGGCGACCGAGCAAACGATGTGCGCACCCGTGATGGCGATTCATCTGCACTTCCCCATGGGGTGTGAGTACATGTGCGGCGCCAAGCTTCCTTCGCAGAGTTGCGAAGCGCTATGGGACGCGGGCACGATTTCGGAATTACGGTTTGGCCTTGTCATGACTCACGGCCCAGACGTAGGCGGCCAATTGCATGGCCTGCACATCATTGATGCCGCCAGGATGCGCGGCCATGGCGGTGTTGGGAACGCCGCGCGTGATGACAGCGTAGATCGCCGACATGTCGCCTCCCTTCGCATCTTTCCATGGATGAGCTCGAAGGGTTGGGCCGACCCCGCCCTCGAGTTGCTGGCCGTGGCAGATTGCGCACGTGCCCGACCCATGAAACAGCGCGCGCCCCTTGTTGATGGCCTCCGGGGTTGCCACCGCACTGTCGCTCTGCGCCAGTCCCTCGCCGGGCGCGTCATACAGGCGACGCGCCACGCGCGTCCCGCGCAGCGCCACGAGCACGAGCAACAGTCCCACGAGGGCGAGGCTGACGCGCACTGCTATTCGGGAAGTCATCAGGCTGATCCATTGCGGCCAATGGTCGCATCTGGAGAAACACATGCTGTTCGCGGTCGGCAAACCCGGCGGGGCGCCTGAAGACCAGGAGGGAGGGCGGCAAGTGTGAACTGAATGACGTTTTGTGCATGAAGTGGTCCGCGTTCGTACAAGCGGTCTCGATTTGTCTGGAGTCCTACTGCGCGCCCTTCCCAACGGTGAGCGCGCCACGCATGCCCAGCATCGCGTGCGGATCGCACACGAATTCGTAGTGTCCATCGGTAAAGCGACCGTCGATGACGAGATCGTACGTCTGGCCTTTGGTGGTGAGGTATGGGCCCGTTGTGGCGGCGCCCAGCTTCGACCCACTCGGATGTGACGTGAAGCGCACGTTGTGGAGCATCGCGGCGTCTTCGATGAAGCGAAGGGTGTCACCGTGCTGCACGGTGATGCTCGCGGGCTCGAACGCGTAGGGGATACTGCCGGCCTTCGCCACGAGCCTGACGACGACGAGGTGTCCGCCGGTGGCGGGAGCACTCTGTGCGCGCATCGGCGCAAGGGCGCAGAGGCTCGCGAGCAAAACGGCGATACAGCAGGATGTACGCGACATGGGATGCGCTCCAACAGCTATGAGGATTCTTGCATTGAATGCGTGCGACGGAAGGATGCGGCGAGCGGCAGATGCCGCCCGTCGGGTATTTCATGGAACCGATGTCGGGACTTGTACGCAAGCCGGCGGAACCGGCCGATTCCGCGCTCTCGCTCCACGGCGCGTTAGAGAAGTGGACCTGTGTCGTGATCTGGAGCTGAACCGATTGGCCAGCACCGCCGCACTGCACGTGGGTCTTGCACTGAAGCTCACTGAAGTTGTCTTAGTTTTAAGATGATTGCCGAGCCGAACCCCCTGACTTCCACTGGCTCGACCCCAGCCGACGACGAGGTCACGCGAGCCCTGAAGCTCTGGATCGTGCTCACGCGTGCCTGCCAGAGCATCGGCGCCAGCGTCGATGCCCACGTGGCGGCGAAAGGACTGACCACGACGGAGTTCGCCATTCTCGAGGTCCTGCTGCACAAGGGGCCGCTGCTCCTCGGCGACATTCAGCGCAAGATCCTCGTCACGAGTGGGGGCATCACCTACCTCGTGGACAGGCTTACGCAGAAGGGACTCGTCAAGCGGGAGGAATGCCCGAACGACCGCCGGGCCCGATATGCCGTCCTTACCCCGGCCGGCGATGCGCTAATTCGCGGTATCTTCCCCGGGCACGCCGCCATGATCGCGGAGGCAATGGCTGGCCTGGATCCCAAGGAGCAGGCCGTCGCGACAAAGCTGCTCCGCAAACTCGGCCGCTCGGCCGCAGGCGAGCCGCAACCCGAAGGAAAGTAGGAATCGAAGCGCCCGGAAAAGTCTTCCATAAAATCTTAGCTATTGAATACTTAGTGTTGTATCACCCATCCACCCGGCGATTACCATGACCGCACCCGTCGCCACTACCACCAATGCCTGGAAGATCGACCCGAGCCATACGACCGTTGAGTTTTCGGCGAAGCACATGTTGTTCACGACCGTCAAGGGACGCCTCAGCGACGTGGACGGAACGATCGAGATCAGTGGAGATGCACCGGAAGCCGCCATCGTCACCGTCACCATGAAGGCCGCAAGCATCGACACGCGAAGCGAGCAGCGCGACGGTCACCTTCGCTCCGCGGATTTCCTTGATGCCGAGCACTACCCGGACGTCACCTTCAGGAGCACGAAGATCTCTGGCGCGCGGGATCAATTCACGATCGCTGGTGAGCTGACCATGCGTGGCACCACGAAGCCAGTCACGCTCGACGTGACGTACGAGGGCAAGGGCATCGATCCGTGGGGCGGCGAGCGCCTCGGCTTCAGCGCGGATGCGAAGATCGATCGCCGCGAGTTCGGCCTCACGTGGAACCAGGCGCTCGAGGCAGGCGGCGTGCTGGTCAGCAACGACATCAAGCTTCACATTGACGCGCAGTTGGTCCGCGCCTGAATCGGGATTCACGACAATGCAACTCTCTGGCATCCATCATCTCACGGCGATCTCGGCGAAGATTCGCGACAATCACCTCTTCTTCACGCAGTCGCTCGGCATGCGGCTCGTGAAGCGGAGCGTGAACCAGGACGACGTGAGCGCGTATCACCTGTTCTATGCTGATGCCAGGGGCACTCCGGGCACGGACCTGACGTTCTTCGACTGGCCCGTACCATCCGAGCGACGCGGTGCGAGCTCCGTCGCGCGCACGAGTCTTCGCGTGAGCGGTGCGGAAACGATGGAATGGTGGTCGCGGCACCTCGCGGCCAAAGGCGTCACGCCATCGCCGATCGCAGAACGCGACGGACGACTGACGCTCGACTTCGAGGACGCCGAGGGTCAGCGGCTCTCGCTGGTCGATGACCAGGGACGGGGCGAGTCGCATCCGTGGGATCGCAGTCCGGTTCCGGCGGAGCGGCAGATTCGCGGCCTCGGACCCATCGTGCTGAGCGTGCCCGACATCCGAGCGACCGATACGATCCTCGTGAAGGCGATGAACATGCGGGCGATCCGCGACTACCCACATGCGGAGAATGCGCGGCACACCGTTCACGTCTATGAAATGGGAGAGGGCGGGCCTGCCGCGGAACTTCATATCGCGGTCCAGCCCGACCTGCCCGCCGCACGGCAGGGCGCGGGCGGCGTGCATCATGTGGCGTTCCGGACGCCGGACGCGGACTATGCAGCATGGGCTGGACGACTACGCACTCTCGGCATCCCGAACAGCGGGGAGGTCGATCGCTTCTGGTTCAGGAGTCTCTACTTCCGCGAACCGAATGGGATCCTCTTCGAGATCGCCTCGGACGGACCGGGCTTCGGCGTGGACGAGAGTGAGGCGACGCTCGGGGAGAAGGTCGTCCTGCCACCATTCCTCGAGCCGCGCCGTGCAGAGATCGTGGGGAAGCTGAAGCCAATCGACTGATAGACGCATGCAGATGTCCGAACGCCGGCGGCACTGCGGTAGCAGCGCAGGGCCGCCGGAAAAAAACAAGGTGGTTTTCGCGCGTGCCAAATTTCCGGCGAACCGTTCACGCCTTTCGTAGCGCCACGTCGGTCGCCAGCGTGCGGCCGGCGTACGCCGCGGGCTTTCGCGCTTCGCTTGCGACGGTCATTCCGCTGGCCGTCGGCCAGCTGCTCGACCGGTCCGGCGCGGCAACGTGGATGAGCCTCGGCGGCTTCAACGCCGCGTTGTCGGACAAGGGAGGCTCGTACACGACGCGCGCCGGAACGATGGCGACGCTCATGGGCGTGAGCGCCATCACCGCCATGCTGGCAACGGTGGTGAGCGGTCACTTGGTCGTGACACTGATCGTCACGTTCGCCGTGGCGTTCGTCGCGAGTGCCATGCGCGTGTGGGGCAATGCCGGCGTCAGCATCGGCAGCGCGTCGCTCTCGGTCTACGTCGTAGCGCTGGCCATACCCGCGTCGCACGTGAGCCAGGCGCTCGAGCGCGCCGGCTACATCCTCCTCGGCGGCCTCTGGGCGATGGCCATCGCGCTCGTTGTCTGGCCCCTGCGTCCATACCAACCGGCGCGCGTTGCCATCGCTGATGCGTTCTCCGCGCTTGCCGCGTACGTGTCGCAGCTCGCGGACGATTCCGAATTGCGCCACACCTCCGAGTGGCCCATCGCGTTCACGCCCGCGCATACCACCAACGTTCGGTCCGCACTCGAGCGTGCGCGCGCGGTGTTGCTGCAGCTTCGGCGAGGCAGGCCCGCTGCTGTCGAACGAGGTGAGCGGCTGCTCGTGCTGGCCGAGTCGGCCGACCAGCTCTTTGGACATTGTGTGGCGCTTGGCGAGGTGCTCGCCACGCTGCGGGGCGATGGTCGCATCGACGCAGCGCACGAGGCCTGCATTTCCCAGCTTCGCGAGATGGTCGGCTCGGCGCGATCGCTCGCGGACGCCGTGCTTGCGGAGCAGGGGCGCGCGGAGATCTCGGTACGATGGAGCGGCGCGCCGGTTCGCGCAGCACTGGCCAG
>JBBQFW010000244.1:0-6007 GCA_038322445.1 Gemmatimonadales bacterium
GGTCGCACGCCACCGCTCGACCGCATGACCGTCCGCGCTCGCGGACTCGACTTCGCGGTCTGGACGAGCGAACCGATCGCCGACGCGCTGCCGCTGCTCCTGGTGAACGGCGGCCTGCTCTACGACCACGCCATCCTCTGGCCGGCGCTCTCTCCGCTCGCGGCCACGCGGCAGGTCATCCTCTACGACCAGCGTGGCCGCGGAGAGAGTTCACCCCCGGCTGATCCACTCAGCGCGCGCATCGAGGACGACGCCGACGACATCCCCGCCCTCCGTCGCGCCCTCGGCATCCGTCGCTGGGATGTGCTCGGCCATTCCTGGGGTGGTGGGATCGCGATGCTCGCCGTCGCCCGCGATCAGGCCGGGACACGTCGTCTGGTGACGGCGAACGCCGTGGGCCCGACCAGCGCGTGGATGCCTACCCTGCAGGCAAACGCAGTGGCCCGCGTCGATGACGAGCGCGGGGCGATCCTTTCGCGGATCTACCCGGACGCGCTGATGACGCCCGACGTGGCCGCGCACGGCGCATACTCGCGGGCGAGCTACCCGGCCTACTTTGTCGACCCCGAGTTCCGCCTGCGCTTTTCGCCCCCCGATGCCGTCAGCCCCACGGGAGCCGCAGTAGCGGCACGTTTGCGCCGCGAGGGGTATGACTGGAGCGAGCGCCTGCGTGCCCTTTCGACGCCGACACTCGTCCTGCACGGGGAAGGAGATGCGCTGCCGCCGTCAGTCGCGAACGAGCTTGCCCAACTGCTGCCACGCGCGCGTCTCTCCCTCATCCCCGCAGCCGGACACATGCCTTTCTGGGAAGCGCCACAGCGCTTCTTCAGTGAGGTGGACGCCTTCCTTTTGACGGGAGCTTCCGCCCCGCCGTAACACCGACCCTCGATGGCCCGCACGAACTCCTCGCGCATCCGCACTCGCCTCACCGCCGCAGCGCTTCTGGCGCTGCTGCCCTTTACCACCTCGAACGTTCGCGCCCACGGCCGCACGAGCGTCGCCAGCAGTGGCGCCGTCGGCCATCCCTTCGGCGACGACGAGCCCTCGCGTGAGGCAGTGCGCCGCATGCTCGCGCAGCACGGCAGTGATACCTACGTCGGCGAAATGCTGACGGAGCGCGACAGTTCCCTCGCGCGCTGGCATGAGCGCGACGGCAGCCCGCTCAACGTCTGGATCCAGCCGTCGTCCGCGGTCTCGGGCTGGAGCGAGCACTACACCGACGACATCCACGAGGCGTTCGCCAACTGGGACGCCCTCAGGCTGCCGGTGCGCTTCACCTTCACCACTGATTCTGCCGCGGCAGACGTCCACGTCACGTTCGTGGATCACTTCCAGGAGCCGATCAGCGGGCGCACCCGCTGGGCGCGCGACGACGACTGGTGGATCACGGACGCGGACATCGCGCTCGCGGTCCATCATCGCGACGGCCCGATGCTCGATGACGAGGCCATGCACGCAATGGCGCTCCACGAGATCGGCCACCTGCTCGGACTCGACCACACCACCGATCCCACGAGCATCATGGCGCCAAAAGTCCGCGTCCGCGCCCTCTCGGCCGCGGATCGCGCCACGGTGCGCCTGTTGTACACGCTGCCGCCGGGGGGCGTCCGCTAGTTCGGGTCCGCGCGGAGCTCGTCCTCGTCGTCCTGCTCGGGAGCCTGGCGGGATTCGTTGTGGCCACCAGCCTGCGCTCGTCGCGCACGCGCGAGCGCCGCAACGCAGCGGCCGCGCTCGCGCGCGACACCTCGATGATTTCCGCCGGCCAGGTCCAGGGGAGCGTCAAGCGCGACCTCATCCCGGCCGGACAGCGGCAGGCCACTCCCCCGGAAGACCTGCGACGCCAGGTGCGCAACCTCGCCACCGGCACCTACATCAACGACATCCTGCTCGCGCAGGACAGCGCCCTCTATCGCTGGCCCGAACACCTCGGCGATGCGCTGCGCGTCTACGTGGAGCCCACGTCGGCGATTCCGGGCTTCGACCCACGCTATCCGCAGCTGGCGCGCGATGTCTTCGCGGAGTGGAGCGTGGCCGGCTTCCCGCTGCGCTTCACGTTCATCTACGACTCGGCGACGGCGGACATGACGGTGCGCTGGCGCGAGCGCTTCGGCCCGGAGGAGGGCCAGCGCATCGGAGTGACTGAACGCACGCAGACGAGCGCCTTCCTGATCGCGCACGCCAATGTGGCCATCGCGAATCACGACAGTACCGGCCGACCACTTTCGTCCACGACCATCGGCGGGATCCTGCGCCACGAGATCGGTCATGCGCTGGGCCTGAATCACGCGAACGATGCATCCAGCGTGATGTACCGCGAGTCGGCGACGTCGACGATCGGCGCATCGGATCGGGCCACCCTGCGACTGATCTACCTGGTTCCGCCCGGTTCTCTGAAATAGCAAAACAGGTCGAAGGACTGCGTAACCGGCACTCGTGTACGAAGTACTTCAAGCGCGTGGGAGCGAGACGGCGCCTTTGGACTCGCATCTCCCACCGCAGCGTGAATACTTCCTGCCTGGGTACTGAAGTACACATGTACTCAGTCCCGTAGTACGGGTTTCAAGGCTTCGTTCTTGCCCACGCCCGGTCCATGGAAAAAATGTACGACGCCGCAATCATCGGCGGCGGCCCCGCCGGCCTCTCCGCCGCCATCTGGCTCTCCCGCTACCTCCACTCGGTCATTCTCGTCGACTCCGGCGACCCGAGGAACTGGGAAACGCGGGGCATCAATGGCTATCTCGGCATGCCGGGCGCCAGGCCCGCCGAGTTGCGCGGCATCGGTCGCGACGAAGCCCGCAAGTACGGTGTCGAGCTGGTGGACGGAACATGCGAACGCGTCGCCTGCCGCGACGAGGAGCACTTCAACCTGGTGCTCGGCGACGGCCGCCACATCGATGCCCGTCGTCTGCTCCTCGCGGTCGGGCTCAAGGACGTCTGGCCCGATGTACCCGGCCTCGAACACATCTACGGTGCGACCGCCCACGTCTGTCCCGATTGCGACGGATGGGACTGCGCGCACAAGAAGGTCGTTGTCGTCGGCAAGGGACGGAAGGCCGCGGGACTCGCGCTCGATCTCACGACGTGGACGGACCAGATCATCATCTGCACGAATGGCGCGCCAGCAGACCTGGACCTCGCGGAATACACCGAGAAGCTCGACGCGCTGAACATCCCGGTCATCGAGGCGCCGATCACATGCGCGAAGCACGAGGGTTCGCAGCTCCGCGCGGTACAGTTCGAGGGCGGACTCGAACTCGATACCGACAAGATCTTCTTTGCCATCGGTCAATATCCCGCCGACGACCTCGGTGCCCAGCTCCACTGTGAGCGCGACAATGAGGGCCACATCATCATCGACGAGCACTATCGCACGTCGGTGCGGCACTGCTTCGCGGCAGGCGACATCGTGCCCGGGCCTCAGCTCGCGATAGCCGCCGCCGCTGACGGAGCGATCGCGGCACTCGCCATCCACAAGTCGCTGGTGCCTGACGGACGAAAGCTCGAGCCAATCGAACCGGTGGACGCGAGTGCGCCTAGTCTCTCCACTTCAGCATGACCTTCACTGGCTTGCGCTGGCGCACGACCTGCAGCTCCACGGCAGTGTCGCCGTTCTCCGCGGCAAGACCCACGAGGTCGATCACCTCGGACACGCGCCGTACGGACTGACGTCCAACCCTGAGGATGACGTCGCCTTCCATGAGGCCCGACTCACTGGCCGGTGAGCCCACCGGCGCGGTCGTGACCAGCACACCTCCGCTCACGCCGAGCGCCTTGCCGAGCCCTTCCCCGATGGTGGAGAGTTGCGCTCCCGCGACGCCGTTGCCGAACGACAGGGCGAACGAACCATCCTCGCGAGCCGAGGACGGCATCATCGGCGGAAGGGGGGCCAAGGGACCGATCGGTGTGCGGACACTCACCCGCGTTACCGATGGCGCGTTCGGCGCGAGCGCAGGCATCCGCGGAAAGCCCGGCGCTTCGGGCACCGTTGCAATGACCCACTGCTCCCGCGCCCGTGACTCGTCATCACGCCGCTGGACGATGCGCATCGGCGCCGCGGCGACCGTGACGGCAAACTCGCGCGTCTTGCCATCGCGGCGAATGCGGACGCTCACCTTCGCGTTGGGCTTGAGCAGGCGCGTGAGCGAGATGTCCCCTTCGGTGACGTCGTCCCCGTTGTAGGCGATCAGGGTGTCGTTCGGCACGATGCCCGCGCGTTGGGCGGGTGAGCTCGGGTCGACGGAGAGGACGCGGGGGTAGGCGAAGTAGCGCACGAGCAGTTCGCCTCCTTCAACGCGCTGGTTGAGCCCGGGCCCCTGCGCCACGAGTCCGATCCAGCCGCGCGGCCTGGCCTGCTGATCCTCGCGTACCTGCATGAGCGCGCGGGACATCGACTGCGAGGCGCGTTCGAGCGCCTGCGGCGCCATGAGGATGCGCACATGGTCGGTCGCACGCGCCATGGGCTCCTCGTTATCCATGCGGGAGACAATGTCCTCGAGTCGCTGCACCGTGCGCGCGAGCTCACCCTCCACGCGCTTGCGTTCGGCCATCGTGAGGTCGTCGCGCTCGTTGTAGAATCGAGCGAGCGAGTCGAGCTGGCGCTGAAAGCGGCGGAGCTGTCTTTCATTGGAATCGGCCGGCTCGGCATGCGTTGACCGCAGGCGCGTCACCTCGACGCGCTGCTGCTGTGCAGCAAGGGGCACTGACGACGCGGCGAACAGGACGGCGAATGACGCCACGGCAGAGCGGTGCGCCAGGACACGCGGCGCGACGGTCGTGGTGCTCGGTGAAGAAGACATCAGAAGCTGCTCACTTTGAGCGAGGCCGGGAGTGCCGTGTTGAGTTGGCGCAGGGTTGCCTCGCGCTGGCCCAGGGTGGTCAGGTAGTAGCCGTTGATGACCGGATCATGCGGCGCCTCGCGCATGGCTTCACGCGTGGTGGAGATGACGCGATCCAGCGCCGCGAGGCGCGACTGATAGGCCACCGGGCTGCCACTGCCGATGCCCGTGGTGTCGACACGCGCGAGGAAGGCGGCCGCCTGCTGGTAGAGCGCCTCGGACCGCCGCTGTGCGGCACGCGCCTCTTCCGCGGATGCGAAGGTCGTGGAATCGATGGGCCGTTGTGCGCTTGCAACAGCATTCGGGATCGGCTGGCTCGCACTTGCCGTCTGGTCGTCCGCAACGGCTGGCAACATGCGCGCGCCGGTGGACGCACGCCCGAGCATCGCACCGCCCGCGATGAGCAGCAGGCCCGCCGCGATGCTGAGCGCGCGCGCGCTCCTGCCACGTGCGGGCGCGATCTGAGGAACTGACGGCGCTTCCACGACCGCCAGTTCCGCGGCGATGGCATCCCACCGCGTCAGCGGCAGCCCGAATGGCTCACGCTCGGCGGCCGCCATGGCGAGTAGCGCCCGATAGGCGTCGCGCTCGTGTCCGCACTGCGCGCAGGCGGCCAGGTGCGCCGCCTCCTCGACCGAGGGCGTGTCATCGCCAAGCTCGGCGAGACGTTCAGTATGAAGGTGCAGCATGTTCCGCCGTGATTGAGCGAGGGGTATAGCGTGCAGGCGCATCGACCATGTGTTTCAGCAGGACGCGGAGCTTTGCGCGCGCCTTGAAGAGTTGAGACTTGGATCCGCCCGCGGTGATGCCCAGCTCGGCGGCGATTTCTTCGTGCGTGTAGCCTTCCACGTCGTGCAGCAGGAATACCGTGCGTGCCCCCGGTGAGAGCTTGTTCGCCGCCTCTTCAATGGATGCGGCGAGGAGCGCACGCTCCGCCTCCGGTTCAACGGACGCGCTGTCGTCCTCCACCGCGACCTCGATGGACGACGTCCGTTTCGTCCGCCGCAGGGCATTGAGCGTGCGGTTCACGGCAATCCGGTGCGCCCACGTCCCGAACTGTGCGTCTCCCCGGAAGCTGGGGAGCGCACGGAAGATCTGGATCCAGACCTCCTGGGCGACGTCCGCGGCCAGATCGGAGTCGTGCCCGACGAGCCGGCGTACCACAACGTCGA
>JBBQFW010000245.1:0-5995 GCA_038322445.1 Gemmatimonadales bacterium
TTCGTCCAGCTGATGCACGTCGGCCGCATCTTCCACCAGCTCAACCTGCCCCAGGGCGCCGAGGGCGTCGCGCCCTCCGCCGTCGCCGCCGCGGGCGACATGTGGACGGATCAGGAGCAGATGAAGCCCAACGGCACGCCCCGCGCACTGACGGCTTCCGAGCTGGAGACCGTGCGCAACGAGTACGTCCGCAGCGCCACGCTCGCCATCGAGGCCGGCTTCGACGGTGTGGAGTTGCACGGTGCTAACGGCTACCTGCTCGAGCAGTTCCTTCACCCGCGCACCAACCAGCGCACCGACGCGTACGGCGGCAGCGCCCGCAATCGCGCCCGCTTCGTGATCGAGGTCGCGCGTGGCGTTGCCGACGCCATCGGTGCCGACCGCACCGGGATCCGGCTCTCTCCTTGGAGCACCTTCAACGACATGGTGCACTTTCCAGAGACGGACGAGGAATACGGCTACCTCGCCGGTGAGCTCCAGAAGATCGGCATTGTGTACGTGCACCTCGTCGACCACTCGCGCCTGGCTGGTCTGGCGCAGGCTGCGGCGACAGTCAAGGTGATCCGCTCCGCTTTCACGGGTCGTTACATCTCCAGCGGCAACTACACCACTGTTGCCGACATCGAGAATGCGCTCGAGAGCGGCGCGGCGGACCTTATCTCCATGAGCCGCCCCTTCATTGCCAATCCGGACCTCGTCGAGCGCCTGAAGCGAGGGCTCCCTCTGGCCGCGCCCGATCCGGCCACGTTCTATGCGCCGGGGCCGAAAGGGTTTCAGGAGGGGTACACGGATTATCCGGCGGCCGCTTAGCAGAATACGGAAAAGCTGAGGATGCCGACCGTTCCAACGCGCCCCCCGACGTTAGCGTGCCGGCGTCAAACCGCCCCACCACCAACCCGTTGAGTTTCAGGCTTTTTCGGGGCTCGAAAGCCTTACTGCCGTTGTGCCGGTCAATTGCGGCGCATTCCACGCAGCGACCCACGGAACAAACAGCCGGTCGCTGGGCGACGGCGCGGTCGCGGGGCTCCAGTTCGATACGACCGTCCACGTGCGCGGAGAACCTGCGGCCCCTCCGACCCACGCCAGCGTCGTTTCCGCGGGAGCGCCCGTCGCCGTGAAGTGAACCGACGACGTCGATGTGCCGAGCCGCGCACGAATGACGTTGTTTCCCATTGCCGACGGAGTGATGCTGAAGCGCGAGCTCATTACCCCTAGCGAGCTGGAGGCCGCAGCCTGGCGGCAGGGCATTGAGGGGCTGCAGCGCGTGGAGACGTGTCGACTGGAAATCGGCGGTGCTCTCACCTTCGTCCGCGGGTGCCGACCGAGGACGAACAGCGGCGCCGCGAGCTGCTGGAGCAGATTGCGGCGCTGCGGGAGGGTCAGGCCGCGCTGCTCATCCGTATGGAAACACGAACAGCGGGCCCTGATCAGAGTGCACGCTGCATTCCTGACGCGTGCCCGAATGATGATCCACAGGGTGAACGCGTCGTCCGAGCGAAGAGAGCGGCGGAGGTGGTCAGTGACGCGAAGGTGTGCGCTGGATAGCGCCGTGAAGGCGAGGGGCACATCTCGCGCCGTGCACGACTGGAAGATTCTCAGGCTTTGCTGCTTCTATGATGACGCCAAGGTCACGTGTTGCGACGGCGCGGCGACTGCCGGTGTGCATCCTCTGCACCTATCACGCGCGTATCACCGCGAGACACCGGTGTAACGAAGTGATACGGCACACCGTGGCGAGTGTGGGCCGCGCGCACGACGAAGTCATTGTGTCATAACGTGTTACGGAGCGGGCCAGACGAGGCTGCCGTCTTGCCTCGTGAGGCATTGCTCACGAGACCGCCACGGCGGTCCGTCGAAGCGCCATCCCCCAGTCGGAGCATTCGATCATGTTGATCATGTCGCGCACGTCTACTGTGTCCCTCCTGTCCCAGCAGGTCCGCGCACTCAGCGCGCTCTTGGCCCTGTGTGGCCTCGCCGCGTGCGTCGAGCAGCCGACGAATCCGTCGCCCGGCCGCCTCATGCCACCAACCCCGAGCGCGAGCGGTGGCATCTCCGGTGGGGGTGGTGGCCTTTCCGGTGGCGGCGGCACGCCCGCACCAGCTCCCGCTCCCGGCACCGTCACGGGCACCTGGATGGGGGGCTACCCCACGGCCTCGACCGACCTTGTCACCCTCAAGCTCAACCAAGCAACGGATGGGACGATCACGGCGGTTTGGATTGAAACGCCGCTCGTGAACCCGAACAACGTCGACCAGAAACTGCTCGGCAGCGGATCGTATACGGCGCCGTCCCTCACGCTCATGATGCGTGACGGCAACGGCGCCGCGGCTGAGCCCTTCACGGCCACCGTCAGTGCTGATGGGAAAACACTGACTGGCTTTCTGGCCTATAACTATCAAGTTGTTCTGACGCGGCAGTAGCGCAGTCGCAGGCACGGCTCGTCCATCATACTTGAGCTTCCCCCAAAAACGGTGCACGGGTGTCTCACCGTGAGACCCCCGTGCACTGTGGCGATACCAGAGCGGGTGTTGATAGCTGGACCGCCCGCTAGTCGACGGGTGAATATAATTCACCACGGCTTGACGCGTCGGAATGCATCTTGTCCGATGCCCACACGTTCTGTGCTTGGAGTGAACAGAAATGGCGTGACCGAGTGCGGACACCGTCGTACTTTGTCCAGACCGTGCTTCCCGCCAAGTGTCGGTGGCTCAGACTGCCGATCTCGTCGAAAAGCATCGTGCCGCGATGCGCTTCGGTCAGATAGCCGACATGATCGTTGAGTGCTCCCGTAAAAGCGCCGCGCGCATGCCCGAAGAAGGCGTCTTCGAACATGCTATCGGGAACGGCGCAAACGTTTACAGCCACACACTCGCCTGATCGTTTGACGACCTCTCGCGCCTGAGCTGACGCTGGTCCCCGCCACGAGTTTTTTCAGGTTGGGGCGGAATCCGGGCGCGAAAACACCAATGGCGGCCATCGAAAGATGACTGCCATTTTCGTATCTCCTTGTCTATTCACTACTTACCAAGATGGCCAGGGCCGGAATCGAACCGACGACACACGGATTTCAGTCCTCGTTGTCGAATTGTGTGAAGGTTGGCCGAGGTCTACTAAGCTCTGGAGAGTTTGCTGTTTCTGCGCGGTTCGTGTTCACGACAGGATAATGGAGAGCGTGTGCGTTTTCGATGGATACTCGAAAACTCCGGCGGAGTCCGCGCGAAGGCTCCGGTTGCATCCGCCACGTGTACGTCCCTATGACGGCGGCCGCGATCAGACTGCCCGTCACTCACGTCAGGCTGTGCGCGCAAGCGCCTTGCATCACTCTGTGCGTGCGCACGTCGCGCGTCGCATGTTCTTGTCGCAGAGTCGCGCGACAAAATGCGACAAAATGCGACAACCCGAGCGCGCGCAGACGGTCTCAAATTCTCCAAGTGCTTCTGCGATAACGCGATAGGTCGCACGCAGCGTCCGGAGCGACGCCTGCCTATGGGGGAGCCCAACTCCTACCGAGTGGCGAGCGTCGCAATGACCCCGGCGGCCGAGTGACGTCGATGAACGTGGACTACCTCGGTAGCGTGAGCGCGTTCACCGATCCGGATGGCGTGACGACCAACGGCTCGCTCCAGGGCGGGTACGACCAGAAGGGCGGATTCTGGAGCACGTCTGCGTCGCCCTTCGGTTACCGAAGGTCAGCTACGTCTATTCTCCGGCGGTGTCCGTGAGCGGAATCATGGTGACGCCGATCGTGTACGTCCGCCCTCGAGAAGCACAGTTGTTTTCCTCCGCATGCGTGGCGGGGAGATGGAGCGTCGGCGGCTCCACCTCGAGCGGGAGCTGGTCGAGCCCCGTGGCGAGGATGGATTTCACCGCGCGATAGCTCACCGTACCGGACGCGAGGGCGCGGACGCTCGCGGCGTCCAGGCGCGTGCGGTCGTAGCGGCGACTCAACGCGAGGAGTCCGAGACAGGCCCGATACCCTTGCTCCGGATGCGGCTGCCGCGCGAGGATCGTGGTGACGACGCGGGCCGTGGCGTCGCCGATGCTCGCGCCCCACGCCACGAGCCGCGACGGACTCCAGTCCAGGTGCTGCTGGTGCGACTTCGGCCGATGCGTGGGCTCGGTGGTGTAGCGGCCTTTCAGCGTACTCCGCACATGCGCGGCGACGCGCGTGCCCTGATGCAGGATCTCAAGCATCGTCGCTGTGAGGCGCACGGTCACCCCGGCTCCGACGAGCCGATACGGCACGCTGTAGAGATGCCCCTCGACGGAGAGGTGATAGTCGATGTTGACCTTCTCCGTCTTCCACTCCGCGAGCTCGTACCGCTCGGCTGGGAGGGGCCGCAGCGTCGCCCGCTCCGTCGCCTCGAAGACGCTGCGCCGGCTGCCGGCAAGTTTCTGGAAGGGCCGCTCATTCACGCGCTCCCGTGCGACGGCGAGCGCGTGATTGAGTTCCGCGAGCGAACACGTCATGGCGCAGCGGGGCCATGATCTCGCGCTCGACGATTTGGACCGCCGTCTCGACTTTCGCCTTGTCGCGCGGATGGTAGGCCCGCGCCGGGAAAATCGCCGTCCCGTAATGCGTCGCGAAGTCCTGATACGTCGCGTGCACCGTGGGCTCGTAGTAGCAGGGCTGGCCGACCGCGCTCTTGAGACTGTCCGGGATGATGAGCGCGGGCACGCCACCCACATACTCCAGCATCCGCACATGCGCCCCGATCCAGTCAGGGAGCGTCTGCGTCCAGGTCGCCTCGACATAGAGGAGGTGGCTGGCCCCGAGTGCCCCGACAAAGAGCTGCGCCTCGCGGATCTCGCCGGTCTGCGGATCCACGACGGGCATCGTCGGCCCGGCGTAGTCCACGAAGAGTCGCTGCACCTGCCGCAGCACGGGCTCCAGTGTCCCGGCCCACGCGTGATACAGGCGGCAGAACTGCGTGTACTGATAGCAGCGGGCTGGCTCGGGCGCCGCTTCCTTATGCTCCACCCAGAGCAACTGGAGCGTGACGCCCTTCCGCTTCAGCTCCTGGTGCACCGTGGCCCAGTCGGGCACGGGTCGCGTCGCCGAGGGCGGCAACTCGCCCCGCCGGAAGAGCTGGGCGTCGAGCGCCGCCTCGTCGAGCCCGGCCGGCAGCGGCCACGAGAGTTCCGACGCCCGAAAGCGCGCGACGTAGTTGTGCACCGTGCCCTGAGAGAGCGCGAGGATGGTCGCGATCTCGCGCTGGCTTCGGTCCTGGTCGAACAGGAGGCGTAACACCTCCAACACCTTCCGCATGGAAATCCTCTCTGCAGGCACAGCCTCGCTCCGGGTAGACGTCCGGGGGAAGTGAGTGCCGGCGGTGGGATCCTGCGGTCGCCGCGCATCCGCTGATCACCTTCCAGCGAAATGGGTGATCAACATCGAGCGAAACGAGTGATCACCTTCAACCGAAACCGGTGATCAGCTTGGAGCGAAACGGGTGATCAACATCGAGCGAAATACGCACATTGCCGGCACGTGCTCGTGCAGGCGGGGTGGAGCTATCGGCATCGCCCGCAGATCAGCGTCGATCTCAAGCGTCGGCAGGCGGGACAACCGCCGGCCGTAATCACGCACGCGTGGAAGGCGCAGCAGCGGCTGCACGCCCGCTTCAATCACTTATCGTACCGGAAGCGGCCGCAGATCGCGGTCGTCGCGGTCGCGCGGGAGCTGGTCGGCTTCCTCTGGGCGGTCGCGCGCGAGGTGGAACCCGTGAGTGCGATCTGAACTGAGGGTGATGGTCCGACGTGTGGCGCCGAGGTGCGATAGGTGAGCACGCTCGACGGCGTTATGCGGGCCGGGCAGGACGCAGGACCGGCATCCCCGAGTCTAGAATGAGCCAGCTCCCGACGCATCTGCTTCTTGCCGCGCTGCTCCTGCGAGGGAGTAATCGGCGTATATCAGCAGGATCAACCGTCGATGCTGCCTCGGGCCCACGTCGTACCACCGCCTCACATCATGCAATGCCTGTAAACTGACACT
>JBBQFW010000246.1:0-5995 GCA_038322445.1 Gemmatimonadales bacterium
TGTAAATGGACGCGGCACGCGACGGCAACCCGAATGCCGCGACGCAGCGTGACGCGAGCCGGGCGCAGGCGTCGGTTGGGCATGCTCCTCTTCCTCTGCGCGATGTTCGTGCTGTCCGGCGCCGCCGGCCTGATGTACGAAGCGATCTGGACCCGCTATCTCGGCCTCTTCGTGGGGCACAGCGCATACGCCCAGGTTCTCGTGCTCACGATCTTCCTCGGGGGCATGTCGCTGGGCGCGCTGCTGGTGGGCCGCCGCTCGGAGCAGGTGCGCAATCCGCTGCGGCTGTACGCGTATGTCGAGCTTGCGGTCGGCGTCATCGGCCTGGTGTTCCACGACATCTTCCTCTGGGCCACGCACTCGGCGTACGACGCGATCTTTCCGGCGCTGGGGCCAGGACCAATGCACACCGTGGTGAAGTGGAGCATCGCGGCGCTGCTCATCCTTCCGCAGTCCGTGCTGCTCGGAGCGACGTTCCCGCTGATGACCACCGGCGCACTGCGGCGGACGATGGTGACGCCGGGCCGTACGATCTCGCTGCTGTACTTCGCCAACAGCATGGGCGCTTCCGGCGGAGTGCTGCTCGCGGGCTTCGTACTCATCGCCATGGCGGGACTTCCCGGCACGCTCGCCGCCGCGGCCGCGATGAACCTGGTCGTTGCCGCGGCGGTCTTTCTCGCCTCGCGTCGTGACGTCGAGGCCACGCCAGACCGTCGGGATCTCCCCGTCCGGATGTCGAACGGCGGGACGTGGCAGCGCGACGGACGCGACGTCTCCCGCCGCGTGAAGCGTGTGTTGCTCGCGGTGAGCTTCGGCACGGCCCTCTCGTCGTTCATGTACGAGATCGGCTGGATCCGGATGCTCTCGCTCGTGCTGGGCTCCGCGACGCACTCGTTCGAACTGATGCTGTCGGCGTTCATCTTCGGCCTCGCGTGCGGCGCGCTCGCGATCCGCGGGCGCAGCGACCGCGGCGCGGCATCCATCCGCACGTTGGGCTACGTGCAGCTCGCCATGGGCGCCATGGCGGTGGCGACCCTGCCGCTTTACGTGGATTCCTTCGGCTGGATGGCGGACTTCATGGCCGCGTTCACCCGTTCGCCCGCCGGCTATCGCGCGTTCAGCATCGCGCGCTACGTCATCTGCCTCGCGGTGATGCTTCCAGCCACGTTCTGCGCGGGCATGACGCTGCCGCTCATCACGCGCATGCTGCTGAGCGGGACGCACGGGGAGCGCGCCGTCGGTCTCGTGTACGCGGTGAACACGTTCGGCTCGATTGTCGGGGTGATTCTCGCCGCGCTGGTCCTGCTCCCGATCCTCGGTCTCAAGTGGCTGCTCATCAGTGGCGCCGGCGTCGACGTCGCGTTGGGCATCGCGTTGCTGGTAATGGACACGGGTCGCGCGCGGTGGTGGCCCGAACGCCGGCGATGGGCGCCGGTGCTCGCGGTCGTCGCGCTGCTGTTCGTCGTCGGAGCGCGCGCCGACTTCAATCGCGGCGTCCTCACCAGTGGCGTGTTCCGATATGGGTCGGCAAGAGCGCCGCGGCAGTCGGACGTGGCCTTCTACGCCGACGGACGAACGGCAACGGTGAGCGTCCGGCGCATTCTCTCGAGTGGTGGCCTCTCGCTCGCGACCAACGGAAAGCCCGATGCCTCGTTGGGTCCGGAGTGGTTTCATCCGCCCACGCAGCGCGGCCCGTTCACCCACGATGCGTCAACGCAGATGCTGCTGCCCCTCGTCCTCCTGGCGCACGCACCGGGCGCGCGCACCGCGGCGGTGATCGGCCAGGGATCGGGGATGTCGTCCCACACGCTACTCGGCGATCCCGCGTTGCAGTCGCTCGTCACCATCGAGATAGAGCCGGAGATGATCCGCGGCTCACGTCAGTTCTATCCGGCCAATCGCAACGTGTTCGACGACCCGCGCTCCAGTTTCGCGATCGACGATGCGCGCTCGTATTTCGCGGCGAAGACCCAGCGCTTCGACCTCATCCTGTCCGAGCCGTCGACGCCGTGGGTGGCGGGGGTGTCCGGGCTGTTCACCACGGAGTTCTATGCGCACGTCCGACACTTCCTCACGCCGGACGGCGTCTTCGGGCAGTGGCTGCACCTCGCGGAGATCAACGACGGACTCGTGCTCAGCGTCGTGCGCGCAGTGGCCGAGAACTTTCCCGACTACGGTATCTACGCCGTGGGCAATCGCGACATCCTCATCGTCGCGACCAACAAGGCCCACCTTCCGCCGCCCGACTGGAATGTGTTCTCACTCGGGCCCATTGCCGAGGCATTGCAGCGTGTCTATCCGCTGACGCATCCAATGCTCGACGCCCTGCACATGGTGGATGCGACCACGCTGGCACCGCTCGTCGCGGGCGGCGGTGGAAATTCCGACTTCTATCCCACCCTCGACCTGGGCGCGGAGCGCACGCGCTACCTGAACGAAGGTGCGATGGGGTTCGTGGGCCTCGTCAGCGATCGCTTCGCCATTGCGCCGATGATGGAGCGACGTCGTGTGGGCGTTTCGGGCGAGCCGTACACCGCAATCACGCTCGTGCCGCGATTGGAGGCCATGGAGCTCGCCGCGCGCGCGCGCGACCAGCATTTCGAGGGGGCGGCGCCGGAGATGCTCGGGGCAGCGGAACGCGCGCGATCCGTGGATCGGCTCCTCGCGAGCAATGCCGCGCCAGTCGACTGGCACGTGTGGGCGGCGGCGGTGCGCGAGGCCGAGGAACTTCGCGGCGGTGGCACGGCGGGCGTGGCGGATTCCGCGTTCTTCGCGCGAGTCGACGCCTACATGACGGCGCAGAACGCACCCACGGAGGCACGCGCCACCGTCGCGTTTCTCCACGGTCTGGCGGCCTGGGACTTCGTGCAGGCGTGGCGCGCCTCCGAGCTCCTCGTGCCGCTCGCCGCGAAGGGCGATCACTGGATGCTGGCGGATGAGCTTCGCGAGGGCGCCGTGATGGCTCGGCTTGCCCTGGGCGACGTGACGGGCGCGCGGCGCGTGCTCAAGGTCATGGGCCCGGTATCAGGACGCGACGCGAACGACGTGCGGCCCCAGCTGCTCGATGCATGGATCACCGCGCGCGAAGCCGCGCAGCGCACGCCGCCGACCTCGCGCTAGCTGTCGAAGATCGAGCTGATGATGTCCATGATGGCGCTGAAGACGCCCTCGGCTGCACCGCCGACCACGTCGGCGGCGCCCATCGCCGCACTGGCGGCGCCCTCGAGCGACACGCTGCCGAGCGCGCCGACAACGTGTCCGACGCCCTCGACCGCGGCGGCGCCGGCCTGAATGGTGAGGCCGGGTGACCAGAAGAGTGATTCCAGGAGGATGTCGCCGCCCACCGCTGCAGCCTGTGACGCGCGTCCCGGGACGTTGTTAGCGGCCGACTCGGCGGAGAGCGACCACACGTCCTTCAGTTCGTCGTGATCGAACCAGACGCCATTGCAGCGCTTGCAGACGTCGAGGATCAGCGCCCCATGCGCGCGGCGCTCCATCGTCTTGTCGCACTTGGGACAGGCGATCTCGTTCTTTCGCCCGCAGACGGCGCAGGCCTCGGCGCTTCGGTACAACGGCGTACCGCAGCCATGGCAGGGCGGGCGCAACACCGTGGCGCGTGGAGGGATGTGCTTCCAGAGTTCGGTCGGGGAATACTGCGTGAGCTGCCGCGCCTCACCCTGCTCGAACCACACGCCGCCGCATCGTGTGCAGTGGTCCAGCACGAGTTGCGATCGCCCGTCGCCGATGGAGACCTTCTCCATCTGCACTCCGAGGCACACCGGGCAGGGCAGTCGTGCCTCGAACGGCGTGCGCGGCGGAAGCGGCATCGCCGAGTCAGGCATCGAGACGCGCCCGGGAATTCACGTCGCCCTTGAAGTACCGCGCCTCGTGGAAGGTGTAGATGAGCACACCCTCGTCCGAGACCTCGAGCTCAGCGAGCTGCCGTTGCACGAGGTCATCGAGCGCTGCCTTCGCATCGCCAGCGCCGAGTCCAAGGCTGGTGGCCACCTCGACGGCGGTCAATCGCCCGCCGCGCTCCATGGCGACGCGCAGGATCTCGGCGTCGATGGTCTGCTGCCGAAGCTGCGCCATGCGCGTCGCGGAGTTGCCGCCGAGCGAGCCTCGCAGGAGCGCGATGCCACCCACGGCTGGCAGGATCACCACGAGAGCGAGCGCGAAGAGCGCAGTTGGCGATGCGAGCGATGCGCTCGATCGTGCGAAGCCGAGGAGCATGAGCGCCGCGAGAGCGAGCAGCACGATGCCACCGATTTTACGACCCACGGATTGTCTCGCGAATGAAAGGCTGCAAAGCGGGCAGGGTGGGATTCGAACCCACGAAACCCTTGCGGGTTCGCCGGTTTTCAAGACCGGTTCCTTCAACCACTCAGACACCTGCCCAAACGTACATCAGTTTTGTGTGCTTTCGTGCGGTATTCTGCTATGTAGCTGACTTCCTCGTGCGTGTTCTTGACGGACCAGTGCGTGGTTCCATATGGCGGATTGGGGGGGCGGTTTGGGGAAACCATTTCGAGCACCGGCATTTTTTGAGCGTACGCTGCCGAGATGCGAGCGACCTGATCGCGGCGGTGCTGATCATGCGGCATAAACTTAGCGTAGCGCGCCGTCGCAACCGTGGACGAATGTCCAAGCAACCCTGCAATCTCCACGAGTGACAGGCGAGCTCGTGCGCAGCTCACCGCGTAGGAATGCCTTAGGGAATGCGGGCGGTGAGTCGGGTAGGATGGCAGGGGGGCGGGCGCTATCGGCTCGCGCGGCGGTTCCTCGCCCTTCTTCCCCTGCTTCACCCACTTCGCAGCGTCAGGTTTGCGCTCGAGGCAGCGTGAGCGTGAACGTGCTCCCCACGCTCGGCTCGCTCTCCACAGTGAGATCGCCACCCATCCCTCGGGCTAGCTCACGACTGATCGCGAGTCCGAGTCCTGTCCCCTGCTGGGTGCGCGTGAGCGTGGCGTTTACCTGCACAAAGGGCTGGAACACCCGCTCGAGTTGGTCAGCAGCGATGCCGCGCCCCGTGTCCGTCACACGCACGACCACCTGTTGCGTCCCCAATGAGTCACACGACACCGTCACACGTCCACCCGGTTCCGTGAAGTTGATGGCGTTGCTGACGAGATTGATGACGATCTGGTGGACTTTCTCGCGGTCGGCGCGCACCATGAGTTGCGGTGCGACGGGGTCGTACGACAACTCCAGTCCCTTGACCCGGACCAGCGGGACCGTGAGCGCCTCGCACGTCAGGAGCACGTCATCGAGCGACACGTCCTCCTCATCATACTCCATCGTCCCAGCATCCATCTTGGCGAACGTGAGGACCCCGTTGATCAGGCTGAGCAGGTGGCGCTGGCTCCGTTGAATACGTTCGAGATCGGCCCGTTGCTCTGGAGTCACCGGCCCGCGAATCCCCATCGCCAACAGCTCCGCATACCCGCCGATGGCGTTCAGCGGTGTACGGAGCTCGTGGCTCATCACGGCAAGGAACTCACTCTTGATGCGATTCGCATCCTCTGCCTGGGCCCGCACGCTCCGCTCGTCCTCCACGTCCGTGTTTGATCCAGCCCACGCGACCACCACACCGGAGGCGTCGCGCGCGGGAACGGCACGGGCAAGGTGCCAGCGATACGCACCGCTCGCACCATCGCGGAGTCGGAATTCGCTCTGGAACGGGATGCCGGTGGCGAGCACCTCCTGGACAGACACGCCCAGATATGCGGCGGTCTGCTCACTCACGAAATCGAGCTGTCCATCCGGCCCCGTCGTCCACACCTGCACTGGTACCGCCTCGGCCAGCGAGCGATAGCGCGCCTCACTCGCCACCAGCGCCCGGCGAGCATGGACATGCTCCGTGACGTCTACTCCAAGCACGAAGACGTCCGAGCGATGGCCGTCTGGCTCCGCGAGCGGCTGATATACGAAGTTCATGTAGCGCTCGTCGAGCGGCGCACCCGGCGCGGGTGCGATGCCCACGGCCACCTCGCGC
>JBBQFW010000247.1:0-5989 GCA_038322445.1 Gemmatimonadales bacterium
CGAGCGCGTGCTTTGCCTGCTGGTCCACCGCGAGCTCACGCGGCTCGTCCCGTGCGGCGAGCGACGGCTCGGGGATGACGAGTGGCGGACCGCCATACGCGCAGGCGGTGATCGAAGCCATGGCACACACACCGGCAAGCCGACGAGTCGTGCGGAGATATCCGGAGACGAGAGACATGCCTTGATCCTTGCTCCCGATGCGGGCTGGTGCAAGCGGTCGGGGCTTTTGAACATGGATTCCCGCTTGCGCGGGAATGACGAACGAGCGTCAAGGCGCTTCACAAAGTTCGGAGATCGGTCATGGCGACGACCGCAGCGACTCGGGCGCCAACTGCTGCGCGGGATCCGGATCGGGCGCCCGTGGCAGCGACTTGAGTCGCGCCTTGAAGGCCTGATAGCCTGGATCATCGCGCTTCAATCCCCGCAGCTCCGCCGGGTCGATCGCGTTGATCTCGGCCGCCGTCGCGCGGATGCGATCCTCTTCCATTGGATGCGAGGCAAAGAACGCCTCGATCCGCATCGGCGACGTTTTGCGCTCCTCGAGCAGCCGCTCGAACAGTGCGGGGATGCCGTGCGGGTCGATCCCCGCCCGCATCACGTTCTCCACCGCGACGGAGTCCGCCTGTGCCTCATCATGGCGGCTGTAGCGCGCGAACAGTGCGGCGCCCCCGAACTGGATGGCCGCGCGCGCGAGGTCGCTGTTGCAGATCCGCGTGAGCGTGCAGCCGAGTGACACGGCGACATTGGCCTTGGTGCCCTGCACCATCTGCTGAACCGAGTGCCGCAGCACGACATGCCCGATCTCGTGGCCGAGCGCGCCCGCGAGCTCGTCGAGCTCCTGCGCGTGGTCGATCAGGCCACGGTTCACATAGATGAAGCCACCGGGGAGCGCGAACGCGTTGACGTCCTTGCTGTCCACGATGAAGAACTTCCAGTCGAGATCGGACCGCGACGTCTTCGCGGCCATCGACATGCCGAGCTGCTGCACGTAGTCCGCCGCCACCGGATCGCGCAGGATCGGCAGCCGCGCATTGACCTGCTCGGCGTTCTGCCGCCCAATGGCGACTTCCTGGTCCTGCGAGGGGGAGCAGGCTGCTGCCAGCACCGTGGCGGCGGCGAGCGCCGCGATCGTCTTGCGAGTCATGGCCACCGACAATGCACAGCCGGTGCCCACGCGCCCGGATGGGCCATCAACCTCCCAGCCGCGGGGGGTAGAACGCATATTGAATCGCATGAGAGCCGCCGAAATCATGACGCCATGAACGACAACCCGCTGATCGTTCAGGGCGACCTCACCATCCTCGTCGACCTCTCGGCGCCGCGATACGCCGAGGCACGCGATGCGCTGGCGCGTTTTGCCGAGCTCGTGAAGTCGCCCGAGCACATTCATACGTATCGCATCACGCCGCTGAGCATCTGGAACGCATGTGCCGCCGGCGTTGACGTTGACGACATCGCGGGGACGCTGACGTCGTTCTCGCGCTTCGCCGTTCCGGTGAGCATCACCAACCAGGTCCGCGACTTCGCGGGGCGCTTTGGCCGACTGCGCGTCGTGCGGGATGAGGACAATCCGGCGGCCGACTACCTGCTCCTGCACGCCAGCGATCCCCATCTCGCCGAGGAGCTGGCGCACGGCAGGCAATTGGCGCCGCTTCTGGCGGATCGCATCGGGCCCACGACCTTCCGCATCCGTCACGGCGACCGCGGTCGCATCAAGCAGGCCCTCATCAAGGCGGGTTATCCGGCCGAGGACGTCGCTGGGTACACGGAAGGTGAATCGCTCGATGTCTCGCTGAGAACGGAGACCACGGCGGGTGCGGAGTTCGCGCTTCGCGACTACCAGCTCCAGGCCGTCCATGCGTTCTACGCGCTCGGTTCCGCGCGGGGCGGTTCAGGCGTCGTGGTGCTGCCGTGCGGGGCGGGGAAAACCGTCGTCGGCATGGGCGTGATCACCGCGGTGCAGTCGTCCACGCTGATCCTCACGACGAGCGTGACGGCGGTGCGCCAGTGGATCCGCGAGCTACTGGACAAGACCGACATTGCCCCAGAGAACATTGGCGAATACTCGGCGGGCACGAAGGATGTGCGACCGATCACCGTGGCCACCTACCAGATCCTCACGCATCGCGCGAGCAAGGAGGCGGAGTTCACGCATCTCGCGCTGTTCGATGAGCGCAATTGGGGGCTCATCATCTACGACGAGGTACACCTCCTTCCTGCGCCCGTCTTCCAGATCACGGCTACGCTTCAGGCGCGTCGTCGCCTGGGTCTCACGGCCACACTCGTGCGCGAGGACGGACGCGAGGACGATGTGTTCGCGCTCATCGGCCCGAAGAAGGCAGACGTCCCGTGGAAGGTGCTCGAGCGTCAGGGTTGGATTGCGACCGCGGTCTGTACCGAGGTACGCGTCGCGCTCGCCGACGACTTGCGCATGCCGTATGCGCTGGCCGAGACGCGCAACAAGTTCCGCGTGGCGTCCGAGAATCCGGACAAGGTGCAGGTGATCCGGGACATCATTGCGCGTCATCCCGGTGAGCCCGCGCTCATCATCGGCATGTACGTGGACCAGCTGGAAGTCCTGGCGACGGAAATGAGTGTCCCACTGATCACGGGAACGACGCCGCAGGCGAAGCGGGACGTGCTGTACGACCAGTTCCGGGCCGGCGCGCTGCCAGCACTCGTCGTGTCGAAGGTCGCCAATTTCGCCATCGACCTGCCCGACGCTTCGCTGGCCATCCAGGTGTCTGGCACGTTCGGCTCGCGACAGGAAGAGGCGCAGCGCCTGGGCCGCATCCTCCGTCCCAAGGCCGGCGCGAATCAGGCGCACTTCTACAGTGTCGTGACAGCCGACACCGTGGAGCAGGAGTTCGCGCTCAAGCGGCAGCTCTTCCTGTGTGAGCAGGGCTACGAGTACCAGATCGTCGACGCGCACGCGCTCGCATGAAGCACTTCGACGTTGACTGGCCGGGCATCCTGCTGGAGCTCGAGCTCTGGGACGCGCTTCGGCCCACCGCGCGCCGCGTCGTGCTGCAGGAGTTGAAGTCGCACGGCTATGTGCAGAGCCTGCGATTCGGCGAGCACGTCAGCGCAATCGCACGGAGTGGAATTGCGATGTACGAACCGGACAAGCACCGGCTGTGGGTGAGCGACGAACGCCGCTCGCTGGTGAACGTGTTGCGCGCCATGGGACGGCATCAGCTCTTTCACGAAGAGCCGCGGGTGGAAACGGACCAGGAAGTCCGGATCGCGCTCCTGCACTACATGGAAGACCACTTTACCGGCGACGAAATCCAGCGCATCGCGTCGTCGGCCCTGCGGTCGAACGTCTATGCCAACCGGCAGACGCTTGCGCCGTTCGTCGCATTTTCCTCCTGGGTGAGTGACCTCATCAACGCGGAGGGGGACGATGCGTTGCTCGCATGGGCCGACACGCATGGGCTCAGCTCGGCGCAATTTCTCGTGGGTGAAATGGCGGTGCTGCACGAGTTGAGGGAATTGGCAACGGACCTGAAGGAAACCCCTCAGGGCGTAGCACTACGCGATCTGGTCGACGAACGTGAACATCCCGAAGACATCACGTTGCTCGGCCGTGCCATTCATGCGGGACTCGCGTCGATGGCGTTTTTCGCCGGCATGCGCACTGAGGACCTGGAGCCATGCATCGGACTGTGGCCCGCGGTGGCACACGAGCTCACGCGCGCCCCCGCCGCTCCGCCCGCGCCGGTGCAGGTACGCGAGACGTTCGGACTCGCCGTCCAGATGGAAGACATGACGACGCTGCTCGCGGCGGCGGCGGCAACGCCGGTCCGCCTGCGCGCGAACGACGGCGCAGTATTCGCGCGAACCCGGGCGGAGATCGAACGGCGGCTCGTCGTTCCGCCCGTCTGGGCGGCGGCGCTCTTCGAGGACAATCGTGTCGATATTGCGGCGCAGTCGCTGCTCACGCGCCGCTTCGCGCACGTCCGCGGCATCGACGGCAATCCGCACCTGTGCGCGACGCAGAGCGGAGTGCAATGGTTGGCGCTCTCCGCGCACGCGCGGCTTGCTGCGCTGGTGGATCCGCTGCGGCGGTCGAAGGAGCGAAATCCGGTGAACATGTACGAGACCGATCGCGTCACGGGATTCTTCTCGCGCTCACTCCCCTTCTACCAGACACCCAAGTCGCTGAACCTGCGCGCCGAGCTGACGCGCACATTCCTCCAGGCGCGCGACGTCTTCCTTCCCACTGGCGAATTCCTCGATCACGCGTCGCGGCAGGACAATCCGCTGGTCGCGCTGGTCGACCTGCCGCCGGGCAAGGACGGCGCGCTGATGTTCTACAGTGGCCATGCCGACCTGCGGAACGAGACCCGCACGCTGTGGATCGACACGCTGGCGCATTTCCTGACCGATCGCCTGGTGGGCCTTGGTGGTGCGAGGATCGGTCTCGACGACGCGGGACGGCTCTGCTTCTCCCTCACGGAAGTCGGACTCTACCTGCTCGGCGCCGTGGATCAGTTCGACTACAACGCTGGCCTGGCGGAGGGCGACGTCGTGGTGCAACCCAATTTCGAGGTCGTGTTTCTCGGTGCCGCACCGGCGGCCGAGGCGGAGCTGGCGCGGTTCTGCGAGCGTGTCGGGGTGGCGCCGGGTCACGTGTTCCGCATCACGCGCACCTCCGTACTTGCCGCGGCGGAAGCCGGCAGCGCCGTGGGGGACGTGATCGGTGCGTTGACGCGCGCGTCGAGCAAGGCGATCCCGAAGAATGTGCAGCACGAGATTGCGGGATGGATGGCCGCTGTCCGTCGCGCGACGCTCCGCCGCGTGGAGCTGATCGAATGCGCCGACACCGACATCGCGGCGCGCATCCTGTCCGTGCTCGGCGCCGGCGTGCGACAGATTGCGCCGCTGGTGTTCGCATTGCCCGATGGCACGCCGGCTGCTCGCACGACGATGATCAGGAAGCTGCGCGCGGGCGGCGTGTTTGTGGACGAGGCCGAGGCGCCACGTGAGGCGCAGGGCCGAACACGCCTGCGGGCGGACGAGTGATGCACAACGGCGGCACCTGATCCACGCGCGTATGCTGCGGCCCGGTTCGCCGCCGACCGGATCAGGTCATCATGGTCCGAGCGTGATCGTGCCGGACGTGATAGTGCGCGTGCCGTCACTGAACTTGATGGTGTAGGCTCCGGAAGGGCCGTTCAGCGTGAGGCCGGAGAATGTTGCGATGCCACCGGCGATCGTCGCGGAGCTGCTGGCAAGCGTGCCGCCTGTACCCGACGCGATCGTGGCGGTCACGGTGCCGGTGGCACTCGTCGTCGTATTTCCGCTGGCATCGACCACGCGCACAACCGGCTGCGCCGCGAGAGGGACGCCGTTTGCGGCGGTCGTGGACGGCGCCGTGCCGAAGGACAGGGCCTTCGCGGCCCCCGCGCTGAGCGCGATCGACGCCGAGCTGATGGATCTCGTGCCGTCGCTGAACTGCAGCGTGAAGCTGCCCACCGTGCCATTCAGTCCGAGCGTTGTGAAGGTGGCAATGCCGGAGCTGATCGTCGCCGTCGCGCCGACGAGCGTGGCGCCGGATCCGGACGTGATCGTGGTCGTCATGGTGCCGGCCGCCGTCGCCACCGTGTTTCCGCTCACGTCCACCACCCGCACGACCGGCTGCGGCGCGAGCGGCGCGCCATTGATCGCCGTCGTCGCGGGTGACGTGCCAAATGCGAGGGCCGTTGCCGCGCCGACCCGCAGGGCAAACGCGGCCGAGGTCACGGCGCGCGTGCCGTCGGAGAATTGGAGGATGTAAGCGCCAGTGGTACCAGTGAGTGTCAGGGAGCTGAAGGTGGCAACGCCGCTGCTGATGGACGCCGTGGCATTCGTCAGGGTCGCGCCGCTACCGGCCGCAATGGCCGCGGAGATCGTACCCGTGGCGGATGTCACCGTATTCCCATCGGCGTCCACGACGGCGACCTGCACACTCGGTGTCATTGCCACGCCGTTCGTGACACTCGTG
>JBBQFW010000248.1:0-5975 GCA_038322445.1 Gemmatimonadales bacterium
GCTGCTGATCGTCATGGGTGTCGGCTTGTTGGGCTACGCCGCGTGGCGGGTGCTCCAGGGATTTGCGGATCCGGAGCGGAAGGGGACGGACGCAAAGGGTCTGGCGCTGAGGGGCAGCTACGTGGTGCGCGGCATCCTGCACGCGCTGCTGGCGGTGCAGGCGTTTCGCATCGCGAGCGCGCACGGCGGCGGCGGGCAGGATGGCACGGCCGCCCGACAGGCCTCGTCACAGGCGATGCACCTGCCCTTTGGCGATTGGCTCGTAATCCTCGGCGGCGTGGGCGTGGCGTGCTTCGGTTTGTACCAAGTGTATCGTGCCTGGGAGTCGAAGCTGGACAAACAACTCGACTTTCCACGACTCAGGCGCGAGGCTGGAGAGTGGGCGGTGCTGGTGAGCCGATTCGGCATCGCTGCGCGCGGGGTGGTGTTCGTGATGATCGGCACGCTACTGGTGACCGCGGGTCGTCATCACAATGCGTCGCAGGCGGGCGGCATTGGCGAGGCGTTCGCGGCCCTCGAGCGGGCGCCGTATGGGCGCACGGTGCTGCTCGTCGTCGCGCTCGGCATGGTGGCCTATGGTGCGTACGTGGGCATCCAGGCGCGCTATCGCCATATCACGGCGGCATGACACGTTTGTGCACGTGCACAAGTGGCTCGTCCCGAGACACAAGACATCGCGAAGGAACTGGCGACGTCCACTTCCGCTCGACGGTGATGGCGTCACCACGTTCAGCCTGCCGTCGCACGGCGCTGTGCCGAGTTGTCAGCGATGGCGTAAGGGTGGGCCACAACGTGCAAGGAAGTGGGTAGCGTTCACCATTAGCCCGATCGCATGTCACCACTCGTCTCACTCCGTGCGGCGGCAACGGCCGCGATGCGCGCCAATGGATTCGTGGCGGACTTTCCCGCGGACGTATTGCAGGAGGTCGCCTCGATCTCCAACAAGTCTGCCGAACACCTGGCGAAAGGCACAATCGACCTGCGCGCGCTGGCGTGGTCGTCGGTGGACAATCGCGAATCGCGCGACCTGGACCAGATCGAGGTAGCCGAGCGGTTGCCGGACGGCGGCATACGGGTGCGGATCGGCGTGGCCAACGTCGAGTCACTGGTCCCGCTCGGCTCCCACGCGGATGTGCACGCGGCCGCAAACACGACGTCCGTCTATACCGGCGTCGCCGTCTTTCCGATGTTGCCGGAGCGGTTGTCCACCGACCTGAGCTCCTTGAATGAAGGAGAAGACCGGCTCGCGGTGGTCGTCGAGTTCGACGTCGATCCCGGAGGCGTGCTGGTAGGCGGCACGGTGTACCGCGCCCTCGTGCGCAACCAGGCGAAGCTGACATATAACGAGATCGGCGCATGGCTCGACGGCGAGGCGGCTCCGCCGAGGGCGATCGTGAAAAGCCGGGAATTGCGTGAGCAGCTACTGATGCAGGATGAGGCGGCGCGACGCCTGCGTGGAGCGCGCGCGCTTGCCGGGGCGCTCTACTTCGAGAGCATCGAGGCGTCGCCGGTCGTGGTGAATGGAAAGGTGGTGGACCTGGCCGTGGCGCGGCGCAATCGGGCGCGCGACATGATCGAGGACTTCATGGTTGCGGCGAATCGTGCCGTGGCTATCTACCTGGTCGATCGCGGCTTCGCGTCGATTCGACGCGTGGTGCGCGAGCCGAAGCGGTGGGATCGTATCGTCGCGATTGCGGCGGAGCAGGGGTTCACGCTGCCGGCGGCGCCGAGCAACACGGCGCTCGCCGATTTTCTCGAGGCACGGCGCGCGGCGGATCCTGAGCACTTCGCCGACCTGTCGCTGTCGGTGGTGAAGTTGCTCGGCCCCGGTGTCTACGTGCTGGAACGGCGACTCGGCAGCCGACGGATGTCAGGCCACTTCGGCCTGGCGGTGGCGGATTACGTGCATTCCACCGCGCCCAATCGCCGCTTTGCGGATCTCGTGACGCAGCGCATGCTGCGAGCCGCCGATGATCGTGGCGCGTCGCCGTATACGGACGAGGAGCTCATGGCGATTGCCGCGCGGTGTACGGAGCGCGGCGAGGCGGCACGCAAGGTCGAGCGCACCATGCGGAAGATCGCGGGCGCGTCGATGCTGTCGGAGCGCATCGGCGAGAGCTTCGCGGCGATCGTCACGGCGTCGTCGCCCAAGGGGGTGTACGCGCGGGTGCTCAGCCCGCCCGTGGAGGGGCGGATCGTGAAGGGCGGCGCGGGGCTCGACGTCGGCGACACGGTGCGACTGACGCTCGTGGTCGCCGATGCGGTGCGTGGCTACATCGACTTCGCGCACGAGGGTGTGGACGCCGACACGACGCGCAAGCGCGACCGCAGCCAGCGCAAGAAGCTCGCGGCGGACCTCATGCGTCCGCGCATTGGCGAGACCTTCGACGCGGAGGTCACGGGGGTGTCGTCGAGTGGAACGTGGGTGCGGCTCGTGGACGGTACGGCGGAAGGACGCGTGGTGCGCGGCTTCAAGACGCTGACCGCGGGCATGAAGGTGCCCGTGAAGCTCATCGATACCGACACGGTGCACGGCTTCATCGACTTCGAGTACGTCGAGGGTGTCCCGATGGAGAAGGAAGAGCGGCGTGCGCGCAAGCGCGCGGCGGCCACGCTGCTGCGCGATCGCATTGGTGAGACCTTCCGCGCCACGGTGACGGGGATGTCGTCGCGCGCGACGTGGATCCTGCTCACGGAGTCGAGCGTGGAGGGGCGTCTCGTGCGGGGCCGTAAAGGACTCACGCTTGGCGACGAAATCAGCGTGATCCTCCTCACCGCCGATCCGGTGCGCGGCTTCATCGACTTCGCGCGCGAGACGTGACGACGCGCGAGGTGCTCGTCAGGGCCCAACGCGGGTGATCGTTTCGGAGAGGTGCGCGTAGGGGACGCCGAGCACCGTGACCTGTGCAAGGTTCAATACGCTGCGGCCGTCGGGCTGGAGGTAGAGCCATTGCTCCATGTAGACCTTCGGGCTCCGGATCTGGTAGCGCAGGTGAAGGAGGTTGCCGTTCGCGTCGGCGGTGACCTCGCCCTGCGCGTCGCTCAGCGTGGCGGTCCAGGACGTGGCGTCGCGTCGTCGCAGCACCCAGCGTCGCGTTTCCTTCGTGCTGTCGGCGTATGTGATGAGCTGGTCGAGCTGGAAGCTGCCGTCGGCGTTCTGGTAGCCGTTGCCTTCGACACTCAGCTGGCGGCTCTCGCCGAAGCGCACCTCCAGCGTGCCCTCGCCGTGGGTGTGCCCGCCGAAGAAGGCGACGGGATCGAACGCCGGTTTCTTCGTGACCTCGGGCCGCGCGGCGAGGGAAGGAAGGCAGCCTGAAGCCATGATGCAGGCGAGGAGGACTGCAGAGTACTGGATATCACGAAATGAGCGCATGTGCTGAGCTAAAGCACGAAGTGTGCTGCGTCGTCGCTCCGCCCTCTCTGAATCCTCCGCGCTGCTGCAACGCCGCGGGGATCTTTGCGTGATGGCGGCGGAGAAGATGCGCGCCTGCCGCGGAGCCATTCTTGTGCTCCCGTGGGCCTCTCTCACCCGACAGGTGCCGCATGGCGACGAAGAAGACCGGATCCAAGGCAGACGGCGAAAAAGAAGAAGAGCCGCTGAACGCGACCGGCGCCTACGGTGACGTAGTCGTCGCAGCCCTGACGCGATCCCCATGAGACTGTTGCCGTCGGAGCGCGCCGCGAGGTGGCCGCTCTCTCCCTGCGAGGTGCGCACCTTGATCCAGCTGCCGGTGCGCCCTTCTACAGTGAAGGCGAGCGAGCGGGCGCATTCGCGCTTGCCGCGCGCGCGGATTGAGTCGTCGTCGGTGTCGCGCCCCTCCGCCAACCTGTCGGTGCGACGCGACACCTGGGCTCTCCGGAGCCGGCAAATGCAGCTTGAAACCAGAACGCAATCCGTTGGTGCTACTGGTGTTAGTGATTGCACAGAAGCTCACGAGCGGTTGGATTGCTTCTTGAAGATGCACGCGAGCCCGCCGTCCAGACTGATCCCTGCCACGCTTGTTGCCGGAGCCCACCGATCATGATGCTTGCTCGTTCCTTTCTGAGGAGCGCTGTTGCCGCGCTCGCACTCACCGTTGCCGCATTCGGTCATGTAGCTGAAGCGCAGGGTGGGAACTTCACGATCGATTCGCGGAATCCGGCGTCGGTCTTCTCGACGGTGCTGACCGAAGGGACGTGGAGCGTTGCGCCTACGGCGGGTGCGTGGAATGCCTGGGGCACGTCGAGCAGCGGGTGCGATGCGTTCGGTGCGAACTGTACGGGGACCGGTTGGTTCACGTTTTTCTACTACTCGCTCAACGGCAGTCCATGGACGCCGCAAGGGTGGACCGGCATCTGGGGGAGCCCCGAGCTGGCACTGGCGAACGCTGCCCCGCCGATGGTGCTGACGGTGACGGCTCCGGTTGTGCTGGGTCTCTCGATCGTGGACACGCGCTATGACGACAACTCCGGCTCGCTCACCGTAAGCGTCGTTTCTGCGACTCCCGAGCCGGCGTCGTTCGTGCTGCTTGGAACGGGCTTGGTTGCACTGGCGGGCCTCGTGCGGCGCAAGCGGTCGAACGGCACTCGATAGCATAGCTGTTGCGAAAGGGGCGTGACGCGCGGCGCCACGATTCCCCAAAAGGCAACATGGCTCCACGGTACGTCACCGCGCGCGCCGCTCCAGCGAGGAGCGCGCGCGGGAGCTTGAACGCCTTGAGCACGTCACACGCGCACGTTGACGGCCGAGGTAGGAGACACTCATCGGCTGCCTCGTTTGCGGAGCGGTCGACTGTACCTCGTGGGCTGGCCGTGCCCACGACCGACGCCGTGTGACAACTCCCCGACCCGCATTGACGCGTGAATTTCCGCGCGGCTCCGACGGCAGGTTCCCCGTCGCAGGACATCACGTTGAGCCCGAGTCGGAAAATGCTCAGCGCTGCGATGCATGCGCCGGTGAGATGGGAGCGCACAATTCGCGCAATATTGTTCGATGAAAGTTCTAAAGAGATGACGCCGAGATGGGGTTTTCAGCGCGCACGCCGCGCGTATATTGGATGCGGCGCCCGCCTCCCCCAGCGCGCATGGAACCCACCCGACCCACACAATGTTGCGGCGTCGTCACGAAGCATGCGCCAATTCGTGACATCGAGACTTCAGCTTAGCTCGTCTGCCCGCCCCACGTCGCGGGCATCCCCACCCGCGCTGCCCACCCCGTGCAGCGCACGTAGCCACGTGCCACATCCGTACCCGGAGAGAGTGATGAAGCGCTGGATCCAGACCACGTCGTCGGCTGTTCGCGCCGCCGGCGTATTGCTCATGGTTTGCCTGTTGGCAACCCGCCTGACCGCACAGGGTGTCACATCGGGCTCGATGACCGGTACCGTACGCAACGCCGCCGGCCCGATCGCCGGCTCGCGCGTCGTGGCGGTGCACCAGCCGTCGGGCACCACGTACCAGACGTCGAGCCGCTCGGACGGACGCTTCGTGCTCCCCGCCATGCGCGTCGGTGGGCCGTACACGGTCACCGCGATCGCCATCGGCTACCAGCGCAACGTGCAGTCGGGCCTCGAAGTCACACTCGGCGCCACGACCGACATCCAGTTCGTGCTCCAGAATGCAGTCGTCACGCTGAGCGGCACCGAGGTCACGGCGACCGGCGGCGCGTTGAGCAGCACCGTGACGGGCGCGTCGACATCGATCCCGAAGGAGGCCATCATGGCCTTCCCCACGATCGGCCGCACGATCACCGACTTCACGCGCCTCACGCCGCAGGCATCGGGCTCGTCGTTCGCGGGGCAGGACAACCGCCTCAACAACATCACGCTCGACGGATCGTACTTCAACAACTCGTTCGGTCTCTCCGGCCAGCCTGGCGGACGTACGGGTGTGTCGCCGATTCCGATCGACGCGATCGAGCAGATCCAGGTGAACGTGGCGCCGTTCGACGTGCGCCAGGGCAACTTCACCGGCGCTGGCGTCAACGCCGTGACGAA
>JBBQFW010000249.1:0-5942 GCA_038322445.1 Gemmatimonadales bacterium
ACCACGATGACGCGTGCATGATCGAATGCCGACTCGATCACGCGCGGCGCCTCCGCATCCGTGCGCGCGAGATCAGGTGCGGCGTTGCCGTGCCGGCCGTCCGTGTGGATGACCGCAGCGCCATCGACGACGATCGCCGCAACGGATCGCTGACGCAGCATCGCCGTCAGTAACTGCGCGGCGAGGCGTTCCCCCAGTGCGAGCACAGCGTCCGATGCGGCACTCGACGCATCCGCGCCGCGCATCGCGGCCAGCTGGACGTGCAGCTCGTCGAACGCGGCGTCGATCGTCGTGAGGAGCGTACCACGGACTTCCGCTGTCGCCCCCTCTCCGAGCACGCCGGACGCCACATGGCGGTGCCGTTCGCGGAGTTGCGCGGCAATGGCGCGTGCCTGCGGTAACTCGCCCGCCGCCGCGAAGTCGCGCGCCTCGATAAGCTGGTTCGTCACGCCCTGGAGCGCGGACGCGACGACGACCTGCCGCACATCACCCATCTCGGCGATCAAGAGGTCGCCGACACTCGCGATCGCGCTCGCATCGGCCAATGCGGCCCCGCCGAACTTGTGGACGACCGTTGTGGGAAGTGCCGGCATGCACGCGTCGTTGGCAGTCAAGAAAATCGCGGCCGTCGGGGAAGGCCGCGAGCACGTGGTCCAGGAGCAAGGTGTTAGCGGTAACCGCTGAACCTATAACGATTCGCCCGCGAGCGTCGTCACCAGGGTCGCGTCTCCCCAAACGCTGCGATCCACAGCCGATCCGGGTCGAGCCCCAATTCCCGCCAGCGTACCCTGGTTCGTTTTGGCGGTTCTTCCATTGGCTCCGAGGTCAGGCGGAACGTCCCCCAGTGGATGCCGAGCATCAGTGGCGTTCGCGTCGCGGGGCTGCTCGACACGATGTCGGTAAATGCCTCGAGCGCTTCCTCGGGATCGACGTGTACGACGTGCATGAACCATCGTGGGTCATACGCGCCAACCGGCATCATCACGAGGTTGAACGGGCCCGCATGACGGCCGATCGCCGAGAACTCGGGGTGGTACGCCGTGTCGCCGGCGAAGTATGCGCGCCTCCCGCCGTGCGCGATGGCGTAACCGCACCACAGCGTCTTGTTGCGATCACCGAGTCGCCGCGCACTGAAATGCCGGGCCGGTGTGGCCGTCACGGACATCCCCCGCACGTCGATCGAGTCCCACCAGTCCAGCTCGATCGCGTACCGCACGCCGAATCCCTGCACGTATGCTCCCAGCCCAAGCGGAACGACCCATGTCGCATCCGGATACTGCTGCGCGATCCACTGGGTTGCCGGCTTGTCGAAGTGATCGTAGTGGCTGTGCGAGAGGAGGACGACGTCGATCGGCGGCAGCTCCTCGAGCGCGAGCGCGGGTGACATCACGCGCTTGGGGCCCGCCCACTGTACGGGCGAGGCGCGCTCGCTGAACACGGGATCCGTAATCACGTTCAGCCCGCCCATCTGCAGCAGCACGGTCGAATGCCCGATCCACGTCGCGGTGTACTCGCTCGCCGCAGCACACGGCCGGACAATCGCCGACGCCGCGGTCGCAAACGACCCGCGCGACGGCGTCGGAGCACGTCGCTCGGCACCGCGGCGTTCTCGAATCATGCGCACGAGGGCTCGCGGACCTGGCACGCGACTGTCTGGCCACGGATTGCGAAAGCCGCCGTCCGGGTCGTGATGTGCCTTGGAAAATTCGGTGGAGCTGGTGCTCATGAAGCGGGGTCAGGAGGGCGTCGCAGCATTCCACGCGGCGACGTTCTCGCGGACGTGCGCCGTGCGCCGCATCCCGGCAAGCACCGTTCCCACACCCGGCAGTGCCGACGCGAACCGTAGCGCGCGCTGCGCATCCGTGGTGCACATGGGAAAGAGGGCCTGCATTTCCGGAGGCAGGCCTTCCGCGAGGCGCCCCTGCATCAGCGGCGCACTCGCCACCACCCCGACGCCGAGCGCGTCGGCGGCCTCGAGCAGTGGCACGAGCTTGCGACCGAGCGGCTGCGTCGGCACGCGCGCCGCCTCGGGCATGGCGAGGCTCACGGGTAGCTGCACCGCGCGGAAGTGGTGCGTCGTTCCGCCCACCTCGCGCGCGATGGCCATGAGATCCGCCAAAGAGAGGTGCTGCCGCTGGTCGGGCCCGAGCCGGAATCCCAGCCATGTCGCACATCCATAACCCACGATCTCGCCGGCGAGCGCGCGTTCTTCGAGCAGCGCGAACGCGTCCTGCATGAGCACGCGAAACGCGGTACGATCGAGCCCGAGCAACTGCTCCTCGGGGTTGTGCAGGTAGTAGAGATCAATCGTGGTCAGGCCCAGGTTACGTCGGCTCTGATCCAGTTGATGCGCGATGAAGTTGCGGTGGAGCGAGTGGCCCCCGCGCGCGAGATGGCCCGGAGCCACGATGCCGGGCGCAAAGAGGTTGTCGTGCAGCCACGCGTCGTAGGCTTCGCGCGTCGCTGGCGGTGATCCGTCGAGTGCGACGTATCCGCCCTTCGTGCACACGAGCACTTCGTCGCGCCGCACCTCGCCGGCCGCGATCGCCTCGACGACCGCCTGCCCGACCACGCGCTCCGAGCGCTGGCAACGGTAGTTGCTCGCGGTGTCGACGAGGTTGACGCCCACGCTGATCGCCTCGCGCAGTGCGGTGCGGTATCGCTCGTCCTCCGCGTCGGTGCAGTCACCGAGGTATGAGCCGGCACCCAGCGCGCTCACGGAAAGCTTCCGCGGAAACGTGCGATAGAAATCCTCGCGCTCACCCGCGGTGCGCTGCGCAAGGCGGCGAGTGCCCGTTGTGTTGGCCTGTGTTGCCTTGCGCGCCGCGGGGGCTGGGAGCGGGACGTCCACGCTGGGGCGTGCCGTAGCGTTCGCGGAGTGGGTAGTGCGTCGTTGCATGTGGCGCTGAGGGTACGAAGTGCACTCGCTCGGAGCAAGGGTACAGGCCGGGTCGAGCGCATCGGTGGCCCGCTGCCTGGATCGTGCGCCAAGGCGGGCGCGTTGATCCTCTCCTGCGAAACCGGCTAGATTGCGGGTTCTCGTGCGATGCCGGCGCCTCGCCTGCTTCGCACGCTTCCGCTCCGACTTGCGGTGCACGCGCCGCAGGGTCGGTGGAGTATCACGACATCTGGGAGTCTGTTGATGCCGGAATTTGGCGCCTGGGCACACCGCTGGTGGATGCCGGTCCTCTTCATTGTCGTCGCCGGTCACATCACGAACGTGTGCGTCACGCTGTTCCTTCACCGCGCACAGACGCACCGCGGCGTACGCCTGCATGCGCTCGCAGCCACGCCCATGCGACTGTGGTTGTGGCTCACGACGGCCATCGTCACGAAGGAATGGGTGGCCTGCCATCGCAAGCATCACGCATTCGCCGATCGTGAGGGCGATCCGCACAGCCCCGTCGTCGAGGGACTGCGCGAGATCATGCTCAAGGGCGCCTTCTACTATCGGAAGGCCGTGAAGCAGCCCGGCATGCTCGAGAAGTACGGGAAAGGCACGCCGAACGACTGGCTCGAGCGGCACTTGCTCACGCCGTTCAGCTCCATGGGCGTCATCCTCATGCTCGCGATCGACGTCTACCTCTTCGGCCTGTTCGCGGGCCCTGCCGTGTGGGCCGTGCAGATGCTGTGGATCCCGCTCTGGGCCGCCGGCGTCATCAACGGCATCGGCCACGCACTCGGCTACCGGAACTTCGAGGTGAAGGACGAGAGCCGCAACATCTCTCCCATCGCCATCTGGCTCGGCGGCGAGGAGTTGCACAACAATCACCATGCCGACCCGAAGAGCGCGACGTTCAAGGCGCGCTGGTTCGAGCTCGACATCGGCTGGATCTACATTCGCGCTCTGAAGCTGATCGGCCTGGCGAAGATCGAGTACGCGCGCAATTACGGATCGGCCGCGAAGCGCCGCGACGAACTGGCCGTCACTGAAGTCTGACGGGCTGACGGTCTGACAGTCAGACGAGCAGCCGCGGCGAAGCCGCCCCCCCGGGTCAGACTGTCGGACTGTCCGACCCACATGAGGTTATTCCCATGCCTGCTGTCGTCACATGTTCCCGCTGCGGCGTCACACGCGCGGGCTTCGAGCGTCCTCCCTTCCCCGGGCCCATCGGCGCGCGCGTCGTGCAGGAGATCTGCACCGACTGCTGGGGGCTCTGGCTGAAGCAACAGACCATGCTGATCAACCATTACGGGCTCAACGTCATGGACCCTCAGGCACGAAGCTTCCTTACCAAGAACATGGAAGCCTTCCTCTTCAAGAAGGGGGGCGAGGAAGACGTGGACACCTCGAAACAGGGGACGATCGCATGGTGAAGGACCCCGTCAGCCCGCTCCGCCTATTTTCGTCACTGGCCGCGACTGCCGCCGTGCTCGCCTCCTGCGCCTCCACGCAGACCGCCGTCGGCCGGTCCGCCCTTTCCGACAACGCGTGGGCCGACTCCGTCCTCGCGACCATGCCACTCCGCGACAAGGCCGCGCAGATGGTGTGGCCCTGGATTCTGGGCGATTACACCGCCACCGACAATCCAGCTTGGACGCGCGTCGAGCGGATGATCCGCGAGCAGAAGCTCGGGGGCGCCATCATCTCTGTGGGCGGTCCGATCGACATCGCGGTCAAGACGAACGCACTACAGCGCGCCGCATCCGTCCCGCTCCTCATCGGTGCGGATCTCGAGACGGGCGCCGCATTCCGCGCACGCGGCGGCTACTTCATCCCCAACGCAATCGACCTCGGCGGCGCGACCGCGTTTCCGTATCAGATGGGACTTGGCGCGACCCGTGATACTGCGCTTGCGTACCAGATGGGCCGAGTGACGGCGATCGAGGGACGTGCGCTCGGGATTCACATGGCGTTCGCTCCGGTGCTCGACGTCAACAACAATCCGAAGAACCCCGTCATTGCCGCGCGTTCCTTTGGCGAGAATCCGCAACTCGTCGCACGCATGGGCGCGGCGTTCATTCGCGGCATCCAGGAGAACGGCATGCTCGCCACGGCGAAGCACTTTCCCGGGCATGGCGATACCGAGCAGAACTCGCATCTCGAGCTCGCACGCGTTGATGCGTCGCGCGCGCGACTCGATAGTGTGGAACTCGTCCCCTTTCGCGAGGCGGTGCGCGCCGGCGTCGCTGGTGTCATGACATTCCACGGCTACCTGCCCTCCCTCGATACAAATCGCACGGCCGCAACCCTGAGTCCAGCGATCATGATCGGGTTGCTCCGCAACCAGATGGGCTTTCGCGGCATTCTCGTCACCGACGCACTCGACATGAACGGCGTACTCGGCAAGGCGACCATGGCTGAAGTGACGCAACTGGCCGTGGCTGCCGGCAATGATGTGCTCCTCATGCCGACCGACATTCCCGTCGCCATCGACGCCGTTGTTGCTGGTGTCCGCAGTGGCCGCTTCACGGAAGCGCGCGTGGATTCGTCCGTGCGTCGCCTGTTGATGGCAAAGCATCGCATGGGCCTCGATCGCAATCGCTTTGTCGACGTCGAACGCGTGCGCGACATCGTCGCGGATAGCGCCAACCTCGCTCCAGCCCGCATGGCGGCAGAGCGCGCGATCACGCTCGTGCGCGATTCGCTCGGACTGTTGCCGCTCGGTCGGCTGTCGCGCACCACGCGGCTTGTAAGCCTCACCGTTGCCCCACGCGCAGAGTTGAGTGCCGGCATCACCTTCAATGGCGAGTTGCAGCGGCAGTTCCCACAACTTGTCACGCAGGTCATGACGCCGGAGATCGTGTATGACGCGACGGCAGGAGCGGCGGCAGGGGGAACGGGCACGTACGTCGCGAGTCCTGTCCCCAGGCTCCTGCCTTCGATGGTGGACAATGCGTTGCGCGCCTCCGAAGGCGCGGAACTCGTGATTGTGTCGTCATACTTCGGCGCGAGCACGAGTACCGCCACCATGGCAGCAACAGGTGGATTGCCCGAGCTG
>JBBQFW010000250.1:0-5938 GCA_038322445.1 Gemmatimonadales bacterium
CCGAGCGAGGTCAGGGTATCGTTGCGCGGCGACACCACGGTCCGCGCCACCGAGCCGCTCGCTGTGATAGCGCTGATGGTGAGCGGCGAACCGGTCAGCCCACTCGACGTACCGGAAATCGTCTGGGCGCCCGACGATCCGAGCGTCCAGGTGGTGCTCGCCTGCCCACCGGCGCTCGTCGTCGCACTCGGCGTCCCGACGCTGCCGCCGCCACTCGTCACCGCGAACGTGACGCCCTGTCCGGCGACGGGATTTCCATAGGCATCAACGACTTTGAGGACCACCGGCGCCCCCAGCATCGCACCAAAGGTCCCAGTCTGAGAACCGCCCGACTCGACGGCGATTGCGGCGGCCGCGGCGGCCACCACGCTGAACGCGTTCGACGTGACCGACGTCGCGCCTGACGAGCCGACGTTCAACGAATACGCGCCCGCCTTGACGAGGCTCGCACTCGAGAACGTCGCAATGCCGCTCACGGCCGAGACGCTGCTGGTCCCCGTCAGGGTAGCTCCGGCGGGACTGCTGCCGAGCGATAGCGTCGTCGTGCCATTGAAGGAGGTCACGACCGCACCGGCGCCATCGCGCAACTCCGCCACCACGCCCGGCGTGATGGTTGCTCCCGCCGTCTGCGTCGCTGCCGGTTGCGTCGTAATGACCCAGCTGGTGGTCGCGCCGCTCGACGTTGTGGCGGTCGCGGTCGTGCTGTCGATACCGCTCAGCGCGAACTCGAGTGTCTGCGTAACGGACGCGCTGCCGAGCGTCCATGTCGCGTTGACGCGCCCCGTGGAATCCGTGGATGCGGACGCCGGGCTGACCGAGCCTCCGCCCGTGCGGACCCGAATGGCGACGGTAGCCGCGGGGACGCCGTTGCCGAGATTGTCGGTAATGAAGGCCACCAGCGGCGTCGGCAACGCAACACCAGCCGTGCCGCTCTGGCCGTTCCCCGCCGTGACCGCAATGAAGCGCGCCGCGGCGGCGGACACGACGAACGGATTGGTTGTGCCGCTCGTTGCCCCCGCGGACGTGGCGACCAGGGTGTAACCGCCTCCACGCTTGTCGAGCGAGAGGCCTGGGAACGATGCCACACCACCCACTGCGTTCACGGTGGTCGTCCCCGCCAGCGAGGAGGCGCAGCAGTTCGATCCGATTGCCACCGCGACCGGACCGGTGAACGACGTCACGAGAGCGTTGAAGCCGTCGCGCATCTCGACCGCCACCACCGGCGAGAGGGCCACCCCGGCCGTCTGCGACGCCCCAGGCTGCTGCGTTACCACCAGCATGCGCGCCGCGCTCGTCGCCGTGGCGGTTGCCGTGACCGCCGATATACCCGCACCGGCGAAACTCAGCGTCTGCGCCGCCGCCCCAGTCCCAAGCGTCCAGGCGGTGCTGAGCTGACCCGCGGAGTCCGTGCTGCCGCTGACCGGGGTGACAGATCCGCCACCGGCGGTCACGCTGACCGTGACCGTTGTCGCCGAGACCGGGTTGCCGAAGCTGTCCGTGAGCTTTGCCACCACGGACTGCGCGAGTGCGGAACCTGCCGCTCCTGTCTGCGCGTTCCCCGAGACAATCGACAGCGTAGCCGCCCCCGCCGGTGCGACCGTGAACGGATTCGTCGAAGCCGCCGTCGCCCCGGAGGACGTCACCATCAAGGTGTAGCCCGTGCCGCTCTTGTCGAGCGAGAGGCCGGGGAATGTCGCGACGCCCCTGACCGCATTGACCGTGAGCGTGCCACCAAGTGTCGAACCGCCGGGGTTCGTCCCGATCGCGATAGTGGTCGGCCCTGTGAACGACGGCACCACCTTGTCAAACGCGTCGCGGAGCTCGGCCGTCGTGGACGACGCCATGGCCGCACCGGCCACGACAGACGTCGGCGGCTGCACGGTGACCACCCACTTGCGCACCACGGCAACAGCAGTGGCGCTGACGACAAGCGGAGCAACGCCGGTGGTGCTCGCGCTGAGCGACTGCGCACCGACCGGAGCGCCAAGCGTCCAGCTCACCGTTGCGGTGCCATCAGGAGCGGTCGAGACACTCGTCGGCGCGGCGGTGCCGAAGCCTGCCCCCGGCACGAAGGTGACAACGACACCCGACTTTGGATTCCCGCTCACGTCGGTGACGAGGACATTGATGGGGAGCAACGGCGCGCCGGCTTCGGCAGTCTGTCCACCACCCGAAACGAGGGTGACGTTGGCCGCCGGACCGGTGACGATGTTGAAGGCGTTCGTCGAGACCGGCGTGAGGAGCGTCCCGGACGTTGCCTGAAGCACGTATCCGGCGCCAGGCTTCGCGATGCTGATCGCCGGGAACGATGCGGTGCCACCAACTGCGGCAACGGTGGTCGTACCGGCCAGTACACCGCCCGCCGGATTGGCACTCAGCGCCACGACGACGTTACCCGTGAAACCGAGCACCGGGTCGCCGTCGGCGTCCTGTGCAACGATCACGAGCGGCGTCGGGCTACCGGATGGAATGTCCGAACCCGCGGCCGGTCCACTCACGAGTGCAAGCTTTGTGGCCGGCTTCGCTGCGCCCGTCGCGTTGAAGGTGACCGGAGAACCCGCGAGACCGGCAACGGTTGCCGTCGCCGTCTGCGTCGTTGCCGAGGTGCCGAGGCTCCAGGTGGTCTGGGCGAGTCCCGCCGCATCGGTCACGGCTGTGACGGGACTGACCGTGCCGCCGTTCGCCGCAGCGAACGAGACAGACACACCGCCGACGCCGAGTCCGTCGGCCGCCGTGACGCGCACGGCGATGGGTTGCCCGAGCGCCTGCACTGTGGGCTTCCCAATGACGCCCGACTGGCTGTTGCCCGACGCAACGGCGACGGCCGTCGGGGCAGGAATGACGTTCAGGATCACGGTGTCTGAAACACCGCTGATCAGCTGTGCGATGATCCGCGCGGTCCCCCGTGCCGCATTGGCGGTTCCTGCTCCCACTGTGGAGACGGGAATGGTTGCCAGGGTAGGATCCGGGGTCACCCAGACCACGGGTGCAGCCGCCACGACGCCGCCGACAGAATCGGAGGCCACCGCGGAGAAGGCGAACCCCTGCCCCGCGTTCACCGTGAGCGTCCGCGGAGAGATCTTTATCGTCTTCGCTGATGCGCCCGCTCCGCTGTATACGACCGGGATGGACACGGGCGTCGGCGGTGGGGCACCCTCGATCGTGGCCGCCGCACGGATCTGCACGGGACCGCCCTTGAATACCGTGTCACCGGCTGCATTCAGGTAGGCGAGATTCAACGCGAGGAGCTCACCAGCCGCGGGAGTGCCTGAGGCGAGCGTGACGTCAAAGCTCAGCGTGATCGCGTCCGCGCCAGCCGGAAACGCAACCAGCGTATCCAGCGCGATTGCGCCGTCCGCATGACGAAGCACGACGCGCACGCGATTGAAGTCGATGACCGACGCGAATGCCGCGAGGTTCGGCATCGGGGGGAAGATCGCGTTGAAGCTGAGTCCACGCGCGACGCCGCCCGGTGTGCGCAGCGGTCCCGTGGCCGGCTCGCGTCCGCAGCTCAGGAGCACGAGCACCATCGCACCGCCTATGGCAAGGAGGCGATGGAGCGGGGAGAAAGGACGACGTCCTCGGCTCAGCATGCGCATGCCGCGGGGATACGATGAAAGTAAAATGCTTGCGGTGCAACGACCTGCATCGGTCGTGGCACTCCCCGCCGGTCGGCAGGTGATTCAGCGAGGTGACGTTCGGTGCGGCGGGATTCGAGACGGGAATATACGCAAGGTGCTCGGAAAGTCTGTATCCGCCATCACCACCTCGCAAGTGACGCCGAGCTCAGCTGGTCGGCGGATTGAACGCCTCGTGCTGCGCGTCAATCCAGCTGCGATGGTAGGACGGATCCTCGATGTCGAGCGCCTGGCGTGCGATCTTGAGCGGGCGGAAGGTGTCCATCATCACCGCATACTCGTCGGTGCCCTTCGCCCCCATCGATGCCTCGGCACGCCCGGGGTGCGGACCGTGCGGGATGCCATCAGGATGGTGGGTGATGGAGCCGAACTCGATGCCCTTGCGACTCATGAACTCACTCGACGCATAGTAGATCACCTCGTCGGAGTCCACGTTGCTGTGGTTGTACGGCGCCGGGATCGCCTCGGGATGAAAGTCGAAGGGGCGCGGGCAGAACGAGCAGACGACGAAACCGTCGCCCTGGAAGGTCTGGTGCACCGGCGGCGGCTGGTGCACGCGGCCGACGATCGGCTCGAAGTCCCGGATGTTGAAGGCCCACGGATAGAACTGCCCGTCCCAGCCCACCACGTCGAGTGGATGATGGTCGAGGATGACCTCGTTGAAGCCGTCGTACTGCTTCACGATGATGCGGAAGTCGCCCTTCTCGTCGTACGTCTTCAGCTCGCGGGGAATGCGGATGTCGCGCTCCGAGTACGGCGCGCCCTCGATGAGTTGCCCGAACTCGTTGCGATAGCGCTTGGGCGGCCGGATGTGCCCCTTCCCTTCCATGATGAGCAGCTTTGCCTGCTCGCTGCCTTCGTCGAAGCGATAGCGATGCATGATGCCGCGGTGGATGACGACGTAGTCGCCTTCGCCGAACGGGAGGTCGCCGAACTGCGTCTCGAGCGTGCCCTTTCCCTTGGAGACGTACACAATCTCATCCGCTTGCGCGTTGCGGTAGAAATGTTCGTCCTCCGTCGTGGGCTCGACGTAAAGCATCGCGACGTCGGCGTTGAACATGAGCGGTACGCGATCGAGCGTGGGACTGCCGCCCGCCTTCACCTGCGACGTCTTGAAGTGGCGGTGCTTGAGGGTGTTGTCGTCGACCGCCTCGAGCTTCCATTCCGCCAGCCGCTTCACCGACTTCACGGTGGTTGGCGGATGGACGTGATACAGCAGCGCCGATGTGCCGGTGAATCCCTCGTGCCCCATGAGCTGCTCGGCATACAGGCCACCGTCCGGCTTGCGCATTGCGATGTGGCGCTTGCGTGGGATCTGGCCGAGCGTGTGGTAGTATGGCATTGCGCTGTTCGGTTTAGAGGTTGCCGCGCAGGCCCTGTTCGCGCTCGATCGCCTCGAACAGCGCCTTGAAGTTGCCGGCGCCGAAGCTCTTAGCGCCTTTCCGCTGGATGATCTCGTAAAAGACGGTGGGGCGGTCCTGCACCGGCTTCGTGAAGATCTGGAGCAGGTAGCCGTCCGGATCGCGATCGACGAGGATCCCCAGCGCCGCGAGGGAGTCCACATCCTCGTCAATCCTGCCGAGCCGGCCCTGGAGCTCGTGGTAGTAGGTCGTCGGCACGGTGAGGAACTCCACGCCGCGATCGCGCAGCGTGGTGACGGTGCGGATGATGTCGTCGGTGGCGAGCGCCATGTGCTGCACGCCCGGTCCCTGGTAGGCATCGAGATACTCGTCTATCTGCGACTTCCGCTTGCCCTGCGCCGGCTCGTTGATGGGGAACTTGATGCGGTCGTTGCCGTTTGCCATCACCTTCGACATCAGCGACGAATATTCGGTGCTGATGGTCTTGTCGTCGAAGGTGAGCAGGTTCCGGAAGCCCATCACGTGGGAGTAGAACTCGACCCAGTGGTTCATCTTCCCGAGCTCGACGTTGCCGACGCAGTGATCGACATACTTGAGCCCGACCTCGGGTGGCGCGTAGTGCGGCTGGACAGCGCGATACCCGGGCATGAAGAGGCCGCGATAATTCCTGCGCTCGACGAGCGAGTGCACGGTCTCGCCATAGATCCTGAACGACGCGATGACGATCTCGCCCTCGTCGTCATGGAGGACGGTGGGTTCGTCCACCGGCGTGGCGCCCCGTTCCACGGCCTTCGCGAACGCGTCGCGCGCGTCGTCCACCCAGAGTGCGATGTCACGCACCCCGTCGCCGTGGGTCTGGACGTGGTCGGAAATCCGCCGCGCGTCGTCACTCAGCTCGGGGCGAATGGCCGTGGTGAACACGAACCGGATCTTGCCCTG
>JBBQFW010000251.1:0-5904 GCA_038322445.1 Gemmatimonadales bacterium
CGTCGCCGAGGTAGACGTCCGCGCCGCGCGAACGGAAGTGCTGCACTTTCCCCGAGCTCTCGTCCTTCTCGACGATCAGCACTTTCTCCCCGCGCTCGAGCAGCCCCTCGGCGATGAAGTAGCCGAGTCGCCCGAGGCCACGGATGATCACGTGATTGCGGTGCGAGTACCTGCGCCGCCCGAGAAACGACTGGACGCGCCGGCGGATGATGCTGTCGATCGTGAGGGAAAAGATCATCCAGATGAAGACGGTCGAGCACAGGATGAGACCGATGCCGACCAGCTTGGCCGGCATGGATTGATCGCGCAGGCTGATGTCGCCATAGCCAACGGTGGCGACGGTCACGACCACGAAGTACAGCGCATCCACCCACGACAATCCCATCGCCTGGCGGAAGTACATCACCGCGCCCGCACAGATCAACGCGAAAGTGCGCAGCAACAGGTGGTTCAGGTGATCCGACGGTGCGAACGCCGGCTCGCCGCGAGCGTCGTCTCATCGTTCTTCGCGGCACGGTAGGCTTCGTCGCCGAGGTAGGTGACGGTGAGCCCGCGCTGCATCGCGAGACTCCTGGTGCGCAGCGCGAGGTGTCCGACCCCGACGATGAGGAGTTGGCGCTGCGGCATTGCGCGAGGCCGTGAAAGGTGACCGATGTGAACGAAGCCCCCTGCCGCGATGCGACGGGGAGCTTCGTCGTGAGGCCGGCGCGGCGGTGGTTACGGAAGCTCGCGAATCCAGATATTGCGGAAGCTGATCGGCTCGCTCTTGTCGCCGTGGGCCTGGAGCTTGATCGGCGCGCGGTCATAGGGCACATACGTCGGCGTGCCGATGTAGCGCGTCTCGCCCTTGAGGACGAAATGATCCTGGACCAGCACGCCGTTGTGCAGTACCGTGACGGCTGCCGGCGTGATCACCGATCCGCTCGTGCTGAAGACCGGGGCGGTCCAGACGACGTCGTACGTCTGCCACTCACCGGGCTTCCGGCTGGCATTCACGAGGGGGATCCCCTGCTTGTAGATGCTGGCGACCTGTCCGTTGACGTACGTCTTGTTCTGGTACGAATCGAGAATCTGGAGCTCATAGCCGGCATCGCCATCGCCAGTGGACGCGAGAAAGAGTCCGCTGTTGCCACGGCCCTGATCCATGCCGGTGATGTTGGACGGAATGCGCCACTCGAGGTGGAGCTGATAGTTCTTGAAGCGCCGCTTCGTCTCGATGTTTCCGACCGGCTTGTTCACGGTCATGATGCCGTCGGCGAGGGTCCATCCCGCCGCCATCTTGTCCTTCGTGTTCACCCACTCGTTGAGGTTGCTGCCGTCGAGCAACCGAATAGCATCGGAGGGCGCGTCGGTGACCGACATCCCGGGCGTGACGATCGCGGGGACCGGTGTCCACGCCTCGGTATCAGCGGGCTTGGCCGTGGTGACGGGCTGTTGCGCGGCGAGTGGCAGCGCGAACAAGGTCGAGGCGCCGAGGAGGGCGAGGCGCAACTGCTGTGGCTTCATTGATGGCTCGAGAGATGGGTGAAGACGATCGCGAGTGATGCGCCATTATCGCCAAGACTTAACCCCCACGCGAGGCCCGCCGCAAGGAATCCGTGCGCCGATCAGCCGGGAACCGGCATCCCCGGCGTCCACCCCGCGTCCGCCACCCTGCCGAGCCATGCAAGCACATCCGCCTTGTCGACGTGTATGGGACAGATGAGGAGGTCGCCTGGACGCGCCCACTGGAATGCTCGCTGCATGGCGACGACCTCATCGCGTGTCGTCTCCACGTCGTCACTCGGTACGCCAAGCCGTTCGAGCTCATCGCGCAGGATGCGAGGGACGTCGCCTTCCGCGCGGCCGCGCAGCAGCTTGAGTTCTTCCTTGATGATCACGCGATCGAAGGGGAGCACCCGCATCGCGACGCGCGCGAGCTCGCGAATTTCTTCGTCGTCCCGATTGCCCGCCTGTCCGAGCAGCAGCAGCCGACGCGTGGCCGTCATGGAACGCGCCGTTTCGCACAGCGCGGCGAGTCCGTCGGGATTGTGTGCGTAGTCCACCAGCACCGCGATGCCGCCGAACTCGTAGCGCTGGAGTCGTCCGGGATTGTCGCCCTTCGATGCGCCGAACGTCGCGAGCGCTGACCGCATCCCGTCGAAGGTCGTACCGAGCGCCCGCGCAAGCAGGACCGCGCCAAGGATGTTCTGGATGTTGTGCGGCGCGGCGCCCCGCATGGTGAGTGGCATGTCGTTCACGCCACCGAGATCGTGCCAGGCGCGGTCGTGATGCAGCACCACGCGACCCTCCCGCACCACAGCGGCTTCACCACCGCCAGCGACTTGCGCATCGATCATGGGATGGTCTGCGGACGCGGAGAAGAGCGAGACGCGTGACCGGCTCGCCGCCGCGACCGCGACGAGGTACGGATCGTCCGCGTTGAGCACGAGGCAGGCGTCGCTCGACAGCACGCGCTCCACGATGCGCTTGGCGTCGGTGAGGTCGTCGAGGCTGTCAACGCTGTACTCGCCGAAGTGATCCGCCGCGATGTTCGTGATGATCGCCGCGTCCGCGCGGCTTGCGGCGAGCCCTCGCCGCAGCATTCCACCGCGGGCACACTCGATGACCGCGGCGTTCACCTCGGTCGCGCGGAGTACGCGACGCGCGCCGACGGGGCCGGAGTAGTCGCCCGCCTCCACCTGGACGCTGTCGATCCAGACGCCGTCGCTGCAGCACCATCCGGCGGTGCCACCTCCCGCGCGCCACATCGCCGAGACGAGTCGCGTAGTGGTGGTCTTGCCGTTCGACCCGGTCACGAGAGCGATACGCATGTCGGTGATCTGCCCCCACGGCACCTCGGCGGCGGCCGGAATCTCGGCCAACGGCCAAGTGCGCGAGCCCGCTCCGCTTCCGAGGGTGAGGGTGTCGTCGTCGAACGTGGCGCAGACGTCGCGCGCGATGGCGGCGGCGTAGACCTCGGCGAGGTTCGAATGACTGCGCCGCTCCTCGCTGGCCAACGCGCGCACCCTCGCACTCGTCCCCACCTCGAGCGTGCCCGGCGGCCGCGTGGGCGGGCTGCCCTGCGCCAGCGCCCAGGCGGCTTCCGCAACGTCGGTGGCCGTCATGAGACCGTCCAACGGCGCCGAGAAGTAGAGGGAGGAACCGTCTCGGCGCGTCCGGACGTGTATCTCGGGCTCCGCCCAACCGATCGCCGCGGACAGCTGTCGCGCATAGTGAACCCAGGCGCTCAACAGCGCCTCGGCGCGGTCCGGTTCGGGTTGGACCTCGATCACCGCGCCCATGCGGGTGCTGTAGAGATTCGCTCCCATGAGCCGCCGCGCCTCGACGATGGGTTGCCCTGCGTCCATCGGCGAGGATGACACGGCCTTAGTCGTTCGCCTCGCGGGCGGGAATGACCCCGCGCGCGTCGTGCAGCAACACCAGCTCGTCCACGCGTGACGACCACGCAATCGGCTTGGGCGTGTGCGGAGGTGGCGTCTGGGCAGGAAGTGTGTCGTCTGCCGGCCCTTCCTCCGTCACTCCCGCGCGCGGCACGGCGCGCGCCGCGCGAGGTTCCGGGATGATCGACGCCTGGTCGACGGCACTGAAGTTCACGATCTGCTTCCACCCACGAGCGAGTGCATCCGCGAAGATGAGTACGAGGTCGTTGGCGCGCGCCATCGTGAGTGCCGCCTCGATGGCTGCCTGCTCGTCGACAATGATGCTGATCCCTGCGTCGGGGATACCATTGTCGCGGAGTGCGGCGGCGAGCATGCGCGGTACTTCGTCGACCCCACGTCCGCGCGCAACGTCGTCGCGACGGCAGATGTAGTGATCGAAGTGTGCGGCCGCGGCAACGGCGCCGATGGCGCGGATGTCCTCGTCGCGCCGGTCGCCAGGTGCCGCGAGGACGCAGAGGCGGCGGCCCTTCACGCCCAGGCGGTTCACGAGCTGCCCCAGCGCGCCAATGGCATGCGCGTTGTGTCCGTAGTCGAACAGCACCTTGAACGGGTGCTGGTCGTAAACGTTGAGCCGGCCCGGGGCCTGGAAGAAGGTCGAATCGAACGTGCGCAGGCCATGGCGGATGTCCTCGAGCTTCACGCCCATGGAAAACGCGATCGCGGCGGCGAACATCGCGTTCTGCACGTTGAACGTGGCGCGTCCCTCGAGTGTGGCGGGAATCAGGTGCGTCCACAGCAGCGGGATGTGCGCGCCATGATCGTAGATCGTGATCATGTGTCCGTTCACGCCCGCCTCGATGGCGCACGCGCGACCGCCGGCACGGATGTGCTCGCGTACGAGGTCGTGCGCAGGATCCATCGTCACGTAGCAGACGTGCTTCGCGTTGGTGTACGCCGCCATGCGCAGCGTGAGCGGGTCGTCGGCATTGAGGACGGCGGTGTCCGTGGCCACCTCGACGATCGTGCGCTTCACCTCGGCGAGCTGCTCGAGCGTATCGATGCCCTTCTGCCCGAGGTGATCGGGCTGGATGTTCAGCACGGCACCGACGTCCACGTGCCGCATGGCCATGCCGGCGCGCAGCAGCCCGCCGCGCGCCGTCTCGAGCACGGCGACCTCGACGGCGGGATCGCTGAGCACGATGCGCGCAGACGTCGGGCCGGTCATGTCGCCCTCGACCGTGCGCTGGCCGTCGATGTAGACACCATCGGTGGTCGTAAGGCCGACGCGCTTGCCGGCCAGCTTGTGGATATGCGCCACCAGCCGTGCGGTGGTCGTCTTGCCGTTTGTCCCCGTAATCGCGGCGATGGGAATGGTGCTCGGCGCATTCTTCGGGAAGAGCATGTCGATGACCTTCCCCGCGGCATCGCGCGGACGCCCCTCGCTCGGCGCCGCATGCATGCGGAAACCCGGCGCGGCGTTCACCTCGCAGATGGCGCCGCCAACATCCTTGTACGACTGCGTGATGTCCGGCGACAAGAAGTCCACGCCGCCGATATCGAGCCCGATGGCCTTGATCGCGCGCACGGCCATCTCCGCATTGTCGGGATGCACCACGTCCGTCATGTCCGTCGCGGTGCCGCCCGTGGAGAGATTGGCCGTGAGCCGGAGGTAGACGTCTTCACCGGCCGCGGGGACGGTCGCCGCCGTGTAGCCCCGCTTCGCGAGCACGGCGCGGGCTTGCGCGTCGAGCTCGATCTGCGTGAGGACCTTCTCGTGCCCGATGCCGCGGCGCGGGTCGGCGTTCACGATGGCGACGAGCTCCTCGACGCTATGACTGCCGTCGCCGGTCACCTTGCCAGGCTCGCGCTTCGACACTGCAATGAGCTCTCCGTTCACCACGAGCATGCGATGATCGTCGCCCGCAATGAAGCTCTCCACGATGACGCTCGACGAATGTTCCTGCGCGCGCGCGAAGCCGGCTTCCACTTCGCCGGAGGTTCCCAGTGCGATGGACACGCCGCGACCGTGGTTGCCATTGTACGGCTTGGTCACGACCGGATACCCCATGCGCTCCGCGGCGGCGACGGCCGCCTCGGCCGTCTTCACAAGCCGCTGCTTCGGAACGGGAAGGCCGAGCCGTGCGAGGATGCGGTTCGTCTCTTGCTTGTCGCTCGCCAGCTCCACGGCCACATGCGAGGTGCGGCCCGTGATCGTGGCCTGGATGCGCTGCTGATGGCAGCCGTAGCCGAGCTGGATGAGGCTCTGCTCGTTCAATCGCAGCCATGGGATGTCGCGCGCTTCCGCGGCGTGGACGATACTCGCGGTACTCGGGCCGAGCGCGCGCCGTTGCGCGAAGCGAATGAACTCCTCGAGCCGCGTCCCGAGATCGAAGGCGCCCTCCACATGGCCCTTGGGCCGAAGGTCAACCGGCAACAGCGCGTGCAGCAACTCGAGGGCAAGTTCGCCGGCGGCAATGCCGACGTCGTCCTGTTCATATTCGAACACGACGTCGTAGATACC
>JBBQFW010000252.1:0-5903 GCA_038322445.1 Gemmatimonadales bacterium
GTCACTGGAACGGCCATGGGCTGCTTCTCCGCAACCATTGGCGGGTGCGCACCCACGTCGGCGGGATCCTCGTTCGGAACGCTGACGTACTACGGGAGCACCTTCAGCGACCTGGTGAACTCCTACGGCACCGTCAATTTCGGTGGCAACGGTATGGCGAGCGCCACCAACCGCGACAACTTCGGCGCATTTCAGCTTGGAAGTGGACCCTTCACGTTCGGCGATCCGAGAAGCCCGTCGGAGTACTTCACGCTTGCACTCGCGTTCACCTCGCCAGAGAACGGCGGCAGTCTGTACGACGGCACGATCACGGGGCAGGTGATCGCCGGTGGCGGCGGTGGCGCGAAAGTCGATTTCCTCGACAACGGCTACCAGCCCGTCCCCGGAACCACGCTGTTCGCGCGCGTGAATGACGTCGACGTCAACGCGGGCCAACTCATAGCCGCCAGCGGCGCTGTGAAGGCGACAACGATACCGGAACCGGCGAGCCTGGCACTCCTCGCCACAGGGCTGGTCGGCATCTTCGGCATCGGTCGTCGGCGGATGCGCTCTTCCGTCACCTGAGTCCGGCCACTGCAGGTCTGATGCTGAGAGAGGAGAGCCCCGAGGTAACTCGGGGCTCTCCTGCTATGCGGCCTGGCGACAGTTGGCGCCGAATCCGAGCGCGTGGCGATCCTGAAATTCGTCATTCACACGAAAGCGGGAATCCATTTGGTCCTGTGAACATGGGTTCCGCGTGCGCTGGAATGACGAACGTGTCTCAACGCACGGTTTCAGGATGGCAACTTCATACGCCCGGCGCGCCGATGAATACGCCCCGATAGCTGCGGATGTACAGGCCGAGTGAGTAGATCGTGAGTGCCACCGATCCCGTCATGGCGGCCACGCCCAACAGGCCGTTGAAGCTCGCGAATGAATTCCACAGGCCGTTATCCCACCCGCGGTTCGCCGCGACCGTGGCCGCCCAGAACCAGCAGTACGCGCAGCCAATCCAGAACAGCTGAAGCGCCGTCTTCCACTTCGCCGGGCCGATCGCCGCGATGACCACGCCGCGCCGCGCCGCGACCTGGCGGAACAGCGTCATGAACAGCTCTCGACCAAGAACGATGGCCAGGATCCACCACGTCAGCGGGACATCGCCGAATGGGGTGCGAAAGGGCAGCTCGTTGTTGAGCGGCTTCGCCAGCCAGGCGTCCGTCACGTGCGAGATGGGCCGCATCAGCATGAACATCGGAATGCACGTGGCGACCAGGAGCAACTTGTCCGCGAGCGGATCGAGCAGGCGCCCGAGATCCGTCTCTTCCTTCCGCGATCGCGCCAGATGCCCGTCCACGTAATCCGTGACGGCCGCCACGGTGAAGAGGACGAATGCCGTGAACCGCAGCGTCGACGACGGCGCCATCGGCAACCACGCGATGAGCGGCGTGATTGCGATGCGGCCAGCGGTGACGGCGTTGGGAAGGTTCACGAGTGCTGGTGGCGATCAGGCCAACGATTTCAGGACGAGCTTGCTGACGCCTCGCAGCGTCTCGAACACACCATCGCCCGTCATGGCGACGGCCTCGAAGTACGGCGCGCGCTCGACCCACTCACCCGTGGGAAGCTGCTCGACCAGGAATTCACCGGCGTGAAAGGGATCCGGGGTGACTCGTTGCCGCGATGGGTCGGTGATTTCCCATCCCGGATTGAGCGCCGCCTGGAGTTCCTTGATGGGCGCCGCATTCGGCAGATCGCGCTTGTTGTACTGAATGATGAACGGCATGCGCGTGAGATCATAGCCATACTCGGCCATGTTGTCGTACAGGTTCTGCATCGCTTCCTGGTTCGCTTCCATACGCTCGATCTGCGAGTCGGCCACGAACACCAGTCCGTCAACGCCTTTCAGGATGAGCTTGCGGCTGGCGTTGTAGTAGACCTGGCCAGGCACGGTGTAGAGGTGAAAGCGGGTCTTGAAGCCACGAATGGTTCCGAGGTCGACCGGCAGGAAATCGAAGAAAAGGGTGCGCTCGGTTTCCGTGGCGAGCGAGATGAGCTTGCCGCGAGTATCGGGCTGCACCTTGCCGTACACGTGTTCGAGGTTCGTCGTCTTGCCGCCGAGCCCCGACCCGTAGTACACAATCTTGCAGTTGATCTCGCGGGACGCATAGTTGATCATCGACATGGCTGTCTCTCTCCTCTACTGGAACAGCTTGTCGATTTCATCATCGGCGCCGGCCAGGAGGCCGGGCGCACCGCCCTGCGCCGCCGAGGGACGCGCGAACACCTGCTGGAACAACCGCGTGAGCTCATCGACCGTCAGCTTCATCTTGAGGCGTACCAATCCTAGCGTGGTGCGGTTGTCGAAGAGCACGACGAGGATGACTCGCCGCGCGACGTCCGCGAGGTACATCGATTCCTTCTCTCCCTGGTGGAAGAGCGAATTGAAGTCCGACTCCCCTATCAGCTTCGCCAACTGATCGTTCGCGCTGAAGTCGGCGGCGGTCAGCGTGGCGAAGGCCGTTGGATCGAACTTCGGCTGCTCGCCGACCGTCGCCACGAGCTGTCCACTCCGATCGACGAGCATCGTGCAGCGCGCACTGCTCTCGTGGAGGAAGCGGTTGAGCGAGTCGGTGATGGCAGCGAAGTCGTCTTCGGTAAACGACCAGCTCGCGGCGCCTACGGGCATGAGCGTTTCGGCCTAGTGGAGGTAAGCTTCCATGCGGCGCAGCATCAGCTGGCCGCGCTTCCGGAGCGCGGGTCGCGGCTCCCACTTCACGTAATCCGCCAGCAGCCGTGCGGTCTCGACGCCGGGATGTGCCCGCAGGTAGCCGAGGGCCGCCAACCGACGCACGGGTGACCGGTTGAAGAGGTCCCGGCGGCAGCGCTGGACCTGCGTGGCCCAGAGCACGAGACCGGTCGCGAATCCTCCCATGAAGCCGATGCCGACGAGCTTTGACCGCAGGGCGTAACTCACATGATCCTCCGCGCCGACAGCGCCTGCGCGATGGTCACGCCGTCTGCGTATTCGAGGTCGCCGCCCACGGGAAGGCCGCGTGCGATACGGGTAACGCTGAGCGGACGACCGCTGAGCTGACGTTGCACGTACAATGCGGTTGCTTCTCCCTCGAGGCTAGGATTCGTGGCCAGAATGACCTCGCGCACATCGCCGGAGTCGATCCGCCGGACCAGCGGCGCGACGGCGAGGTCATCCGGCGTTATGCCATCGAGCGGAGAGAGCCGCCCGCCCAATACATGATAGTGCCCGCGATACTCGCCCGCACGCTCGATTGCCCCAATATCCGACGCTTCCTCGACGACGCAGATCACCGCCGGATCACGCCGCGGATCGCGGCAGATCACGCACAGGACCTCCTCCGTGAGGTTGAAGCACTGGCTGCACGGACGAATCTTGTCGGAGAGCGTGCGAAGCGCCTCCGCCAGTCGGCGACTCTGCTCGGGAGGCTGCTTGAGCAGGTGATAGGTGAGGCGCAACGCCGTCTTGCGCCCGATCCCCGGCAATCGTGCCAGCTCTCCGGTCAACTCGTCGATCGCGGACATTCGGAGGCTAGAACGGAAGCTTGAATGGGAGGTTGAGCCCACCGGTGAGCTTTCCCATTTCGCCCTGGGCCAGTTCCTGCGCCTTCTTCTGCGCTTCCGTGATCGCCACCAGCAGGAGATCCTCGAGCATCTCGACGTCCGACGCGTTCACCACGGACGGATCAACCTTGATGGACTGGACGGTGCCCTGCCCATTCGCGATAACGGTGACCATTCCCCCACCGGCGGAGGCGGTCACCGTCTGCGCCTGCAGCTCCTGCTGCATCGACTGGAACTTGCCCTGCATCTCCTGCGCCTGCTGCAGGATCTTCATGAAGTCGGCCATGGCCAAAGCTACCCGGCGGCGCTGCGAGGTGGCAAGCGAATCGCTTAGTCCGCGAGATCGAGATCGAGCGCGTCAATGGCACGGTCGAGCACCGGGTCCTTTCGGCGCATGGCCGTTAGGCGCTCGGTTCGCGCCATTTCGTCGGTCAGGCGCGGCGGCGGCGCGCTCGCGACGGCGGGGCGGACGACCACGCGCTGCACGCCCGCGAAGAGCGCGCGCAATGCCGATGTGACATCGCGCTCGTCCTTTCCCAGGGCCTGTTCGTAGATCGGGTTGGCGTCGTCGAGTGCGATGGTGACGTCGCCCTTGCCGTTCACGGTGACTGGGGACGAATGCTCCAGGGCGGTCGCCGCAAGGCTGTTGCCCGTCATGCGCATGGCCGCGACGAGTTCGTCCCAGCGTTCAGCGAGCTGGCTGACGTCGGGAATTCCGGACTGCGGCGGACGGGGAGCGGAGGGTGGCGCCACCGGTGCAAGCGTCGCGGGAGCCGTCGCCGCCTCGGCACGCTGTGGTGGTGTGCGGTCAGCGTCACGCACGACGGCGCGCCAGTCGGTCGCCGGCGCGTCGGACGGGTGGGCCTTCTGCTCCGGCGCGCGCGGGGTCGCAGGCGCCTGCCGCGGCGCCGGAAGGTCATCAGGCACCGACCCTCCACCTCCGAGGCCACGCAGGACCGCTTCGAGGGAGACGGTCCTGTCCAGCAGGGCGAAGCGGACGAAGAGCGCCTCGAGGAGCAACTGCTGTTGCCCACTCTTCCGGAAGCGCGGCTCGAGCTCCGTCAACGCCGACAGCATGCGGAGGAGATCACCCGCCTGAAACGACTCGCGCCGAGCCAGCAGGGCATCGCGCATCCGCTCGCTTGTCTCGGGTGCCGTTCCACCCAGGGTCACGGCGAGCTGCGCGCGCACCATGTCAGCGAAGCCCGTGAGGAACTGTCCGAAGTCGATACCCGCGTCGGCCAGCCGTCCGACGAACGCGAAGACATCGCCGGCGCGCCGTTCGCTCAACAGGTCGAGCAGCGCGATGAACTCGTCCTCGGGTACCAGACCGAGCGCGTCGCGCACCCGCTCGGGGGCGACGTCACCATCCCCCATCGAGAGGACCTGGTCGGTCAGGGACAATGCATCGCGCATGGATCCGTCGGCCGCGCGGGCAATCATGGCCAGCGCATCCGGGTGCGCCGTGATGCCCTCCGCTGCCAGGACCTTCTCGAGGCGCGCGCGGATGTCCGCCGGTCCGATACGCTTGAAATCGAAGCGCTGCAGCCGGCTCAGCACCGGTGCGGCCGCTTGCGCGATTTTCTGGGGCTCGGTCGTGGCGAAGACGAACACCACGCGCGGTGGCGGCTCCTCGAGCACCTTGAGGAGCGCGTTCCACGCTTCGCGCGTGAGCATGTGCGCCTCGTCGACGATATAGACCTTGTACTGGTCGTCGCCGGAGGGAGCATACATGGCCCGCTCGCGGAGTTCCCGCGCGTCATCCACGCCACGATTTGACGCGGCGTCGATCTCCACGACGTCGAGCGACGAGGCACCGCTCCAGATCCGCTGGCAGCTGGCACATGCGCCGCACGGTTCGCCGCCGAGGGTCGGGTCGAACCGACGCTCGCAGTTGAGCGCCATAGCGAGCACACGCGCAAGCGTGGTCTTGCCCACGCCGCGTGGGCCGCACAGGAGATAGCCGTGCGCCACGCGGTTGCGGGCAATCGCGCCCTTGAGCGTGGCCGCGACATGGGACTGGACGGCGACGTCGGCAAACGTCCTGGGGCGATACTTTCGGGCGAGGGCGAGGGCCATGCTGGAATCTACAACGCGCCGACTCGGTCGGCTGACGAGGCTGGCGAGGCGTCGTACAAGCGCAACGGGCGAGCGGGCAGTCCCAGTAAGTAGCAGCAGAAGACAGAAATCAAGGCAGAGCTCACAGTCAGGTCAGCTCGCCGCGTCAGTGTCCGATCACGTCTGGAACGGCATGACGGGCCGCTCTTGGAATTCAGCAGCAGGGCGCGCTGGTACCGCAGCTGCAACCGATGGGGCCTCAGTCCACG
>JBBQFW010000253.1:0-5882 GCA_038322445.1 Gemmatimonadales bacterium
AGCGGCACCAGCGCGCGCTCACGCGATACTACATCGATTCGGGCGCTGGCGGCATCGCCGTCGGCGTGCACACCACCCAGTTCGCTATTCGCTCGCCGCAGCATGGGCTCTACCGACCGGTGCTGGAGCTCGCTGCAGAGACAGCGCGCTCCTGGCGAACGGAGTCGACGTCACCGTTCGTGCGCATAGCCGGTGTCATTGGCGACACGAGACAAGCCGTGACGGAAGCGAGCCTGGCCGCCACGCTCGGATACGACGTCGCCCTGCTCGGACTCGGCGCGCTCGCGCATGCCACCGAGCGTGAGCTCATCGTACACTGCCGTGCCGTTGGCGAGGTGATGCCGATCTTCGGGTTCTACCTGCAGCCGGCGGTGGGCGGGCGCGTCCTGAGCTACGGGTTCTGGCGCGCGTTCGCGGACATCGAGCAAGTGTGGGCGATCAAGATCGCGCCATTCAATCGGTACCAGACGCTCGATGTCATGCGGGCGATCGGCGATGCAGATCGGGATGACATCGCGCTCTACACCGGCAATGACGACAACATCGTCACGGATCTCCTGACGCCCTTTCCCGTCCGTTCCGGCACGCGCCGCATCGCAGGCGGGCTGCTGGGACAGTGGGCCGTGTGGACGCGCACCGCGGTGCAACTGCTGGAGCGCGTGCAGTCGCTCGGTGCTGCGGACATTCCGGGCGATTGGCTGCGCGAGGCCGCATCCGTGACAGACGCGAATGGCGCGATCTTCGATGCGGCGAATGGCTTTGCGGGTTGCATCCCCGGTATTCACGAAGTGCTGCGCCGACAGGGATTGCTGGCCGGCACCTGGTGCCTCGATCACGATGAAACCCTGTCGGCTGGTCAGGCCGACGACATCACGCGCGTTGCGGCGGCGTATCCCGCTTTGAACGACGACGCGTTCGTCGCGGAGAATCTGGATGTTTGGCTGGCGTGAGGCGGACGGCGTGGGCGAGAGCGTTGTTCGTGGACAACGCTGTTCTACCTGCCAACTCGAAAACGCTCACGACGCCGGCAACAACTCCTTTACCCACGAGTCCTTTGCGCGGCGCTCGAAGCACGAGCGCCATGTGCCGAGGTCGGTGAGCGTGGTATCGAAAACCACGGTGTCCTTGGTGACTGCGCCACTGTTCACCAATCCTTCAACCGCTGCCCGTGGCACAGCCTGGACTGCGGCGTGGTCGTCGCGGTAGAACACGCGACCGCCACCCACCAGGTTTGCACCAACCTTTTTCTCCACATCCTGTAGCAGACGGAACAGTCCGTCGATCGAGCAGCCCGTTGCGCCGGCCGTGCCCTGATCCACGGCGACAACCAGGAATCGCGCGTCACGCCATTCGCGCGCCACCGTCAGGGGCGCGCCGTGGGCCTTCCAGTCCGCGAGATAAAAATCCACTTCCTTGAGCAGCTGCGTGGTAGCTTCGTCCGCAAGCGGCTGATCGGCGCCAAACACCCACACGCGAGAGGAATCCGGCAGTGTCTCGAAGGGAACGACTGGCATGGCGCCTCGGTCATGAAGTAGAGTTTGCGCGCGTGCACACTCGCGCGAGACGTGGTCACCCCGCAAGATAGTGGGAAGCAGGTCCAGCATACCACCGATGGCCAACGAAACAGCACCTTCCGCCGCAGTGCCGACTTCGATCGACGAGCAGTACCGTCCGCTCTTCGCGCTGTCTCCGCAACCCGCCTGGGTTTACGACCGCGAAACGCTCCGCTTTCTCGAGATCAACGAGGCAGCGGTGCGCAGCTATGGGTGGACGCGTGAGGAATTCCTCACGATGACAATTCGCGACATTCGGCCGCCCACCGCACAGGCGACGCTGGATGCGCAGCTGGAGAAGACGCGCGATTCGCGCAGCCACAATTCGCGCTCGGTGCACCGCACGAAGGCCGGGCGCACGCTCAATGTCGAGATCAACTCGTATCCGCTCGAGTTCCTTGGCCGCGCGGCGCGCATGGTGCTCGTGCATGACATCACCGAGCGCGAGTCCGCCGCAGAAGCCCTTGCCCTCAGCGAGGAGAAGTACCGCACTGTCATCGAGCAGCTCCAGGACGTGTTCTTCCGCACCGACACGGCGGGACACTGGACCTTCCTCAATCAGGCGTGGACCACGCTTACCGGCAATCCGGTCGCGTCGAGCCTTGGCACGCACTACCTGTCCTACGTCCATCCCTCCGACCGTTCGATCGCGCTGGACGCGATCGCACCCCTCTCGCGTGGCAGCGCCGAGCAGGCGATGGTGGAGGTGCGCTACTTCAATACGGCGGGTGGCTATCGCTGGGTGGAGGCGAGCACACATGTCGTCCACGATGACGACGGCAGGATCACTGGTACCATGGGAACCCTGCGCGACGTCACCGACCGTCGGGCCGTCAACGAGGAACGGCAACGTCTCGAGACAAACATCCGCCAGCTGCTCGATGCCTCTGGTGAGGGCATTTACGGACTCGATGCGCACGGCGTGATCAGCTTCGTCAACCGCCGTGGGTCGCAGATGCTCGGCTTTGCACCCGAGGAGCTCATCGGCAGGGAGCTGCATGCGCTCACGCATCACTCCCGCCCGGATGGCTCACCCTATCCTGCCGCGGAGTGCCCGATTCATCGTGCCGCGGTGGAGGGCATTCCGTGCGAGGTGAGCGATGAGGTGATGTGGGGCAAGGACGGGCGTGACATGCAGGTGGAGTACGTCGCGTCGCCCGTCGTCGAGCAGGGGCGCGTGACCGGCGCCGTCGTGAACTTCCGCGACATCACGGCGCGCAAGCATGCGGAGTTCGAGCTGATCGTTGCGCGCGACGCCGCCGAGTCGGCGAGCCGAGCCAAGAGCGACTTCCTGGCACGCATGAGTCACGAGCTCCGCACTCCGCTCAACTCGATCATCGGATTTGCGAACGTGCTGCGGAAGAATCGCCCGAGCACCATGTCCGACGATCAACTCTCCTTCGCCAATCGTATCGCCACGAACGGGCGGCATCTCCTCGCACTGATCAACGACATCCTGGACCTGTCGAAGATCGAGGCCGGCCGGATGACGCTCGACCTCTCGGCGGTCATGCTCGACACGCTCGTGCGCGAGACGATCGACGAGCTCGAGGGTGAGGCGAAGGACCGACCTGTGGTCGTGCGCGCCGAGATTCCCGATGTCATCCGGTCGATCGGGACCGATTCCGCACGCATGAAGCAGGTGCTGATCAACCTCATCGGCAATTCCCTGAAGTTCACGGAGCGCGGGGAAGTCGTCGTCGCCATCGAGGCGGATCCACTCGGCGTCCCGCAAATGATCCTCGTGCGCGATACCGGCATCGGCATTCCGCAGGACCGACTCGATGCGATCTTCAACGTCTTCGAGCAAGCCGAGTCGGTGACATCGCGCCGATTCGGCGGCACGGGGCTGGGGCTCGCCATCTCGCGGTCACTCTGCGAATTGATGGGCCATCGTCTCGAGGTGGAGAGCGCCGAGGGCGTTGGGACCACCATGCGGATCCGGCTCGGTACGGCGCCGCGCACGTCGCGACGCAGCCTGTCGAGCATCCCGGCGATTCCCGACCCGAGCGTGATCGCGCCGGAGGTTCGCGCGGAGAACGCGGAGGCTCCGCTCGTGCTCGTCGTGGACGAGGACGAGGATACGGCGCTGCTGCTCGGGCAGCATCTCGAGGAGGCAGGCTGCAGGGTGGCCAAGGCCGACTCCGGCGTGGATGCGTTGCGCATGGCGCGCGACCTGCTCCCCGACCTGATCTTCCTCGACCTCCGGCTTCCCAAGATCAGTGGGTTCGACGTGTTTCGCATCCTCAAGGCCGACGATAAGCTGAAGGATACGCCGGTGGTGATCACCAGCGTGGCCGGCAGCGAAGGGCGGCCGGGCCTTGCCGGCGCGGCCGCCATTCTCGACAAGCCGATCTCGCGCCAGCAGGCCATCGACCTCCTGCGTCTCTGGATACCGCGTTCGGCCGACTGACCGGGCGCGGCATGCAGGTGCTCTTCACGATCGCGACTGGTGGCGCCGCGGGGTTGCTGGTCATGGCGCTCGCCACGCGTGTCCAAGCCGTGCGGCGTCTCGACGATGCCCTCGAGGCCTTCGCGGGCCGGCATCGCGAACGATGGCGACGCGTTGCCGGCGTTGCGACGCTGACCGGCGAAAAGTTCGTCCATCCGGTGATCGGTGCGATCACGGCGCTGGTGTTGATCGCCACGCGAGGCGGTCCATCACTCGACATCGTGCTTCCCCTCGCGTGCGCGTCGCTCGGCGGGATCATCATGCATCACGTCGTGAAGTTCGTGTACCACAGGCCACGGCCGGAGTTCGCGCTGCTGCGCAACAAGACGGAAGCGGCGTTCCCGAGTGGGCACACGACGAACGCCACGGCCGTCGTGGGGACGAGCGCCTACATGTTGGTGCGCGCTGGCCTGATACCGGTGCCGGTGGCAATCGTCGCGGTTACGGCCCTCTGCCTTGCGACCGGTGCCAGCCGCGTTGCGCTCGGCTGGCACTGGGGGACAGACGTCATCGGCGGGTGGTTTGCAGGCGCCGGCGTCGCGGCACTCTGCGCCTACATGTTCGAACTACTGCGCTAGGAAGACGTCAAGAGCGTACCAGGTACTGCGTACCGTGTACCGATGACCGGGCACAGGCTCCGGGGAACAGTAGAGACATCGCGGTGGCCGAAAGCTCCTTGTCGCCTGCGTCCGTAGTTCTTGGACACGGCCTCGGCGTGCATCGGTCCTTCCACTAATCCCCGTGGCCGTTATGCCATACCTGGTACCAGGTACACTGTACCAGGTACGCTATTCAAGGCTTGGTTGGCAGTTGTATGAGCGGTGTTCCGCCGCCCGAGTAGGTCGGCAGTTTTCCATCCCATTTCTTGGCGATCTCGTACTGCACGAGCGTTGGTGTGATGCTCTGTGCCAGCAGTGTGTTCGCGCGCGCCTGCGCCTCGGCGAGGGCGGTGATGGCTTTCGCGCTGCCGGCCGCCTTGATCGAGTCACCCTGCGCATTGAACGTGTTCTTCTGCAGCTCGTTCTGCGCGGTGAGCGCCTGCTGCTGCATCACGTTCTTCTGATTGATCGCCTCCATCACCTGTGGTGGTGCGCGCAGCTCATTGATCGTGAACTGCTTCACCTCGAATCCCAACGGCTGGAGTCGCTGCGCGATGAGGGCGCGCACGCGGTTCGTGGCTTCCGCCTTCTTTGGCCCGATGACGTCCGCTACCGGCTCCGTGCCGACGATCTCCTGCAGCGCCTGGCGAATCGTCTGCTTGACGTAGCCGTGCGTGATCTGGGCGATGTCGGTCCGGAACGTGGTGTAGAGCTTCGGCGTCTGGGCGGGGTCGATCTGGAAGGACAGGGATACGTCGAGTGAGAGCGGCTGGCCCTCGACGCTGTTGACGTTGATCTCGTCGTTCTGCGACGAGCCTTCGGTGGGGTTCTTCGTGAGCACGAGCGTCTTGAGGAAGACCGGGTACTCTTCGATGCCCGTGGCGAAGGGAATGCGGCCGTGCACTCCAGGTCCGAGCGGAATGGGGTCGACGCCGCCGCCGGCGCGATGGATGACGATGCCGACGTATCCCGGATTCACGTAGGTGAACGTGGACGGGAGCAGGAAAAGGAGCGCGACGAGGATCGCTCCGCCCGTGATGACGCGTTTGAGCTTTCGTCCCGCATTGGTGTCCGAGTCGAAGTGCATGGTTCCGACGCGGTCCGACATGGTGCTAGTCATTGAGAGCCTCCGCATAACAGTCAGGGCAGACTCGCTCTCCGTTCGCGAGTCGAGCCAGTTGGTCTTCCGAGCGAGGGCCATGGATGGGGCACACCAGCGCCGCCCTCCGCTCGATGCGTTTCCGGTTCTGCGTCTGACGGAGTCGGACGCCCGCTGGT
>JBBQFW010000254.1:0-5875 GCA_038322445.1 Gemmatimonadales bacterium
CGCTTCTGCTGGCTGCGGCCGGGGGCGGTCTCATCCTGGGGGCGCGGCCGAGAGACGGTTCGGCTGGACGACCATGGTTCACGCTCGCGGGCATGGCCCTCGTCGGGATTGCATCGCATCGCTCGCTGGCCAGGGCATTCAGGCGATTCGGTACGCGGGTCCTGTCGGCTGAGCAGCAGTTCTCGTTCGTCGTGGAACGACCGGTGGAACAGGTGTTCGCGTTCTGTGCCGACTTCGAGAATTTCCCGAAGTTCATCGGCGCGCTGCGTGACGTCCGCGACACAGGCGATGGTCGGTCCCACTGGTGCGCCTCGACGCCGAGTGGCGACACCATCGAGTGGAGCGCCACGACCACGAAGTTCGTGACGAATTCGGTCATCGGATGGCGGAGCGTGCCGGGCTCGCCGGTGGATACGGTGGGGCTGCTGCGCTTCAGCCCCGAGGGAGCAACGACGTGTGTGAAGGTGGCGCTCGTCTACCGCGTGCTGGATGGCAGCGTTGCCGATACGCTTGCCGCGCTCGTGTCGCCCTATCGTGCGGACGCACTCGAAGCGGAATTCAGAAGCATCGACGGACAGTTGCAGCTTGCGCCCGAGCCTGTGCCCGCCGACATCAAGTGACCGCCCGCCAAGGCGCTAACGCTCGGCGACCTGCTGACCGGGTGTCGGCGTAGCCGGTAGCGTCTCGAGATACATCCAGAGCGAATGGATCTCGTCGGCGGTGAGGTTCTTCAGCAGGCGTACCGGCATCGCGGCGTTCACTGGAACGCCGTTCGGACGCTTGCCCTCACGCAGCACCCGGCAGAAATCGTCCTCCGTCCATTGCTTCAGGTTGCCCGCGGGGGTGAGTTCGCCGCGGGGGGCCAGCCCGGATCGCCGGTGGTGATCTTGCCGCCGGCCAGCGACGGACCATGGCAGCCCTTGCACCCCACGCTCGCCAGGTACGCACCGTACGCCACACCCGACGTCGGTGAGAGCGACACGACGTGACGGCGACCATGGTCGATCGCTTCGGCGGCGAGCATCGGCATCTTGCCAGCCAGCATCAGCGCTCGCCCAAGCGGTCCCACCATGACGCCCAGTGTCTCGTTGTCCACGGCCGGCCGGCTCTTCACATAGGCCACAATGGCCGCGGGATCCTCGTCGGTGAGGTTGGCGTACTCCGTCGCTGGCATCACCTTCAGCGCGCGGCCCGACGGAGCGATCCCGTGTCGTATCGCGCGCTCGAAGTTGGCGTCGGTCAAGGTGGGACCCAGGCCACCCTTGCCCGCCGTAAGATTCAGCCCATACACGCGCCCCAGGATGGGCACGTCGAAGACGGCCTTGCCCCCGAGGTTTTTGCCGTGGCAGTCGACGCAGCCAACGGTAGAGTTCGCGAGATGACCCCCGCGCGCCACAGCCGCAGTGTCGGCGACGAAAGCGACGGAAAACCCTTCGGCCGTGTACTGCTTGCGGTAACGGGCCTCGGAGAAGCCGTAGACGCCAGCAGCGGCAACCAAGACAAGCATGAAGAGCCCCCCACGCCCATCACCCAGCGCCCAGCGCCTCATTGATCGTTCACCAGAAGGTCGGTGGCCGAAGGTGTTCGCGCATGTCCCTCTCGTCCAGCCCTGCCGCGGTTGTCGGGTTATTGCGCGGCCGCGTTTGTCGGGTATTCAAACCTCCCTGTCACACCGGGTGTCGCAACCACAGGACTCTCAGCACCCATCCACCCCACCTCAGGATTTCCTCATGCGCTTTGCCGCACTGGCCTGCATCGTATTCGCATCTTCGCTCCTTTCCGCGCAGTCGCCGGAACGCGTGACGCTCGAGGGAAATGACGTGGCGATCTACAACCTGGTGGGACGGCTGCGCGTGGAAGGTGGCGGCGGAAGCACCGTGATGGTCGAGGTAACGAAAGTGGGGCGCGACGCGAGCCGCCTGAAGCTGGAGACGGGCCAGATTCGCGGACGCATGGCGCTCCGCATCCGCTATCCCGACAACCGCATCGTCTACTCCGACGCAAGCTGGAATGGCCGCACGAACTTCAACATCGCGGACGACGGCACATGGGGCGACGACCAGCACGGCGGAGGAGATCGGCGGCGTATCGAGGTGAGCAGCCGTGGTGACGGCCTCGATGCCCACGCGGACCTGCACGTCATCGTGCCGCAGGGAAAGACGCTCATCCTGCGGCAGGGCGTCGGCGAAACCACCATCGACAACATCGACGGAAAGCTGTCCGTGACGGTCTCGGCGTCACGCGTGCGCGTGTCTCATGTGCGCGGGTCGCTGCAGCTGGACGCGGGATCGGGGGGTGTGGAGCTCACCGACATCACCGGCGACCTCTCGCTTGACTGTGGCTCTGGCGGAACGATGCTCGACGGCGTTCGCGGTGGCAGCCTGACGATGGACATTGGTTCGGGGTCGCTGCGCGGCCGTAACGTTGATGTCTCGCAGCTCACGGCAGATGTCGGATCGGGTGGTGTGCGCCTCAGCGCCGTCAAGTCACCACGCATCCACCTGGAGTCTGGCAGCGGGGGCGCGGATCTCGAACTGCTTACCTCGCCGACGGACGTCAGCATTGAAGCCGGTTCTGGTGGCGTCACGCTTCGGATGCCGGCTTCTTCCAGCGCCTCCGTCGACGTGGAAACAGGCAGCGGCGGCGTGGACAGCGACTTCGACGTGAAGCTCTCGCGAATCGAAGAGCACGCGTTGCACGGAACCATTGGTTCCGGCAAAGGCCGGATCAAGATCGAGGCTGGATCAGGTCACGTGCGGCTGATGCGCAACTGATGGTGCGAGGCCCGTCAGGAGGCGACCTGCTCCGGCGCCAATCCGAAGCGACGGCTCCTGCTCCTGAAATCCGCGAGCGCCTCGGCGAGATCGTCCGCGTTGAACTCCGGCCACATCTTCTTCTCGAACCGGAGCTCGGCGTAGGCGCACTCCCAGAGGAGGAAATCGCTGAGCCGCTGCTCGCCGCCGGTGCGGATCACGAGATCCACCTCGCGGGCCGGCATCGGATCGTGATCGAGACGTGCGAGAAGCTCGGTGAAGTCTTCGCGCGAGGCGTGATCGCCGCGCAGCGCCGCCGCGGCGCGCAGCATCGCGTCGCGCGAGGAGTAGTCGATGGCGACACGCAGGTGCATGCGCGATCCCGCAACGGTCAGTGACTCCGCCTCTTCAACGGTGTGGCGCAGGGACGATGGCAGCCGATCGCGCCGCCCGAGGATCGTGAGTCGTACGCCGTTCTTGACGCACCGCTTGGCTTCGCCGAGCAGCGCGCGGCGGAAGAGGCGCATGAGGGCCGTGACTTCGCGTGACGGACGCTTCCAGTTGTCGGCGGAAAAGGCGTAGAGGGTCAGCGTTCCGACGCCCTGACGCACTGCGGCCTCGACGATGTCGCGCGCGGTGCGCAGTCCTGCTTCGTGCCCCGCGGGGCGCGACATCCCGTGCGCAGTGGCCCAGCGGCCGTTGCCGTCCATGATGACGGCCAGATGGGGTCCGACGAACGCGGGGTGACTCTGGGCTCCTGAATGTCGTGACATCGGTATCCGCGTCCTAGCGTTCCCGGGTAGCGCGAATCAGCGCTTCCATGTGGTCAAGATAACGCTCCAGGGCGAGGCGCCCCGTCGCCGCAATGCGATACTCGGTGCGGGGCACACGCCCCTCGAACGACTTCCGGCAGGTGACATAGCCGGCATCCTCGAGCTTGCGCGCATGGACACTCAGGTTGCCGTCGGTGGTCTGCATGAGCCGCTTGAGCTCATTGAACGTCAATGATTCGTTGACGGCGAGGGCGCTCACGATCCCCAGCCGCAGCCGCTCGTGGATGAGGCGATCGAGGGCCAGGGTGCCGCCGCCGGCGTCGCTCCCCTGCTCCGTTCCGTCGACTGAATGCAGCCCCTTCGAGCCGATCGACCGCTCGGTCTCAACCGATCGGGGCCGGCGTGGTACCGCTCCGTGCTTACCCACCGTGCCTCCGCGCGATCAGCGTTCCGAAGAACAGGTGCAGGGCGCCGAAGCCGGTGGCCATCGTGATGGCGGACCATGACGGCGGGGCGAAGAGCGCGACGGTGCCAACGATCATGAAAGCGAGGCCCATGACGGGTACGATGCGCACCGAAAATGTGCCGGCGGCAATGACCGCAACGCCGTAGAGGAGCATCCAGGTCCCGGGCAGCAACGCGATCAGGTCGCGCTCGAGGAACAGGAGGGTGAGGAGCGCGCCGACCATCATGGGTGGCGCAAAACTGAATACCATTTTGCGCGCCGGCTCGGACCAGAGCGGCAACTGCGCCGCGCGTGCCTTGAGCGCCATGGTGTAGACCGAGATTGCCATGGAGAGGCAGGCTTCACAGAGCCAGATGAAGACCCAGCGCGTGGGGCTTCCGACTTCGGCCGAAAGGAAAGCCGCACCGAGCGCGGTAGCGCCAATCATGACCATGCCCCACCCGGAGACGGCCGTGAATGTGGCGGCCGCCTCCATGGTTTCGCGGATGTAGCGCAGGTTATCCATCGCCCGGGCGTGCATCTCGGGCGAATCAGGTGGCCGTAGCGGCAGGACGCGCGTCATGAGCGTACGATTACCTGGAAAGCCCCCACTGTCAAGTGCTTTACGTCACAAAGCTCTACCCGGATTTACGTCCGTGCCGCACCCTCGCCACCGATCGCGCTCGGACCAGGCGGTGGATCGCTGGCCGGAAAGCTCTGCTCGCCCAGCGAGTCCACCCGCGCGTCATCGAGGCTGCGCGCGAACTCCTTCACGATCACCGCGCAGAAGCGCGGCAGGTCTTCCGGCTTGCGGCTCGTGATCAGCTTGTCGTCGATACGGACCGCCTCGTCGACCCACGCGCCGCCAGCGTTCAGGATGTCCGTGGCGAGCGAGGGCCATGACGTGAGTGTGCGCCCTCCAACGGCGCCAGCTTCCACGAGCATCCACGGCCCGTGGCAGATCGCGGCCACCGGCCGGTCGGAAAGCATGAACTCCCGAACGAACTGAACCGCACTGGCATCGGTGCGCAGTCGATCCGGATTGGCGACGCCACCCGGCAGCAGGAGCGCATCGTACTCGCTCGCCCGGACCTGGCTAAGCAGCCGGTCGACGGGAAGGTGCGCCCCTTTCTCGTCGTGATTCATCGCCTGGATGGAATCCCCCCTCGGCGCGATGAGATGCGTAATCGCGCCGGCCGCATCGAGCGCGCGCCTTGGCTCCTCGAGCTCCACCTGCTCCACGCCATCGGTGGCGAGTATGGCGACTCTGCGTCCCTTCAATCCATTGTCCATCTGACCCTCACAGTCTACGAGTAGGGCTGAATGTGTCAGGATTCGTGCCGTCGCTGACAGATGGACACTGCCGACGGATTCGCCTTGATTCGTTTGAGGACTCAATGTGGGCCCGACGCGGTCCGCGACGTCATCCACTCCTTCGATGATCGCGAGGAGATCGGCGCCGGCCGGCAAGATGACCGTCACCGTGTTGGGATTGCTCACCAGATCGCCGCACGTCGCAGTGACAGCGCACGCGACCAGCAGACCCGCGGCGCGAGTGTACAGCGCGCACCGAATGACGACGACCCTGAATGCCTGCCAACCTGTCAGCGTCACTCCGGTGGCAGCGTGAAACACAAAGCCCGTCTGTGGATTTGAGTTGGTTTACGCCTCAGCTACGTGCCGCGAACGGATCACTGAAGAGGGTAGTATGGCGGGTCGAGAACACTCCGCACCTCCGTTCACCTCGCGCGGCCAAGGTGGAGGCCAGAAGCACACACTACGCAAGAGCTCGCCCCGTATTGCCCCGTGTTTCACATGTTGAAAGTCAAGCCCATCGGCCTGGAACAGCAATCCGGATTGGTCGAATGCCTGTTCCCTCTTAGCTTGAGCGGGTGCCCCTGCTC
>JBBQFW010000255.1:0-5865 GCA_038322445.1 Gemmatimonadales bacterium
CGCGCGAACGATCCCGAGCTGGTGAACACGCTCATTACGCGCAAGTTCGCGGGGCGCACGATGGCCTACGACACGAAGTTCGAGGCAGCCATCAATGCGCTCACGCCCGAACAGGTCAACGCCGCGGTGAAGAAGTACCTCGATCCAACGAAGCTCACGATCGTCCGCGCGGGCGACTTCAAGAACAAGCCACCCGTAAAAGCCACGCCGTGAGGCGCGGCATTTACAGAAGGACAATCTGACGGTCAGACAGGAGGACAGGACTGCGGAACCGCGGCCCTGTCCTCCTGCAACCGCTCGAGTGCTCGCGCCCGAGCTCCACCGTCATTCAGTCCGACTGTCCGACCGTCACACTTTCAGTTCAGCCGTCTCTATTGCCGAGCAGCCCACCGAGTACCGCACCGCCGACAATACCGAGCGCCGAGCCGCCGCCCTCCTGAAGGTGTCGTCCGCCGGCGCGCGGTGCCGCGGCGAGGATGCGATCGGCCAGGCGCGAGAACGGCATCGTCTGCAGCATCACGCGTCCCGGTCCCGAGAGCGTCGCGAAGAACAGGCCTTCCCCGCCGAAGAGTGCCGTCTTGACCCCTGGCACCATCTGGATGTCGTAGTGCACCTGCGATTCCATCGCGACGATACAGCCCGTGTCGACGCGAAGCGTCTCCCCCGGCTGGAGCGTCGTCTCCCACAACGCGCCCGATGCGTGCAGCACCGCGACGCCATCGCCGGAAATGCGCTGGAGGATGAACCCTTCGCCGCCAAAGAAGCCTGCGCCGATGCGGCGCGTAAAGGCAATGTCCACCTGCGTGCCCTTCGGCGCACAGAGGAACGAATCCTTCTGCGCGATGATCGTCCCGCCCCACTCCAGCAGGTCCACCGGCTGGATCTTGCCGGGAAAGTGCGACGAGAACGCCACGCGGCGCCGGATGCGGTCGGCATTCATGAAGGTCGTCACGAAGAACGTGTCGCCCGAGAGCACGCGTCGCGCGCCGGCGAAGAGCTTGCCCATCACGCCGCCACCCTGCTTGTTCGGGTCGAGCGTGGTGTTCATCTCGATGCCGTCTTCCATGAACATCATGGCGCCCGCCTCCGCAATCACGGTCTCGCCGGGATCGAGTGTCACGATCACGGCCTGCAGGTCGCCGCCAATCAGCTCGTAGTCGATCTCGTCCGATGTACGTCTCACGGAAAATTCCTCTGTTGGGTGGAAGGCCGGCGCGTGCAGGAAGAATCTCCTCCTTCCCGCAGCGGTACAAGGCTCCCAATTTGATCGTACGCTTTCTCGCTGGTCAGCGCGTTTCCACTCACCCACCACGCATGCGCATCATTCTCACCGCAACCGTTGCGCTCCTCAGCGCCTCCGCCGCTTACGCGCAAGCCAATCCGCCGAGCGCCCAGGACTCCACGGCAACGATCATCAGGCCGGCGCGCGTGTTCGACGGGATGACGATGCACGACGGCTGGAGCGTGCTGGTGCGCGGCGACCGCATCGTGAGCGCGGGTCCATCGGCCTCCCTTGCCGTCCCGGCCGGAAGCAGGCGCGTCGATTTGCCCGATGCGACCCTGATGCCCGGGTTGATCGAGATGCATTCGCACCTGCTGCTGCATCCCTACAACGAGACGCCGTGGGATGACCAGGTGCTGCGCGAGCCGCTCGCCCTCCGTGTGGCGCGCGCAACCAACCACGCGCGCGAAACCCTCCGGGCCGGCTTTACCACCGTACGCGACCTCGGCACCGAGGGCGCCGGTTACGCCGACGTGGGCCTCAAGCGCGCGATCGCGCAGGGCATCATTCCCGGACCGCGCATGATCGTCGTCACGCGCGCCATCGTCGCCACGGGGAGTTACGGCCCCCACTACACGGGTGACGTCGACCTGCCGCAGGGTGCGGAAGAGGCCGACGGTTCCAACCTCACCAAGGTCGTCCGCGATCAGATCGGACACGGCGCGGACTGGATCAAGGTGTACGCCGACTACCGATGGGGTCCCAACGGAGAAACGCGTCCCACGTTCACGCAGGATGAACTGCAGCTGATCGTCGACATCGCGCGCTCGTCCGGTCGTGCGGTCGTCGCACACTCCTCCACCGCCGAGGGCATGCGGCGCGCAACGCTCGCTGGCGTGGAGACCATCGAGCACGGCGACAACGGAACCCCCGAGGTTTTCCGGCTGATGAAGGAGCACAACGTGGCCCTGTGCCCCACCATTGCCGCCGGCGACGCCATCCTGCGCTATCGCGGATGGAAGCATGGCGACGCCGAGCCGGCCCGCATCACCGAGAAGCGCGCCAGCGTCCGCGCCGCCATCGACGCCGGCGTCACGATGTGCAGCGGCAGCGACGTCGGCGTGTTCACGCATGGCGAGAATGGTCGCGAGCTGGAGTTGATGGTGGACTACGGCCTGCCGGCGCTGCAGACCCTCCGTGCCGCGACGAGCACGAACGCCCATCTGCTGCACATGGACGACCAGATCGGCAGCATTCGTGCGGGCCTGCTGGCCGACCTCGTGGCCGTACGTGGTGATCCCGTGGCGAACATCCACGCGGTGCGTGACGTCAACTTCGTGATGAAGGGCGGGACCGTCGTGCGGCCCGCGCCCTGATTCGCAGGGTCAGGAGGGCTTCGGCTGAAACGTGATCGTGAAGCGCGACCCCTTGCCCAGCGTACTCTCGGCGCTGAGGTCATGACCCATCAGGGCGCATAACTTTCGCGAAATCGCGAGGCCGAGCCCGGTGCCGCCGTAGACGTGCGCCGTCTGCGAGTCGGCCTGTTCGAACGCCTCGAAGATCGCCTCCAGGCGGTCCGCCGGCACGCCGATGCCCGTGTCCTCGACGTCGATGCGGAGCGCCTGTCCCGTGCGCTCATCGGCGTGGACTCGCACCACGATGTCGCCTTCGCGCGGCGTGAACTTCATCGCATTCCCCACGAGGTTGATGAGCACCTGCTTGAGCTTCGCGGGGTCCGTGGTGGCGTATGCTGTTGGCGGGGAAACGACGTAAAGGCTCAGATCGGCGGTGGTGGCGCTGACCTCGAGCTCCGACACGGTCTGGCGCACCAGGATCGAGATCGACGTCGGGGACATCTCGACCGTTTCGGTTCCCGATTCGATCTTCGTGAGGTCGAGGACCGTATTGATCAGCGAGAGAAGGTGCTTGCCGTTGGCACGAATTCGGTCGAGATAGGTCAGCTGCACCTTGCCGAGAGAATTGTCGGCATTCCGCAGGATGACGTTCGTGAATCCGATGACGGCATTGAGGGGCGTCCGCAGCTCGTGGCTCATGCGCGCGAGAAAGTCGCTCTTCGCCTGGCTTGCCGCTTCGGCGGCAACCTTGCTCGCCAGGATGACGTCCGCGACGCGTTGCTGCTCCGTTACATCGCGCGCGACGAGCAGCCCGCCCAGGACCGTGCCATCGGGCGCACGCATGGGCGTCACCGTGAGGTCGAGATAGAGCGTATCCCCCAACTGCCGATGCGCCGCGCGCATCGCGTTCAGGGTCGTCGCGCGCCCCGCCAGCGCCTCGCGAATGATTCGCCGCTCCTCTTCCGGCCCGAGGAATGGCAACAGGGTCCCGACGTGCGCATCACCGAGATCCTCGTGGTTCCATCCGGTGAGCGCGCTCATCGCCGGGTTCCATGTGTTAACCCTGCCTTCGTTGTCGAACGCAACCACGGCATCGACGGTCGATCGCACGAGCGCAGCGCTGAATTCGTGGGCGTGGCCGAGCTCGTCACGCTGGGCGGCAAGCACGTCAGTTGAGCTCTGGAGTTCGCGATACTGGATCGCGAGCTCCGCGGCCTGCACCTGAAGCAGCCCAGCGTTGTCGTCGCGAATGACCTCGGCGTGTCGCCGCGCTTCGTTTTCGGCGTCGAGGCTGTCAACCGTCTGCGCCAGCTTCACGGATTGCTCTTCCGCCACCTGCGCCGCCCACACGATGCGCGCCGCGAGCGCCGCGCAGATCAGCGCAGCGATGAGAAAGGTCGTTGGCAGCAGCGAGGAGTTCTCCGCGATCGTGCGGTTCGCCGGATAGACCGAGAGTTGCCACGGCCTCCCGCGCGCCACGACACCGATCGTTGCCGAAGCAGCGCCATCGGCACGTCCTTCGTGGCTCGCATGCGCCGAGAGCATGAGACCGCCGTCCCGCAGCGCATATCCGTAAAACTGGTCGAAATCCTCGGGCAGGATTTCCGCGATCAACCGTTCGGGAATGACCTCGACGACCAGATAGCCATCCAGCGCGCCGCTGTTCTGCGCCACGGGCGCCGCCACGAGCACAGTGGCGCTTCGGGCGGTGTGCATCTGCGGCGCGGAGATGACCGCATGTCCCACGGTGCGCGCGTGGCGCAGGAGCTCTCGCTGTGCGACCGAACGCGCGAACTGTTTGCCAACGACCTCGTCGCTCGTTGCGGCTTCGGCCATCTGCCATGAGATCACGCCATTGGAGTCGAGCCAGGAAAGTGCGGTCACTCCCGGAAAATCCCGTATGACCTGCGACGACGACACGCTTTGCGTCGCCGGGGAATCTCCACCGGCAATAGTCCGGCGCTGCACCATGCGGTCAACGACGCGCGCACGGTCGTTCACGCTGCGTTCCAGCGCCGCCGCGATCGATAGGGCCTCATGACGCACCACCGCGTCCAGCGTTCTGCGATCGTGCTCGACGAGCGCTTCCCACATCAGGATCGCCGAGATCACGACCGTGGTCGCCGCGATGCCGGGGACGATGCGGCCGGTATACACGTCCCCTCGTCGGGCGGTAAGCACTGACGCCGCGAGGACGCCGAGGCCAATCACGAGGAAACCGACGGCCCCCCCTGACGACATCGTGGCCGTGTTGCCCAGGATGTATTGCGTGGGTACCCCGGCCAGCGCCCCGGAAACCCCGATAAAACCGCCGAGCGTGGCGACGAACGCCCCGAAGGATCCCAGTACGAGGCGCGAACGGCTCATTCGACCCGTACTGATCGCGATGAGCGCGATGGAGACAATGGCAAGCACGGCCGCGGCACTCGGCGCCACGGGCATCGCGACGATTTTCGTGGGGTCAACCGCATCCCGCATGACGTCCCGAGCGGCGCCCAGGTGCCAGGCCAGGTCATCCATCCGTGGCACCCAGCTCATCACGTGCTGGACCAGCGTGCCCGCGGAGAGTATGAGCGTGACACCGGCAACGATCACCGTCACTCGCGTACGCTGCGCCGCGAGAGCAGCGATTGCGATCCCGACGAACAGGCAACACAGAGCGGTGATATACGGAACGCCCAAATGCGTCGGGCCGATGGCTGCGGGACCAACGCGATACCAGCCCGCCAGCGCGACCGCCGCCTCGAACGTCAGCAGGAGCGCAGCAAGGAACGTCGCGGGCCGCAGGCGGCTCTCACGCCAGAAGCGTTCTTTCGTGGCGAGCCTCATTGGAGTCGGCGGTGTAGAAGCTCCGTGAGCAGTGGTCCCGTGCAATGGTCGGACAGGAGGTGGGGTAGGAATTGGGCCGCGATATCAGTATCGACCAGCACAGACCGCACCGTGAGCCCTTTCCACGCCGCCACGGCCCCGATGGACAAATGTCAGCGCAATCGCGTTCTTCGCCGTTGCGCCAGGCCATATGCGACGGGCCCGACCCCGATCGCAACGGCCGCCCCGGCAAGGGCGGGCAATCCGTTTTCGCCATCCTGAAAGCTGAGCACGATCACGAGTCCCAGGACACAGAGCGGAAGCGCCGCGAGAACGCTGACGCCCGCGGTGCCGATCGGTATGCGGAATGAACCGCGCAGGGTCGGCTCCCGGCGTCGGAGGGCAATCAGTGCGAGAAACTCGAGCATCAGGGCCAGCGAATAGAGCAGCACGTCAGCGACAACGAGGCCGGAGAACGGC
>JBBQFW010000256.1:0-5852 GCA_038322445.1 Gemmatimonadales bacterium
CACGTCGCACGGGATCGACGACTGCTGCGGCATCACCTACCGCCAGACGGTGGAATTGCGATCACCGTAACGCCTGCGGTGCGCCTGACGCTACGGAGCGGACGGCAGCACCAGTGTAAACGTGCTGCCCTTGCCCGGCTCGCTCTCCGCCGTCAGCTCGCCACCCATCACGCGAGCAAGATCGCGGCTGATCGCGAGGCCGAGTCCCACGCCCTGCTGGCTGTCATGCGTTCGCTGGCGGTCGACCTGCACGAACGGCTCGAAGATGCGCTCGAGCTGTCCGGCGGGAATTCCCCGCCCCGTGTCCGACACGCGCACGCGCACCACATTGACCGCTGGATCCGTTTCGCACACCAGCGTCACGCGCCCCTCCGGCGCCGTGAACTTCACGGCGTTCGTCAGCAGGTTCACCAGGATCTGCCGCAGCTTCTCTCCGTCGACTCGCAGTCGCCGCGGCTCTCCGGACTCGGGCGAGATGCAGCCGTCGTGACTGAAGGTCTGGTGCTTGGCCGCGAGCAGCGGACGGAGGATCGCCTCGACGTCGCCGACGACGTCCGCGAGATCCACGTCGGCGACATCGAGCTCGACCTGACCGGCATCGAGGCGTGCGAAGTTCAGCACGTCCGTGACGAGCCCGGTCAGATGCTGATTCGCGCGGCGGATCCGTTCGAGGTCCAATCGCTGCTCGCTGGTGAGTGGACCACGCAGCTCCATCATCAACAGGTCGATGTAGCCGCTGATCGCATTGAGCGGCGTCCGAAGCTCGTGGCTCATCGTCGACAGGAACTCGCTCTTCGCGGCATTGGCCGCCTCGGCTTCGATGCGCGCGCGCTCCACGTCCAGACGCGTCCGCACCTGGTCGCTGACGTCGTACGCCACGCTCGCCACCGCGTAGACCTCACCGGCCGGGTCGCGAAGTGGCTGGTACCTGATGTTGAAGTACCGGTCCTCCATGACGCCATCGGGGCGCGCCAGGGGCACGAGCCGCTCTGTCGCCGAATAGGGCACACCGGTGTCGTAGACGCGGTCGAGGGTTTCGATATATCCCTGTCCAGCGATCTCCGGAAAAGCGTCGCGCACGGATCGCCCAATGAGCACACGACCCAGCCCCGGCGATGCGGCGTATCGCGGACTCACCGCACTGTAGACGTGATCCGGGCCGGTCATGACGGCCACCGCGAGCGGCGCCTGCTCGAAGACGTCGCGCAGCCGCTGCTCGCTCACGCGGACCGCCGCTTCCGCACGCAGTCTCGGCGCGATATCGCGCCAGAACACAGCGACACCCCCCGACGGCGTGGGATAGGCGTCGACCTCGGGAACGAGATCGACGAGGTCGTCGTTGCATTCGCCGACGAAGTGCACCTCCACGCCCTGCGTCGCCACACGACGATACGACTCCTCGAAGATACCGCCAACGGCGTTCGGAAATTTTTCCCAGATGCTTCGACCGAGCAACTGATCCCGCCGCTGGACCAACATTCGCTCCGTCGTCGCATTGACACTCACGAAGCGGAAGTCGGCGTCGAGCACGAAGTGGGCGTCGGCCATCGTCTCGAGGATGCCGGTGGCACGCGCACGCTCGACTTCCGCCTGCTCCGTGCGCTCCTCGAGCTCGGCGGCCACGGCCCGCAATTCCTCCGTGTGTGCCTCCAGCTCGGCGGTCTGGTCCTGAAGCTGCTGATTCGTCTGCTCGCTCTCGGCCAGAAGCCGCTCCACTTCGCGACGCGCGCGGACCTGCTCGGTGACGTCAGTGCCGTAGGCCATGACGCCCCAGCACTGCCCGTTGGAATCGCTGAGGGCCTGATAGACGAAATCGACGAATCGCTCTTCCGGCGGCTCACCCGGCGTCCGCACAAGGCGCAACGGCACCTCGCTCCCCGAAACGGGCATACCTGTATCGCGCACCTGATCAAGGAGTGTCTCGAAACCCTGGCCGCAGGCGTCGGGAATTGCCTCCCACACGGGTCGACCGATGATGTCCCGTCGTCCGACCAGCGCGTAGTAGGCCTCATTGGCGTACTCGAAGACGTGGTCGAGTCCCGTTACCACACTGACAAACGAGGGCACGCGCTGGAAGGCCTCGAAGAGACGTGAGCGCTCGCCCGCGAGTGCGTTGCGGGCCCGGATCTTCTCCGTGATTTCGACAGCGACGTTGTAAACGGCGATGCAGCGCCCGTCGTCGTCAGTGAGCGCACTCAGCGCATAGGTGAACCAGGCGTCCTCGGCCTTGCCGCCCTCGAGACGCTCCATCGTGAGCTCCGCCGCGTCCGAATAGATGGCATCGCCACCATTGCGGACCTGGGCAAACTGCGGCTCGAGCGCGGGCCAGCGTTCGTCCCACACCTCGGCGCCCGATCGGCCGAGTGCATACGCCTGCGTGGCGCCGAGGATGCGCGAATAGACGTCGTTGTAGATGAGCGTGTACGTCGGGCCACACCAGAGGCTCATCGCCACCGGGGAGTCGAGCATCAATCGCACCGCGGCGCGGAGCGCCGCGGGCCATGCCTCGACCGGACCGAGCGGTGTTGCGGCCCAGTCGATCGCGCGTGCCTTGGCCCGCACGTCGCCGGGCCCGGTGAAAGGATCGCCGCCAGCACGCGGAAGCGGACCCGGATTGTTGTCCATCGAGCTGGCGTTCACGTCGATCTCGTTCGCGTTCGTACGGGTGCGCACCCAGGGCGGCCACACCGCGTCGAGGGGCGCAGGTCAATGGGCTCCTAGAGCACATCGCGCGCCGAAGGAGCTTCGGATGATGAAGGTCTTCGACGCACAGCACCGCGTGTCGAGGAAGACCACCACCTCGTACTTCACGAGGAAGGCGGCGCATCCCGACTTGCTTGTCCGCCTTCTTGGCTCATGGCGTCCTCTGCGCATCCGCGCGTATACTTGCACGATCAGCCCACTGCGCGCCCGTTGGCGCACGTAACCTCCTCCTCCTTCGACTCCTTGAGCACCTCCTCCGACCGCGAGACCTCGTCCCGTATTGCCGAGACGGACCCGCCCCGCATCTTCGAGCCGGAGTACTACGAGCGCATGCGCCGCCTCGAGAGCGAGTCGTGGTGGAACGCCGGCATGCGCGACGTGGCAGGACTGCTCCTCGCGCCCGTTACCCTCCCCGCGAACGGCGTGCTCCTGGACGCCGGCTGTGGATCGGGCCAGACGATGCGCTGGGCGCTTCGTCGTCTCGGTGCCGGTTGGCGCGCGGTCGGACTCGATGTCTCGATGGACGGCGTCGCGGCGGCGCGCGGCTCGGGCCTCGACGTCATGCATGCATCGGCACTCAACATTCCCCTGCCCACCGCCAGCGTAGACCTCATCATCACGCTCGACGTGCTCCAGCACCTGCCACTCGGCGGGGGCGACGTCACGGCACTCGCCGAAATGCACCGGGTGCTCAAGCCCGGCGGAACGCTGTTCGTTCGCACGAACGCGCAATCGTACCCACCCACGCGCGACGATCACAAGTTCGACTTCCACAAGTATCAGCCCGAGGAGCTCCGTGCGAAGCTCGTCACCGCGGGCTTCAGCGTGAAGCGACTGAGCCGGATCAACGCGCTCCTGGGGCTCGCGGAGATACCGCGCGAGCTGCGTGCCAACCGCGAACAGCACAGCGATGGATACCACGGTATTCTTGCACCTCCGTCCTCCGATCATCCACTCAGCCGGATGATGAAGCGCGGGTGGCTCCTGCTGGAGGGACGCGCGGTCGCGGCAGGGGTCCCGCTACCGATCGGGCGGACGATCGTCGCGCTGTGCGAGCGTCAGGCCGACATTCCGCACAGCTAGGACATGGCTTCCGGACGAATGACCCGGCGCATCCTGCGCCACCACCTGCCCATCGCGCTGCTCTCGGCGATTGGCATGGCCGCGCTGCTGCAGCTGGCGCCCGGCAACGGCAGCGCCCAGACCTGGAGCATCGCGAGCGCCTATGTGGGTCTCGTCCTCATGGGCGCGACGCTCGTGACGGGCCCTTACGCGATCCTCCGCGGCCGCCGACATCCAACGTCGAGTGACCTGCGCCGTGATCTCGGCATCTGGGCCGCCGTGTTCGCGCTCGGGCACTTCGTGTTTGGGCTGCAGGTGCACATGAAGCACCGGTACCTCTACTGGTTTCGCGAGATGGGTGCGTCGCGCGTGCCGACGCCACGCATCGACCCGTTCGGGCTGACGAACGACATGGGCCTGGCGGCGGTCGTCATCGCCGTCGTCCTGCTCGCTATCTCGAACGATCTTTCACTGCGTAAGCTTGGTGCCACGCGGTGGAAGCGCATCCAGCAGTGGAACTACTGGTTCGTGGCCCTCGTGCTCGCGCATGGCGTGATATTCCAGGTCATCGAGAAGCGCACGTGGGGGTTCCTGCTGTTCGAAGTCATCATCGTGAGCGTGCCGGCCTGGCTTCAGTTTGCGGGCTTCCGGGCGCGCCGCGCGGTCAAGGGCTGGAGCGATGCGGAGGCCGCCGCGTCCGACCCGCAGTAGTCGTCACTCTACCCACCAGAAGCCGGAACCAGTCATCGATGGACTCTCTCTGGAACGACGCCGACGCGACTGCCTGCGGTGGCGACCGCCTGAAGCTCCGTGTGTATACCTCCCGCCTCCTCGGCCGCGAACCCGCCCTCGTGCTGCACGGCGGTGGGAATACATCGGTCAAGTCCGAAGTCACGGACCTCTTCGGTGAGCGCGAGCCCGTGCTCTTCGTGAAGGGCAGCGGCTGGGACCTCGCCTCGATTGAAGAGCGTGGCTTCGCACCCGTGCGGCTCGACCTGCTCGAGCGGATGGCCGACCTTCCGCAGTTGACGGACGTGGCGATGGTGCAGGCGCAGCGCGCCGGGATGACGGACGCCAGCGCCCCGACGCCGTCCGTCGAGGCCATCCTGCACGCGATCATCCCGTACGCGTTCGTGGATCACACGCATGCGGATGCCGTCGTCGCCATCACGAACACGCCCGACGGGCCCGAGCGCATAGCCGCCCTGCTCGGAGAGCGCGTGCTGGTGGTCCCCTACGTGATGCCGGGGTTCGTACTGGCGCGCGCTGTTCGCGAGCTCACGCGCGACATCGAGTGGTCGCAATACGACGGGATGGTCCTGCTGCACCACGGCGTGTTCACGTGGGGGGACGATGCGCGGACGAGCTACGAACGCATGATTCGCCTGGTCTCCGTGGCCGAGGAGTATCTCGTCCGCGAGGGCGCGTGGACGGCACCCGCAGTCTCGAACGTGGCAGAGCAAGTCTCCGCGCACACGCAGTCGCTGGCCGCGCTGCGGCGAATCGTCTCGCACGTGCGGGGCGCACCGATGATCGCTCGACTGTCCGCCACACCGGAGGCGCGTGGATTTGCGGGGCTTCCCACCGTTGCCGACGTCGCCTCCCGCGGCGCGCTGACGCCCGATCATACCATCCGGACGAAGCTGGTGCCGGTCGTGCTCTCGCGGGATGCGGCGGCGCACGCCGCGGATGTCGCGGCGTATGCGGACCGGTATCGCACGTACTTCGCGCGGAACGATCCCGGAGGGCTGACCTGCCTCGACGCCGCGCCGCGATGGGCCGTGTGGCCCGATGCGGGCACCGTGGCGTTCGGCGGCACGGTGGGCGACGCCGACATCATCACCGACATCGCGCGACACACCGTCCGGGCCATCCAGTGGGCGGAGGCGTTGGGCGGCTGGACGGCGCTTCCGGAGAAGGACCTCTTCGACGTGGAGTACTGGGAGCTCGAGCAGGCAAAGTTGCGTGCGGCGGGTGCGCGACGCCCCCTGCAGGGCAAGATCGCCCTCGTGACGGGCGCTGCGAGTGGGATTGGTCGCGCGTGCGTCGAGATGCTGGCGGAACAGGGAGCCGCCGTGGCGGCGCTC
>JBBQFW010000257.1:0-5791 GCA_038322445.1 Gemmatimonadales bacterium
TCGTGGTATCCGTGCCGCAGAGAGACGGGTACGAGTTTTTCGGGCTGCAGTCGTATGCGAGGCCGAGGAGCGCGGAGGAGAGTGCGCCCAGGATGTTATTGTCGTTCTGGGGCAGGCGCAGGTCGCTGCTGGTGTAGCCGACGGACACTGCGGCGTCCAGGGTCTTCGCCAACTGCGCACGAACATTCGTGCGGAGGTTGAACTGGCGCGAATGATTGATGTCGTACACACCCTGTTCCTGATTGTACTCACCCGACAGAAAATAGGTGGCCGCATCTCCGCCCCCGGACGCACTCAGCCCGAGCAGGCGCCGGTTGCCATCGCGCAGCGGGTTGGAGTTGAGCAACGGGCTGTTGGTGACCACCGAATCGACGGTGCACGTTCCGCGCGCCTTCAGGTCGATGTTGCAGTTCGACGTGAACGTCCCGTTCGTGCGCTTCCCGAATGCCAGGAAGTTCGCGGGATAGGTGTTGATGTCCCGCGATCCGCCGGCTTCGCTCGTGAGCTCCCAGCGTGTCTTGCCGGAGCGCCCCTTCTTCGTAGTGATCTGGATGACGCCATTGGCTGCCGCGGTGCCATAGAGCGCCGCAGCAGCGGGTCCCTTGATGATCTCGATGTTCTCGATCTCGTCCGGGTTGATGTCATTGAAGCGCGACGGCTGCTGGCCACCCACGCCGATGGAGCTCGAGTTCGCGCTGTTGTCGATGCGAATGCCGTCAACGATGAGCAACGGATCGTTCGACAGCGACACGCTGTTGGAGCCACGGATGCGGATGCGTGATCCGCCGCCGACCGTACCGCCAGACGTGGTGACCGATACGCCGGGGGCACGCGCCGCCAGGACATCGGAAAAATTGGTCGTGGCCGCGAGCGGCAGCGACGTCGGATCGATCGTCGCGGTGGAATTGCCCGTTTCCCGCTTGCGCTGCGTTTCACCCGTCGCGGTGACTACGACCTGGTCGAGCTGCGTGGCCGAGATCGCCAGCGCGAAGTCCGCGGTCGTCGTTCCACCCGAGGTGATCACGACGCTGCGTGGCTGCTGTCCGTAGCCGATCCGCTGCGCGACGAGCGAAATGGTACCCGCCGGAACTCCTGTGATCCTATACGTCCCGGTCTGGTCGGTTTGCGTCCCGCGCTGCGTTCCAACGATGCGAACTTGCGCGCTCACCAGGGGCTGCTGCGACTGTCGGTCGATGACTCGCCCGGTGAGTGTGCCCGTGCCAGCTTGTGCCGACGCAAGGGACGGCACGCATAGCGTAAGGATTGCAAGCAATCCGAAGCGAAGGTAGGCCCGGATTACGCCAGGTCGAGGCGTTGACATAGGTATTGCTCCTGAAAGGTAGAGAGTCCGCATGAACACCACCCGGCCCCGCAACGCCGGTCGTGATGCTCAATACGCGAACCGCGTGATGAGTGCCCAACCGCGCACGCGAAACTGGAAGGCCCCACAGCACCCACGGCCACGCGCGACGCATCCGGCGCTGCGAAAGACGGCGCCTAAAGGGCTCACCCTGCCAGGCACAGGATGGTCACATGCAGCCAGCGATTTTTTTTGGAGGGGGCAAACGCCAGCATGCTCGACCGAGTGGCTTTCAGTTTCTCAGGGCGACGAGGTGGGTTTCGCCAACCACTCGCCACCGTCCACCACCATGATCGCACCCGTGATCCATGCGCCGCCCGGCGACGCCAGGAACGCCACCATGTTCGCGATGTCCGCCGGCTCGCCCCACCGCTGGAGCGGGATCATCGTCTTCGCATAGCCGTCCATCGCCTTCTGCATCGCGAACACGTCCACCACCCCATCGGCCGACGGCGGCGGCGTGAACGCCTTCCGCACCCCTTCCGTCGGAATGGGTCCCGGCGCAACGGAGTTCATCCGTACGCGATACTTCGCCCATTCGAGCGACAGCGTCCTGGTCAACGCATCGATGCCCGCCTTCGCCGCGGTCGCATGCGCCATCAAGGGCCACCCACGGTAGTGCAGCGTCATCGAGATGTTCACGATCGACCCGCCCCCCTGCGCCTTCATCACCGGGAGCACCGCCTGCGAGCAGAAGAAGGTGCCATACAGGTCGATCTCGATGACGCTCTTCCACGCATTCTCGGACAAGGTCTCCGAGGGTGCGTAGAAATTGCCCGCGGCGTTGTTGACCAGCAGGTCGATGCGGCCCAGCGACGCCGACACCTCCGCGACCATCGTGCGGACGAGATTCGTGTCGCGCACGTCCACCGCCTTCGCGCTCGCCTTCCCGCCCACCGCCACGATCTCGGCCGCTGCCGCTTCAACCCGCTCGATCTTCCGGCTGGCGAGGACGACATGTGCGCCGAGCGCCGCCAGCAGGTCGGCGATGCCCCGTCCGATCCCGCTGCCGCCGCCGGTGATGAGCGCCACCTGGCCGTCGAACAGGCCGGGGCGAAAGACGGACGTCTGCTCTGTCGTCACGCAAGCTCCGATGCGAGGAGTGAACCTTCGTCGAGCACATCGAAGAGGGCGTCCGCAAGCGCCGGCGCCTCGTCCTCCGGTGCAAAAGACAGCGCAAGCGACAACTGGCTCACCGGCGCGAACGAACGGCGATGATGCGGCGTCAGCCCGTGGGAATGGAGTCCCGCGCGATGATCACGGGTGCCATACCCCATGTTCGTCTCCCAGTGATAGTGCGGATGCCGCTGGGACAGCGCATGCATGAGGCGGTCGCGCGTGACCTTCGCGATGATCGAGGCGCAGGCGATCGAATGGCACCGCGCGTCTCCGCCCACGACCGCCGTGTGCTCGATGCCCAGCGTGCGGATCATCAGTCCGTCTATGACGACATGATTCGGCGTGACGGACAGCCGCGTGATCGCGCGGCGAATCGCCAGTACCGAGGCGTGGTAAATATTGTAGCGGTCCACCTCGCGCACGCTCGCTGCCCCGATGGAAAGGGCGAGCGAGCGTTCGCGAATCCGCGCCGCCAGCGTGTCGCGTTCACCCGCCCGCAGCACTTTCGAGTCATCAACGCCGCGAATGGCCCTGGCGTCGCTGGGCATGATGACCGCGCATGCGACGACGGGGCCCGCAAGCGGGCCCCGTCCAACCTCATCGACACCAGCCAGCAAAGGCCCCTTGCTGCTGCGCAGGTCGCGCTCGATCGCGCTCCACTTGCGCATGCAGCGGCGCCGAGGCGAGCTACTTCGCGGCGGCCTGTGGGGTTCTGACCTTCATTTCCTTGATCCGGGTTGCCTTGCCCGTGAGGCTGCGCAGGTAATACAGCTTGGCACGACGCACGCGACCGCGACGGACGACGACAACGTCGGCGAGCATCGGGCTGTGCAGCGGAAAGATGCGCTCAACGCCGACACCGTTGGAGATCTTGCGGACGGTGAACGTCTGGCTGACGCCAACGCCACGGCGCGCAATGCACACTCCCTCGAATGCCTGGATGCGCTCCTTCTCCCCTTCCTTCACTCGCACATTCACGCGAACGGTGTCACCGGCGCGGAACGCTGGGAGATCGCGGAGCCACTCTTTCTGGGTTTCGATGAAGACATGCATGAGACGACTGGTTCGGGACGTAACTGGAATAGACTTGGCAACTTAGCGGGCAAGCGGCGTGGAGTCCAGTGGGACGCCCAACCCATTGACCACGGCCTTGTCAGTTCCGGCCCCCTGTCAGACAGTCCGACCGTCCGACTGAGTTCAATGCTCCTCCGCCCGGTCGAACAGCAGCTCTACCTCCGCCCGCTGGTCCGGCGGCGCAATGATGTACTGCGTTTCGCATTCGTCCGCATCTTGTCAACGTGTCGGAGCGCAAAGGGAGCGTAACATGCGCTGCCCCTTACGCTACGTCGGTCGACGTCGTTCGTCGGTGAGGCGATCCGCCTGCTGTTGCCGCCACTGCGCGATCTTCGCGTGATCACCACTGAGGAGGATGTCCGGCACGGTGTATCCGCGGTATTCCGGAGGCCGCGTGTACGATGGCGCCGATAGCCCGCGCTCCCAGAACGAATCACCGTACGCGCTCTCCGGGTCGCTCATGGCGCCTGGCAGCAGGCGCACCGTGGCATCGATGACCGCGAGCGCGGCGGGCTCCCCGCCACTCAGCACGAAGTCGCCGAGCGACAATTCCTCGGTCGCCAGGTGATCGGCGACGCGCTGGTCCACATCCTTGTAATGACCGCAAAGGATCGTGAGCTGATCCCCGGAGGCAAAGCGCACCGCATCGGCCTGCGTGAAGCGACGCCCCCGCGCGCTCATGAGCACGATCGGCGAGGTGGCACCGAGCGCCTCCACGGCCTCGAAGAACGGCGCGGGCTTCATCACCATGCCGGGGCCGCCGCCGTACGGCGTGTCGTCCACCGTCCGATGCCGATCGTGCGTGTAGTTGCGCAGGTCCGCCACATTGAACGTCACGGAGCCAGCCGCTGCCGCGCGCGCAGGAATGCTCAGCCCCAGCGGCGCCTCGAAGAACGGCGGAAAAATCGTGACGACGTTGATGATCACTCCAGCAGACCCTCTGGCGGTGTCACCACGATGACGCGCGCCTCCTTGTCGACGGACGCGATGGTGTGGTCATCATACAGGAGCAGCACGGTCTCGGCGTCGCGCGGCTCGGCGCGCCGCACGTCGAGGGCGAGCCCCTGTGGCAGCTCATACAACTCTTCCACCATTCCCACGACCTCGCCGGACGCGAGATCCACGCGCATCCCGATGAGGTCGTGCAGGAAGACCTCGTCGTCCGCCGGTGCGGGCACTTCATCCGCAGGCAGCAGCAGATAACGGCCGCGCCACAGCTCGGCCGCGTTGCGCTCGGGCACTTCGTCGAAGCCCACGAGCATGCCTTCGTTGAACGGCCGCATTGAGCGGATGTGCAACTCCTGTCGCGCCGGGGAGATGTCGCCGGATGCGGTGCCCGCAAAAACACGACGGCCGGGCGCGAAGACCGCGTCCGGCGCATCGGTGATGGCTTCCACGACGACCTCGCCGCGAATGCCGTGTGCCTTGCGGACCCGCCCGACGATGATGAACGCGGGCGTTGTCATCGCAGTCTGGCGTTACGCCTCTTCGGCCTTCTCGCCGAGGGGCACCGCGTTCGCCTTCAGCTTGGAGGCGAGGCGCGTTTCGTGGCGTTCCTTCAGGAGTCCGGCCTTGCGGAGCAGCGAGCGGACGGTGTCCGTGGGCTGCGCGCCAACGTTGAGCCAGTAGTTCACGCGGGCGGCGTCGAGGTTGATCGCCTTGTCGCCCGTGCGGGGCTGATACTGGCCGACAATCTCGATGAACTTGCCATCGCGCGGGCTCTTCGAGTCGGCGACGACGATGCGGTACATGGGGGCCTTTTTGCGACCAACCCGGCGAAGACGAATCTTGACGGCCATTGTTTTCAGCTCTCCTGAGTGGAACTACCTGGGCTCATCGCGTATCCGGCGTTTCCGGACCGCACCCATAGAAGCAAGTCTGACAGTCGGACTGTCCGACAGTCTGACGGGACAACAACTGACCAACAGCGGACCAACAGCGGACCGCTAACCCTGGGCAGCCAATAAAGATAACTACCGCAGGCCGCCAAACATACCCGGCGGCATGCGCATCTTGCCGCCCCCGCCCTGCCCACCGCCCGCGACCTTTTTCATCATCTTCTGCATCTCGCGGAACTGCTCGAGGAGGCGGTTGACATCGCTGATGGGGCGGCCGCTTCCCTTCGACACGCGCGCGCGCCGCGACCCGTTCATCAGCTCCGGCTTCTTTCGCTCGGCCTTCGTCATCGACAGCACGATGGCCTCCATGTGCTTCATGCGCCTGGGATCGGCGTCCTTG
>JBBQFW010000258.1:0-5736 GCA_038322445.1 Gemmatimonadales bacterium
CCCGAACCACCGCCGGCACGCCGCCTCCTGATATGTCGCGCCAGAGGTCGATCGTCACCGCGCAGTACCACTTGCAGTCGGGCAATCGCGTGATGATTACGTCGCGAGACGGACGACCGTACGCAGCGTCCGCTGCGCGCGACTCGACCGTTGACGACGCGGGCCGCTCGATGGTGAACAGCGAATCCCGGTACGTGCTCCTGGGCGCCCATGTGCCGGGATATGGCAGGCCCTCTCCCGGTTTCGGGCTGGTGTCGAGCTCGGCCACGCCTGGGACGCGCTCACCGCGCGCGGACGCCGCCTTCGCGCGCGTGATCGCGTCCCCCTCCTTCGTCCGCGAGATCGCATCCCCGCTGTCGCGAATCACTGGGGCATCGTGCGATCCGCACGCGCCAAGCGTGACGAAAAGGCCGATGAGCGCGACAAGGAGCAGCGAGTTCGTGCGGTGTGTCGTCGCTATCACCGCACTGGTCCGCGCGATGCTCGCCGGGCATACACCCACACCAACGCGAGGAGGAGCGGCGGAACGTAGATGATGAGCCAGGCTGACCGCCCATAGCCAACGCCGTATGATGCGAGCTGGCCATCTGCTCCGAGGGAGCTCCGCATCAACATCCACGCGAGCGGAGCCCACGGCAGCACGAGCCAGGCGAACAACCATGCGCCAATGAGCGCAATCAGACCGACGACACCAATGCGGCTGAGCGATTTCATGGACCTGACTCCAAGGCCGAGAGTCGATACCTGGACAGAATTACATGCGTCGTGGAAGAACGCGCAATCCCGGATCGGTGGCATCTCCGCGCGATGCTGGCGCGCGCGATCATGCTCAACGAAACGCTCGGGGAACGCATAATATGCGACGTGCGCCCACCGTGGTGAAACGTCGATAACTTACAGCGGCGTCCAGGCAGATGACTCGAGCCGGATACTCACTCGCACCGTCACGTGAATCGCCAATCACGTCGCGGTCACGACGAGCGCCGCCGATGCTGGGGTCGCGCCGCGTGGTCCGCTCCATTTTCTGGAGCGCCGAAGAAACTCATGGAGGGAATCCAATGAAGGTGGTCGCAACTGTTGCCCTGTTCCTCACGGTCGTATCCACAGCGGTCCAGGCGCAGGTGAATGTGGGATCCAAGCCGGCGGAGCCGAGCCTGCCGTTCACGGTCAGCCCGGTGACGACGTTCAACCTTCCGTGGCGTATCGCGTTCCTCCCCGATGGGCGCATGCTGGTCACGGAGAAGGTCGGTCCCGTCTGGCTCGTCACGCAGCAAGGCGTCAAGACGCCCGTCGCAAACGCACCGGCCGTGCTGTCCCAGGGCCAGGGTGGCATGCTCGGTGTCTACCTGTCGCCCAACTATGCGACGGACCACAACGTCTACCTGACGTACTCGGAGCCTGGCGACGGGGGATCGAGCCTGGCGCTCGCGCGCGCGAGCCTCACGCTCGGCACTGGCTCCGCGAGTCTCGACGGGCTTCACGTCATCTGGCGTGATGGAGCGCGCGGGAAGGGCGGCCAGTTCGGCGCCGCCGTCGCCTTCTCGCCCGACAAGCGGTACCTCTACCTCACCGTTGGCGATCGTCAGCGCTTCACCCCCGTGCAGGATCCGAACTCGCCACTCGGCAAGATTCTGCGCCTGACCCTCGACGGCAAGCCAGCGCCGGGCAATCCGCAGGCGGGCAAGATCGGCACGCCGACGCTGTCCATCATCAATCCCTCGAAGAATACGGAGATGGCGATGACCGCCGACGTCGTCTCCACGTATACGTTTCCCGGCCCGAACCTCACGCCGGCGGAGACGTGGGCCACCGGTTTTCGTACGCCATACGGTCTTGCATTTGCGCCCGACGGTCGGTTGTGGGAGGTCGAGCACGGACCGCGTGGCGGTGACGAGCTGAACCTCATCGAGCCGGGCAAGAACTATGGGTGGCCGCTTGTATCGTACGGCATCAACTATGATGGCGTGGCGATCCCCAGCCACGACACACGCCCCGATCTCACCAAGCCCGTGATCTACTGGACGCCGATCATCGCACCTGGCAGCATCACGTTCTACCACGGCGCGATGTTCCCACAGTGGAAGGGATCGGCGCTCATGGGCGGCATGGCGACGCTGACGCTCAATCGCATCACCTTCGATGGCAAGGGCGGTGCGACGGCGGCCGAGCGCTGGACCGTGGGTCACCGCGTTCGCGACGTGGCCGTCGCGCCGGACGGCGCGGTGTGGATGATCGAGGATGCGAATCCGGGCGGGCTGTTTCGCGTCACCCCCAAGTAGCGTTTACCGTGCGAGGCGCTGGAGCACGGTGGCTCCAGTACCTCGATGCGGTCATCCATCGCAAGGACGAACGGGCGACCGTGCCGGAGCGATTGGGCAAGCACCCATGAAACACGACCTTCATCTCGTCGCGCTCGCTGCCTGGATCGCGCTCTGTCTCTGCACCGGCGCAGTCGGGGCCGTTGCAGCGGCGCAAGCGCGAACGTTCTACGCTGCGCTCGACCGCCCGTCCTGGTCACCGCCGGGCTGGGTGTTCGGGCCGGTGTGGACCACGCTGTTCGTCCTGATGGGCACTGGTGCCTGGACCGTCTGGCGCGAGCGCGGCTGGTCGGGGGCACAGACGGCACTCGCTCTCTTCTGCATGCAACTCGTGCTCAATGCCCTGTGGAGCTGGCTGTTCTTCGCATGGCATCGCGGAGGACTGGCCTTCGCAGAAGTACTGCTGCTGGCGCTCAGCATCGCGGCGACGATGGTGGCATTTGGCCAGGTGCGCACCGCGGCCGCACTGCTCCTGCTCCCGTACCTCGCCTGGGTGTCATTCGCGTCGGTGCTCAACTACTCGCTCTGGCGACGGAATCCGACGCTGCTGTAAGCGACCTCGGTCGTCCGCACGAGTCAGAGGCAGCGCGCCAGTTTGTTCATTCCTCGACTATGCGCTCGGCTGCGTCGCACGCTGCTGCACGCCGATGGGCGCGCCGAGATCCGTTGCCTGCGTTTGGTCAGCATCCTCGGCACAGCATCCGGTGCGTGACTGTATCGGTGGACACTGGACGGAACCGAAGGAGCAGAACACGCAGCAGTCCCCGGCATTGGGCCGCAACCGCACGTGACACGCGGCACACTCGTGAAAGAACAGGCAGGCGTCGGTCGGCATCGCCAGTTCCTCGGCATGACCGCACGCGGGGCAGGTGAGCACTGAGTGGACGATCATGACGAAAGCTATCTCAGCGAGTCCGTCGCGTGAACACGCTGAGCGAGGCAGGACACCCCGATCATTGGCCGGCGGGCGGTTGCCAGAGCTCCACCTTGTTTCCTTCCGGATCGATAACCCAGGCGAACGTACCGTAGTCGGACTCGTCGATCTTCTCGAGCACGGTGCAGCCTTCCTCGCGTAGGACTCTGACCAGGGCGGTAACATCCTCGACCCGGTAGTTCACCATGAAAGAGGAGGAGCTGGGGGCAAACTGGTTGCTCTCTGCCGGCGCAATGAGCCAGGCGGTTGTTCCGGCAAGCGGTTTCCCTTCAGCGTGCGTCCAGGTGAAGGCCGCGCCACCCCATGGTTGGACGTCGATGCCAAGATGGCGCTTGTACCAGGCCTCTAGTGCCAGTGCGTCGCTGGCCTTGAAGAAGATGCCGCCAATTCCCGTGACTCGCTTCATGGACTCTCCGACGTTGAGTGGTGGTCAAGGCTGCGCATCGCAGTCAGTTGCGGGAGATTGCATGCATGCGCAGCGTAAGCCAGCTCGGCTGCGAGTGGTGCTCCCGAATGAGGTAGCTCAGCACGGTTTCGTTGTTTCGGGCGTTAGCACGTTGCCTGCTGTACATTCACGCCATGGTATCCGCACGGTTCTCCTTCGCCGCAGTTCTCCGTCGGCGCGTCGAGCGTAAACTCCGTCACCGAGTGTGCGGTAGAACCGCCACGCGGGACGTGCTCTGGATCGCGACGGCATGATGGGGCAGCCCGATGACGACCGCGACCTGAAGCCAGGGGTCGACAAACCCACGCGCTGGCAATACGCGGCTGGTACGCTATTCATCCTGCTGCTTGCGCTGCTCGCCTATTGGCGAATGGGTTGATGCGCGGTGGTCCAACGGCAAATCAGCTCGCTTTCGGCTTTCGGGACGCTTAGGGCCGCTGCATTCCGCAAGTCAGGTGCGGGACCATGAAGACGGGGCTCGCTTCGTGCACGTATGTCCGCATACGCCACACACAGAGGAACCATGAAACGCCCAAATGAAAAAGGCAAGAAGGACGTAACCGAGGCGACAGCCCCGTCGCCCGCGACGGAGACCCGCAAGAGCGCCAAGACGCAGAAGCCAAATCCACCACGGACAACGACGGGCGGGTGGCTGACCACCCCGAAGTTCGGATTCTCCACGAGCGGCGGCGGCGAGCTCGAGCCAGGACCGGAGCGCGACTGACGTCTGCTGACACGCAGCGACTGCAGAGGTGCGAGAAAGCCGCAACGCACAAACGCTCTTCGACAATGTTCCGGCACCCGTCGGACGGTTTAGGCGCGGTGCCAGTCATTGTTGCATCGGCGTCCCCACTCGGCGATCGCGGCGGGAGTGCAGGGGGGCGATGGTCCGACGTGTGGCGCCGAGGTGCGATGTGCGAGCATGCTCGACGGAGTTATGCGGGCCGGGCAGGACGCAGGACCGGCATCCCCGATTATAGAATGAGCCAGCTCCCCGCGCATCTGCTTCTTGCCGTACTCCCGCGAGGGGGCAGCCGGCGTATATCAGCAGGATCAACCGTCGATGCTGCCTCGGGCTCACGTTCGTACCATCGCCTCACCTTACGCCATCACGCCTGTACACTGACACCCTTGACACCAGCCCAGTCATATCAACGCCCCAGGTAACCTGCGAGCGAGTCAAACAAATTGCGAGCGCAGCGAGCTTCCTTGTTTCGCTCGTCAGGTTCAGCGCACGTTATACCTCCGCTCGCCGACGCGCCCGGCGACGTTCGGCTTGAACGCGGTCGGTGAGATACACCTTCAGCAGACTCTGATACGGCACATCGCGCTCATTGGCAAGCAGCTTGAGCTCGGTGAGGAGCGTATCCGGGAGCCGCACGGAAATGGCAGTGGACGACGGACGCAGGTTCGGGAAGCGGGCGACCGTCGCTGTCGACCAATCGACGTGCTCTGTACTGTCCGCCTTCAGCCAGAACGCCCGTTCCTCGGATTCCGACTTAAAGGTGGGGATCGCTTTCCGTGCGTGCGGAGATTTCGGCATAGTGGCGTCGCTCCTTTCGATTCATCTCGCGCGCGGCCAGCACGCGAATCAAGGTTCCTCGCATCGTAAACACGAGCAGTACTCGACGGCCGGCCGCCGTCTGACCGAGCGCGCGCCATCGGCGCTCCAGCCTCGAGTGCCCCGAGTCATAACTGACGACGAACGGCTCGCGGAAGAATGCCTGTTCGCATTCGCCCGGCTCGACGCCGTGCCGATCGACGACCTTGGGCGCGTTTCCGTCGTCCCAATCGAAGCCCGTTGCGTCCGCGAGCGGGGATGCACCGTCATCGGCCATGGCGGAGTATATACTGGGTATATACTACACGCCAGACTCCAAGAGGATGCTGGTGGAGGTATAGAAGTTATGACTGGGCTGGCCTCCGGACTTCGCGTGGGTTAATTCCTCGCGCGTTGAATCGGAGTCACCAGAGCCACCTGCGACGATCCCGCACTGTCGCATTTCCCGGAGACCAACCCATGTCATCACGTCCTGCTG
>JBBQFW010000259.1:0-5731 GCA_038322445.1 Gemmatimonadales bacterium
ACCGCGCTCGACGAGATGCGCCACGACGGACTGCGCCAGCGCGCCGTACTCCGGCCGCGTCTCGGTCCGGCTGACGTCGCTCACGGCCGGAGGAGTGCGAGTGTCGAGGCCTCGTCGGCCAGTGCCAGGTAGATCAGCCCGGTGGCGGAATATGCCATCGATGGCGTCCCACCCGGCACTCCCGTGATCCCGTGCCAGTACTCCTCGAACGCAAAGTCCGGCTGCGCGGCCAGGCGCGCCTCCACGCTCGCGCGCAGTCGCACCAGATCCTCGGCGCGCCCAACGCGCGCGAATGCCAGCGCCAGCCAGCCGAGCCAGATGGGCCACACGCCACCGTTATGGTACTCGTGCGGCCGATTGCGAAAGCCGTGCAGGTGATACGCTCGCAGCGCGGGCCAGTCCGGATTGCCTTCGTCGATCACGGGGTGAAACGCCGGCGGGAGAATGTCCTGTGCGAGAAAATTGTCAGCAATGAAATCGAGAGCCATTGCGCCCAGGGAAGGCGCGACGCCGGAGAGCGCGAGTAACGCGCACGCCGCCAGGTCGAACGTGTCGCGGACGCCGAGGGGAGAGAAGGCGGCGGGTGGGTGCGGTCGCGGCGCCCCGGCACGTGGACTGTACGCCACCGCGATGCGCTCGTCGATCGCCTGCGCCTTGTCGGTGAATGGCTTCTCCCCGAACAGGCCGCCACAGAGCCGGAGTCCCCACGCCCGCAATACCTGATCGTAGAGGACGTAGCCGTCGTAGACGTACTCGTCGGCCCAGTTGCCGCCCGCGGGCACATAGATGAGGTGCCGACCATTGTACTCGAGCGCATCCAGCAGGCGCACGACCGCCCGCACCGACGCGCGATACGGCTCGGGATCGATCGCCCCGGCCTTTGCCGCGAGCGCGATTCCGACGAGGTACCAGGTGGTCGCATCGAGGCGCGGGGCGAGCGTTCCGAAGCTCACGTGTGGGGCACCCCTCTGGCGCATCTCGAAGTTTGATGCGATCTGTCCTTCCACGCCCTGCAGCTCCCGCAGGCGCTCGAGCGTTCGCACCAGGCCGGCCGTGATCACGGGATCTCGCACGAGCAATCCCGCCACGCCGGCCATCACCGCGTCCCGCGCGAATACGGCCCGATAATTTGCCGTGTCCGAAGCTGACGCATGGATGCCGTCATGTCCGCTGAGAGTACGCAGCAACCCGAGAGCACGATCGTGGAGCAGGACGTCGTTCACGAAGGAATTGTCAGGGGGGGAGAGGTCGCGGCCGCGCCACGGCCGCTCTTCACGTTCCGGCAGATCCTTAGTATGAACCTCGGCTTCTTCGGCATCCAGTACAGCTTCGGGCTTCAGCAGAGCAACATGAGCCCGATCTACCGGTACCTGGGCGCCAACGAATCAAGCCTGCCCCTGCTCTGGCTCGCCGGTCCGATGACCGGACTGCTCGTGCAGCCGATCATCGGCGCCATGAGCGACCGCACGCTTTCTCCGCGCGGGCGACGGACGCCGTACTTCCTCGTTGGCGCGGTGCTGTGCAGCGTCGCGCTGCTCGCGATGCCCTTCAGTCCCGCGCTCTGGGCCGCGGCCGGCCTGCTCTGGATCCTCGACGTCGGCAACAACGTGACGATGGAGCCCTACCGCGCCTTCATCACGGACCGGCTCGACGAGCGCCAACATTCGATCGGCTTCCTCACTCAAAGCGCATTCACGGGGCTCGGACAGACGCTCTCGTACGTCACGCCGGCGCTGCTGGTCGGGCTCGGGATGAGTGTCGACTCGACGAACTCGCACGGCATCCCCTACGTGACGGTCATTGCGTTTCTCCTCGGCGCGTTCTTCTCCATCGCGACCATCCTGTGGACCGTGCGCACCACGCCGGAGCTTCCACTGGCCGCCGCGGAGCGCGCCCGCATCGAGCTGTTGCCGCGCGGCTTCGGGGCGGCGCTGCGCGAGGTGGCCGAGGCGATGCGTGAGATGCCGACGACGATGAAGCAGCTGGCCGTGATGAAGCTGTTCCAGTGGTACGCGATGTTCTGCTATTGGCAGTACATCGTGCTGTCGCTCGCGCTGACGATCTACGACACGCGCGACGCGTCGACCCACGGCTTTCGCGAGGCGAACCTGCTGAACGGCGAGATCGGCAGCTTCTACAACTTCGTCGCTTTCATCGCGGCGTTCGCGATGGTGCCGTTCACGCGACGACTCGGCCCCAAGATCGTTCATGCCACGTGCCTGACGGCCGCGGGCCTCGCGATGCTCGCCATTCCGGGCATCGAGTCGCGCGCGCTGCTCTTCATCCCGATGATCGGCGTGGGGCTCGCGTGGGCGAGCATCATGGGCAACCCGTACGTGATGCTCGCCGGGAGCATTCCGGCGCAGCGCGTCGGGGTGTACATGGGGATCTTCAACATGTTCATCGTGATTCCGATGATGATCGAGATCTTCACCCTGCCGCTGATCTACAACCGGTGGCTCGGCGGTAGTCCCGCCAATGTCATCCGGCTGGCGGGTGTTCTGCTGATCTGCGCTGCGGTAGCCACGCTCTTCGTGAAGGTGTCGACGCGGCTCGATACGGTGGGACGCGTAGCGCCATCACACTGAGCGTAGCAACGGCGATATGACAGCCGAAACCCTCTGATCCAACCGTGGCGATGCTACCGGATGGCGTCCGCGCTCCGTCGTCCTGCCCGTCCAGGGGAAGCCGGATGGTGAACGACGACCCTTCACCGTCGCGGCTTTCCACGGTCAGTGTACGTCCCATCTGCACCGCCAGTGCAGAGCAGATCGCGAGACCGGGTCCGATCCCGGGTTCGCTCACTGTGCCTTCGGCACGGTAATACGCCTCGAAAATTGTGACCTGTTCGGCAGGGGCGATCCCCGGGCGAATACGCTATCCATCGCCGGTCGTTCCATGTGGACGTTCCTCTGGGACTCATCGGTCAGCGGAGTGGGCGCAAATATGGGTCCGTCCGGGCGACCTGGCCGTCTGACACGGCTGGCCGCCGCAGGGCAAAATTAGGCGGCACACTGCGTGCGTTCGGCGGCTGTCGGATGGGTGCCACCCACGACAAGGCGGTGACTTCAGCCTGAGCGAGCGGGCGACGTTGCCGGCGAATTGGCCGATTCCTGGTGCCTCCAGAAACAATGAAGATCGCTGACCATGAATGGCTCGCGGCATCACGGGTTGCCTGTGTGCCTGAATGGGCAGCCGGAGGGCTGCTCGCCAGCTGAGGGGCAATTTACCCACTGCCATTTGCGCGCGCTATCGAACCGATGAGCCGATGGGCCCTCGACCATTTCGCCACTGACTCCAGCGATTATTGGATCTGGATATACAGGGGCACGGGCCAGAGCTTCAGGATGTCGCCGCGTGGTGTTGGTGGTCGATCGTTCCTTGCCTTCGTGAACTGCTTCCACCCTGTGAACTGCACTGGCTCGCGCTTGATGTCGCGCCAGTAGGTGTCGCGCTTCATCCACGGCGGGCCGAAGCCGTCCATGTGCATCACGAGCTGTACGCGTGGATCGAGTGTGATTTTTTTCGTGTTCGTCACGCCGCCCGGCGTAAAGCGGTGCACGACGAGGATCTTCGGCGTGAGCGCGTACTTGTCCACGAGGTTCGCGAGAAACTTCGACGCGTAGTTGACGTCGGCGGCGTCGTACGTCCCCACGCGCTTCCCCGGAATGCCGCCCTTCTTCATCGAGAACTCGGGGTCGATGCCGAGGTGGACGTCGGGACGCTTGAGGAATTTCTCGATCCAGGGGAGCTCGTACTGGAGCGTGCTCTGCCCCACCTGGAGGTCGAGAAACAGCAGGGCGTTCCGGCTCTTCGCCCAGCCGTAGACCTTCTCGACCATCGCGCTGTCATGCCGCGTGCGGTACTTCCCGCTCGAGCCGGGCTGCGCGTCGGCCACGAGCACGATGAGGTGCAGCGCTGGCTGGGCGGGGTGGTCGGGATCGATACGGTTCCACGCCGCGACCTCGGTGTCGAGCTTCGCCAACATGACCTCGGGCGGGAACTGGCCGAGAATGCCCATGCGCTTCGACAGCGGGTTGCCGTAGAAGGCCACGATGCGCCTGGCGGGAAGGATCGACCCTGGCAGCGGTGCAGGGCCCTTCACGGGCCAGAGGGAGTCCAGGTTGCTCCCTACGTCGCGGAATGCCACGTGGCGATCGCCCGCCTTCGGTCCCATCATCCCGGGCTTGGCGCGCGGCCGCGCGCTGTCCTTCGCGGCCGCACGGTCCGCGGCACGCGGAGGGGCACTCGGCACAGCCGGCGCGTTGCGAACGCGCGTCGTATCCATCACGGTTGCCCGCCGAACCGCCGCCAGAGAGTCGACGGTGTCTTTGGGCGTCGCCTGTTGCTGCACACCCTGGGTCTGCGCCATGCCGCGTGATGCGGAGCCCGCAACGCTCGGGTCCGCTCGTTCAGCGCAGGCGACCGCCAGCGGCACGGCGAAGCCGCACGCGAGGGTGACGAGTCTGATGAATTTTCTTACGCGATCGCACAACGGCGAAGTCTCACAGAATGAGTGTGGAGGGTTTGAATTTGTTCGTCATTCCCGCGAAGCCCAACGTTCGTCACTCCCGCGAAGCCCAACGTTCGTCATTCCCGCGAAGCCCAACGTTCGTCATTCCCGCGAAAGCGGGAATCCATGTCGAAAGCAAGCCCAGAAATGGATTCCCGCATACGCGGGAATGACGAATGCATGTCGAAGCACGGTTTCAGGACAGCCACTCGGGTAACGAGCGACGGCGGTGTTGCGCGAAGAATAAGCTGGTGTTGATCCAGAGCCGGTGGATCCCCGGACGCGTGATGCTTCGACGCCGCGGTGAGTTCCGGATAGGGGAGGAAGGCAACGCGCCGCGCATCGTGTTTTGCCTGACGAGAAGCGCGCGACGCGTGGTTTTCACACCTGAGGTCGCATGTCATTCTCCACGGCGCCAGCGGGTTTACCGCTTCGCTCGGTGCGAACCTTCCACCGATTGCGATAATGCTGTAGCGTTCGCGTACCTTCGCTCAGCGGTGAAGGGGACTGCTGCCACAACGCCTCCCAGGAGCTAGCCATGCAGGATCCTGACGCGTCCGACCAGGACGAGTTGCCACGATTGCTGTCGCGCCGAGGTTTTCTTTCACGCGCGGGTGTCGCTGGGGTAGCAGGTGTCGCGGCTTCGATTCCGCTCGTCCCCGCCACCGCCGAGGTCGCGCCGACATCGGCCGACACACCTGGCGCACCCGATATTCCGGGGACCGTGCTCATCGCGCTCCGCATCAACGGCGCGACGCATACGGTGCGCGTCGACCCCCGCGCCACGCTGCTGGACACGCTAAGGGAGACGGTCCACCTGACCGGCACGAAGAAGGGCTGCGATCACGGTCAGTGCGGCGCCTGCACCGTCCACGTGAATGGTGAGCGCGTCAACTCGTGCCTCCGGCTCGCGCTCATGCACGAGGGTGACGACATCACCACGATCGAGGGCATCGGCTCACCGGAGTCGCTGCATCCCATGCAGGCCGCCTTCGTGGCGCACGACGGCTACCAGTGCGGCTACTGCACGTCCGGACAGATCATGTCGGCGGTCGCGCTCATGAAGGAGCCGTGTGGCCCGAAGGACAGTGACGTGAAGGAGCTGATGAGTGGCAACATCTGCCGCTGCGGCGCTTATCCGAACATCGTCGCGGCCATCCAGGACGTGCGCGGCAACTCACGTGTGAGCCAGGGCTGACCATGGAACGCTTCCAGTAC
>JBBQFW010000260.1:0-5703 GCA_038322445.1 Gemmatimonadales bacterium
CCGACATCGTCCGGTATGCTCGCGATGATCGACGCACTGCGCGCGACCGCGTCAGCAACGCTGGCCGCCTTCATCGGGGCGGCGAGCCTGCGGATCCCGAACACGCTGATTCGGCTGGCCCTCATGTGCTGGGCAGCGGCCAGTGCGCTCCTCCTGCTGATGCACCTGGCGGTGAGCCGCCGCGTGGTTCGCGAGCGACGCGCATGGCCACTCGCAATGCTCCCCGGCGGCGTTGCGCGGGTGGCGCCCGCCCTCGGCCCCGCGGTGGTCGGGCTGACGTCGCCCGAGATCGTGGTGCCGGCCTGGCTCCTCCAGAAGACCGGTGAGGAGCAGCGGCTCGTCATGGTGCACGAGCAGGAACACATCGCGGCGCGCGACCAGTTCCTGCCGTTCGGGGCCCTGCTGGTGGCGACGCTCCTGCCGTGGCACCCAGCCGTGTGGTGGGCCTCGGCGCGGTTGCGGCTCGCGGTGGAGCTCGACTGCGACGCACGCGTGTTGCGCCGCGGCGAACCCGCCCGCTCGTATGCCGCGTTGTTGATCGACATCGCCGCCCAGTGTGGCGGCCATCGCGTGGGCGCGGTTGCGCTTGCCGACCGCACCTCTCACCTCGAACGGAGAATTCTCGCCATGACACCACATGCTTCCCGCTTCACCCGTGTGCGCACTATCGTTCTCGCCGCCGTCGCGGCGCTGGCAATCGTTACCGCGTGCGAGGCTCGACTGCCCACGTCATCCGAAGTGCAGGCCATGGATGTGGCGAGTGCCGAGAAGGCCATGGTGCAGGCGAAGATGCTCGACGAGAAGAACGCGAACGTGGAGTATGTGGTGGATGGCAGGCACGTGAGCGCGGCGAGCGCGCACGCGATCGCCGCGAAGCAGATCGCGACTGTGAACGTCATGAAGGCGACTGCGGCGACGCCAGCGGATTCGAGCCGGATGAGGACGATGGTGCGCATCACCACGATCGGTGCGGCCTCTGCGGTGCCGGATTCCGGGTTTGTGATGACGATGTCAGGCCTCCGCAGCCTGGACAGCAGCGGCGCGATGAGCGGCCAGCACCTGAAGGTCAGCAATAGCAGCGGCACGAGTTTCACCGCCGACAGTGCCACGGTGACGCGCGCCGACAACGGCGCGAAGTCGAAGATATTCGACGGCCTGCTGTTGGTGGATGGTGTTCAGGTGCCCGCGAGTCAGCTCGCGGCGCTCAAGCCCGACGCGATCGAGAGCGTCGAGGTCATCAAGGGCGCTGCGGCGGCGAAGCTCTCCTCCGATCCCGCGGCGGCGAACGGCATCATCCGCGTGACGATGAAGAAGCAGTAACGTCCGCCCGCCTGCTCGCGGCTAGTGGTCCTCGACCTCGAGCCGCGAGATGTGCACCACGTTGTCGATCAGCTCGAGCAGGTGCCGCTGGTTGGCCTCGATAGCTCGAAGCTCCCGCAGTTGGTCAGCGGTGGCCGTGCCAGCAAGTGTTTCTTCGAGGTGCTGCGCGCCGTCCGCGATTGCGGCGAGCGGAATGCGGAGCTCGTGTGAGATCGCGCCGAGCAGCTCGGTCTTGGCGCGGTTCGCCACCTCCGCGGCAATGCGCGCCGAGTGGGCTGATTCCTCGTCGCCCCGCCGCTCCGTGACATCAAGGAAGCTCAGCACCGTGCCAACGAGCTCGCCGCGCTCGAAGACGAGTGTCATCGTCGAGTCGACGATGACGGGCGCACCGTCGCTGCGCCAATACGTGTCGTTCTTGGTGTGGCATCCGCGGCCTGCGTTCATGGCGACGTAATTGACGCAGGTATGCTCGAGATACTTGCTCCCGTCCGGACGTGAATGGTGGATCAGGGCGTGCTGATCGCGGCCACGCATCTCGTCGGCGGAATATCCGAGCAGCCGCGTGGCGGCCGGGTTGGCGTAGGTGATCACCCCACGCGCGTCCGTCGCGAGCATGCCGACCGCCGTTGCCTCGAGCACGCGGTCCGACTGCCGCGCCACGCCACGCTCATCCGCCCGCTGGCGCATCCGGCTGGCGATGAACTCCGCGCAGCCGGCCGCAATATCGGTGAGGACCTGGAGATCCTCCGCGCTCCATTGACGCGGCGCGTGATCGATGGCGCAGAGTGTACCAATGACGGGCGTGCTCCCGTCGTCCGCGCTCGGCACGCGAATGGGCACGGCGAGGTATGCGCCGATGCTGAGGTCGCGCGTCACGTGGCGCTGCCGGACCCGCGGATCCACGCGCGCATCCTCGACCTGGAATGAGTCCTGCTCCCAGATCACGAACTTGCAGTAGGAGCTGCCGGCCTGTCGCTCCAGTTTCCAGAGGGTCTCGTCCTCACTGCCATCCGCGTGGACCGCGATGGGCACCTGCGCGCGGTCCGTCAGGATGTTGAGCTGCACGACGGGCACGCGCAGGGCGTGTGCGGCGACGCGGACGGCACGGTTCAGCGGCGGCAACGCATGTGCCGCGTCGAGCACATCCGCGAGCTCGATCGCGCGCAGCCGTCGCTTGTTGCGAAGCGCACGCTTGATGCGGTCCCGGTGAGGCTCCGTCGCCTCGACCGCATAGCCGGTATCGGTCACGTCCCTCCGTTCAGCGCAGCATCGCCTTGGCGATGGTGTTGAGTTGCATGTTGCTCGTACCCTCGTAGATAGCGCCAATCTTCGCGTCGCGAAAGAACTTCTCGGCGGGATAGTCGGTGGTGTAGCCGTAACCCCCGAACAACTCCAGCGACACCGACGTGACCCGCTCGGCCACCTGGCTCGAGAAGAGCTTCGCCATCGCCCCTTCCATGGCGATGTCGCGCCCGGCGTCCTTCAGCCGCGCCGCGTTGTAGACCATCAGGCGCGCCGCTTCCGTTTCCGTGCGCGCCTGGGCGAGCTGGAACTGGATGCCCTGATTCTCGGCGAGCGACTTGCCGAACTGATGGCGTTCCTTGACATACGCGGTCGCGGCCGCGAGCGCTCCCTGGCTCACGCCGATCATCTGCGCCCCGATGCCGATGCGGCCTTCGTTCAAGGTCTCGATCGCCACCTTGTAGCCCTGTCCGACCGGGCCGAGGACGTTTTCCGCCGGCACCTCGACGTTGTCGAGAATGAGCTCGGTGGTGCTCGATGCGCGAATGCCGAGCTTGTCCTCCTTCTTGCCGACGGAGAATCCTGCAAAGCCGCGCTCGACGATGAACGCGGTGATGCCGCGATATCCCGCCGATGGATCGGCGTTGGCGAAGACGATGTAGACCCCGGCTTCCGCGCCGTTCGTGATCCACATCTTGCGGCCGTTCAGAATCCACGCATCGCCCTTCTGCTCGGCGCGCGTGGCCAGGGCGAACGCATCCGATCCGGAACCCGGTTCGCTCAGCGCATAGGCGCCAATGGTGTCGCGCGTGAGGCGCGGGAGGTACTTCGCCTTCAGGGCGTCGCTGCCGTACCGGGCGATGGGATAGTTGACGAGGGTGTTCTGGACGTCGATGAGGATCGCCGCGGCCGCGTCCACCTTGCTCACTTCTTCCACGGCGAGGGCCACCATGAAGAGCGAGCCGCCGGCACCACCGTACTGCTCACCGACCTCGATGCCCATGAGTCCCATCTCGAAGTACTTCGCGATGAGCTCCGGATCGATCTTGCCGGCGCGCTCCATTGATGACACGCGCGGCCTGACCTCCTCGGCCGCGAAGCCGGCCACGGCATCGCGAAAGGCCTCCTCGTCGTCCGAGAGAAGCGTGAGGGCCGGGTGCGTGACGGATACGGCGTTGGACATTGGTGCGATTATGCGCTGATGGTGGACGCCATGGGCACCTGGGGTGCCTCACTGGAAACCGGCCGGCAGCGACAGGCGTCGCCGCACGCGGTACCGGACTGGGAGGAGTGCCAGCAACGCGTGGCCTCCTCGCTACCGAGCGGATGCACGATCGGCAGGCCGGCGCGATCGAGGATGAGCTCCGCCAGCTTTTCATGGACGCCCAACGCGTTCGTCACGCGTACCTCGAGCGCCGGATACGCGGCGGCGGCCGCCGCGACCATGCGCGGAATGTCACCAGTGGAATGCTTGCCGGGCGAAAGCATGTAGGGGAAGCAGATCACTTCCGTCGCGCCCGCCTCGACGCAGCTACGCAGGCCGACGTCGATCGAGGGCTCCGCGAGCTCCATGTGGGCATACCGGGCAATCACGTGGCTGCCGGCCATGGCCTGTACCATGTTCGCCATGCAGTCCATCATCTCATTGGCCGCGTCGCGACGCGAGCCGTGGTCGATCAGCAGGATTGCTTTCACACCTTCTCCGTTGCTGTGGCTGTAGGAGGTGAAAACTACTACGGTGGCGGGGTGCCGTCATGGAGGCGACGCGGCGATCTTGCGACTCACCTACAACCCAACGGCTCTGTCCACACCGTACCACGCCGCGTACTGGGCGACCGCACTTGGTATCAACGATGCCGGCGGCTCCGTCGCCGACCTGTCGCGCTCATTGGCGAACGCACGCGTGGACCTCAATCCGCACCAGGTGGATGCGGCCCTATTTGCCATCCGGTCACCGCTGTCGAAGGGTGTGATCCTCGCCGATGAGGTGGGCCTGGGAAAAACGATTGAGGCGGGGCTCGTCCTTGCGCAACGATGGGCGGAACGGCGTCGCAGAATCCTCCTGGTCGTTCCGGCCAGCCTGCGAAAGCAATGGCACGAAGAGCTACGGCAGAAGTTCAGCTTGCCAGCGACGATCATGGACGGAAAGACGGCATCGGCGGAACGCGCATCAGGCCGCCAGCGCCCGTTTGACCGACACGATGAGATCATCATCACTTCCTACCAGTTCGCGGCGGCGCATGCTGATGAGGTCGGGAGCATCCCATGGGATCTCGTTGTCTTCGACGAGGCGCATCGGCTCCGCAATGTGTACAAGCAGGGAAGCCGCATTGCCGGAGCGCTCCGTGACGCGACAGAAGGCAGGAAGAAGCTCCTGCTCACGGCGACACCGCTCCAGAATTCGCTCCTCGAGCTGTACGGTTTGGCCAGCTTCCTCGATCCGCATCTTTTCGGTGACGAGCGCTCCTTTCGCGAGCAATTCGGCGGTGGCGGCGGACTCGATGCTTCGCGCGCGAGTCAGTTGCGCTGGCGTCTTCGCGGTGCGATGACGCGCACACTTCGCGCCCAGGTGCTCGAGTATGTGCGCTTCACGAATCGTATCCCGATCACCCAGGACTTCCGGCCGAGCGATGCCGAGCAGCGCCTGTATGATCTCGTGTCGGAGTATCTCCAGCGTCCAGTGCTCGCAGCGATTCCATCAGGGCAGCGCGCGCTGATCACTCTGGTGCTGCGGCGACTGCTGGCCTCCTCCACGTTCGCCATCGCCGCTACGTTGCGCACGCTGGTGGAGCGGCTCGAGCTGATGCTGCGTGACCGCGATCCCGTCCCCGTCGCCGCGCTCATCCTGACCGACCTGGATGAGATGGACGACCTGGCGGAAGAATTTCTTCCGCAGCAAGCCGGATTCGACCTCGTGTCGCGCGATGAGATGGTGACGGAGCTCGCTGATCTCCGCAGCTTTGCCCAGCTCGCGGAATCCATAACCGTCAACGCGAAGGGCGTCGCGCTGCTGGCCGTCCTGGCCACAGCACTCGATCGCGCTGAAGGACTGGGAGCGGCGCGAAAAGCCGTGGTGTTTACCGAATCTCGGCGCACGCAGGAGTATCTGTCCAGGTTGCTCGAAGCCAACGGATACGCCGG
>JBBQFW010000261.1:0-5673 GCA_038322445.1 Gemmatimonadales bacterium
AACATCGGCGAGTTCTACGGCCAGAGCTACTTCTGCGATCCACGGGGACAGATGCTCGCGGTGGCTTCACGCGACCAGGACGAGCTCGTGATCGCCGACCTCGACCTCGACAAGATTCGCGAAGTCCGCAACACCTGGCAGTTCTTCCGCGACCGCCGACCGGAGACGTACGTCGGCATCGCACGACTGTAGTTGGCCGGTCGTGCGCCTTCATACCACTGAGAATCCCGGAATCACATGGAAGCCTACACGCCTCAACGCCCAACCAAGTATTGCGAAGCCTGTCATCGCGTGATCGACGTAATGGCTGTCGTCTGCACGGGGTGTGGCGTCATGCAGACCGCGCCCGTGATGGGAAGCGAAAAGCGGATTCTTCCTGCGCTTCTCCTGGCGTTCTTCTTCGGCGTATTCGGCGCGCACCGCTTCTACGCAGGCAAGACGACCACCGGCATCGTCCAGCTTCTCACACTCGGTGGCCTGGGAATCTGGGCCATCATCGACCTGATCCTCATCATTACCGGCTCCTTCACCGACGGTGAAGGCGAAAAGATCACCGAGTGGACCTAGGCGTACCTGGTACTGCGTACCAGGTACCATAACCGGCATACGCAGAGCCCGAAACGCCAATGGCTTCACTGACGACGTCGTACGACCAGTCGGTAGATCAGCCGTTGCTCCTCACTGTTCCCCGGAGTTCGTTGCCGGTCCAGGTTCATGGTACAGCTGTAACTGGTACGCACTTCCATGCAGTAGCCCTACCACGATTTCCCATGGACGATGACGGATTCTGACGAGCCGGCCACATACGCACGTCGCATCGGGCTGTTCTCCGGCACCATGCTCGTCGTGGGTGGCATCATCGGCTCGGGGATCTTCCTCAATCCAGCCATCGTCGCACGACGCACCGGGTCCGCGACGCTCACCATCGCCACCTGGTCGCTCGGCGCCGTCATCGCGCTGCTTGGCGCCTTCATCTTCGCCGAGCTTGGCCGGCGCCGCCCCAAGGTGGGCGGCGGATACGCCTACCTCCGCGAGGCCTTTGGGCCACTCCCGGCGTTTCTGTACGGCTGGTCGCTGCTCCTCGCGATTGCCACGGGCGCCATCGCCGCGGTCGCAGTGACGTTCGCCACGTATGCGGTGCGTATCGTCGGGCTCTCCGAGGGCGCAACCATCCCCGTGGCCCTGGGGGCGGTCGCATTCCTCTCGGTGGTCAACGTCGTCGGTGTCGCGCCCGGAGCGACAACGCAGAACGTCTTCACGATCCTCAAGCTCGCTGCGATCGGGGCGCTGCTCATTGCGGCGGTGGTCATGCCGCCCGCCGTCACACCGATGATGCCCCCGCCGATCGGGTCCATCACGTTGACGCCTCCCGGGACGTTCTCGGCCATGCTGCTCGCCGTGAGCACGGCGCTGGTCCCGGTGCTCTTCTCGTACGGGGGGTGGCAGCAGACCAATTTCGTTGCCGAGGAGATGCGGGACCCGGAGCGCACCCTGCCGCGCGCGTTGGTGCTCGGCGTCCTGATCGTCGTGGCCGTCTATCTCTCGGCGAACATCGCATACATGCGTGCGCTCGGGCTCGAGGGACTGGCCCAGAGTACCGCGCCGGCGGCGGACATGATGTCGCGCATTGCGGGAGACGGTGGTCGGCGACTCATCGCCGCGGGGATCGCCGCCTCGACCTTCGGGTTCCTCAACCTGGTGATCCTCGTGTCGCCGCGCGTGTATCAGGCCATGGCGCGCGATGGACTTTTCTTTCGCCGCTTCGCGACGCTGCATCCCCGCTTTCGCACGCCGGTGACGGCGATCGTCTTTCAGGCGCTCGTGGCGTCCGTGCTGATCCTGACCGGGAGCTATGGGCAGCTTCTCGACTGGGTGGTGTTCGGGGACTGGATCTTTTTCGGCGCGACGGCACTGACGCTCGTGGTCTTCCGTCGTCGCGACGCGCAGTCCGGTGTTGTGGACGCCGGCTATCGCGCGCCGTTCTATCCGGCCAGCGTCGCGCTGTTCGTGCTCGCGTCGCTCTACGTCGTGTTCGGTTCGGTCGCCTCGAACCCAGGCAATGCCGTCCGCGGTGTGTTGCTGCTCGCGGCAGGCGTTCCGGTCTACCTGTTCTGGAGCCGGCGCACCGCCGAGCAGTAATGGGCACGATCGTTCGTCATTTTGGCCAATGGATTCCCGCTTCCGCGGGAATGACGAACATGTTTGCGGGCGAGACTCGATTCCGCCTTCGCGGGAATGACGAACTGGGGGGAGCCACCGTCCACTGTTCCCCGTGGCCGGTATGCCCTTCCTGGTACCGCGTACCGTGCACCAGGTACGCTCTTCTAGTGTATCTCCCGTGCTGCCTCGACACCGCCATCGAGTACCTCGCGAACCTTCTGCGCGAGCTGCAAAGGCGTGAATGGCTTTGGGAGGAAGGGCGTCGAAGGGTCGATGAGTCCGTCGCGCAGGATCTCGTCGGTGTGTCCCGACATGAACAGCACGGGAAGGTCAGGGCGGCCCTGGCGGAGGTTGCGGACGAGGACGGGCCCGATCATGCCGGGCATCATGACGTCCGTCACGACCATGTCGATCTCGCACGACGCCGCCAGGCGAATGGCCGATGGCCCATCCGGCGCCTCGTGCACGCGGTACCCGTGCAGCTCCAACGCGCGGCGAGCAACACGACGCACGCCTTCCTCGTCCTCGACCAGGAGGATCTGCTCGTTCCCGCCACCCGAGATCGCCGGGTGCGGATCACTCCGACGCTGCTCGGCCTTCGCGCGAGGCAGGTAGACACTGAAGGTCGACCCCACGCCGGGCGCACTCTCCACCGCCACGTAGCCCCCACTCTGCTTCACGATACCGAACACCGTGGCGAGACCCAGTCCCGTTCCCTGCCCTACCTCCTTCGTCGTGAAGAACGGATCGAAGATGCGTGCCTGCGTCGCCCGATCCATGCCGATGCCGTTGTCGACCACGTCGAGTCGGACGTACGGTCCCGGGACCTCGACCTCCCCCCACTGTGCGAAGTCGCCGGTGAGCTCGGCGTTCGCCGTCCGCATCAAGACGACGCCACCCTCGCTGCCGCGAATCGCATCGCGCGCGTTGACGACGAGGTTCAGGATGACCTGCTCGATCTGGCCGGGGTCCGCGAGCACCTCGTGAAGGTCCGTCGCGAGCGCCAGCGACAGGCTGCCATTCTCGCGCAGCAGCATCTGCAGCATGCGCTCGAGGTCACGAATGCGCGCGTTGAGGTCGAGTGCCTCGGGCCGAAGGAGCTGGCGACGGCTGAAGGCCAGGAGCTGCGCGGTCAGCGCGGCCGCCCGATCCGCCGCCTTGTTGATCTCCGCGAGGAAATCCGAGGCCTGCGCGTCCTCCTCGAGCGTCATCTGGAGGAGCGACGCAAAACCCTTGATGGCGGTGAGCAGGTTGTTGAAATCGTGCGCGACGCCACCGGCGAGCAGCCCCACCGCCTCCATCTTCTGCGCCATGCGCAGTTGGGTCTCGAGCTTCCGCTGTGACGTGACGTCCATCGCCATGACGATGGCGCCCACCACCGCGCCTGACTGATTGCGCATGGGCGAGGACGAGATCTGGACGTCGAGGATCACGCCGTCCTTGCGGCGCCGGCGTTCCGGCTTGGTTTCCAGCGATACACCGGAGCGCATCTTGACGAGGTTGGCGTCAAAGCCAGCGCGCTCTTCCTCGGGAACAAACGGCAGCGGATGCCCGATGACTTCGCCGGCCGTCCACTGGAACATCTTCTCCGCGGCCAGATTCCAGAGGAGGACGTTGGCATCCTCATCCAGCACATAGATCGCGAGGGGCGCGTCGCTCATCCACACGCGTAACCGCTCACTCGTGACGCGCAGCTCCAGCTCGGACGCCACCCTGGCATCCTCCGCCATGCGGCGCGACGTGGCATCCCGGTAGTAGAGGAGGCAGCCCTCCGCGAGCGGAATGACGTCGATTTCGACCCAATAGGGCCCATGGGTGCCCTGCGTCGTGAAGCATGTGACGACGCGATCGCGGGCAGCGCGTTCGACCGCCTGGCGTGTCGTCGTGTCCGCACTGTACTGCAACAGGTCCCAAAGATCGCTGCCGGGGTAGCGATCCGGATCGTCACCACGAGCCCGAATGTCCCGGCGGGCCGCCGAGTTCAGGAGCAGCACCCGCATCTCGTAATCGACGAAGATGCATCCGTCGCGCAGGTACTCGATCGCGCGCGCGAGTGCCTGCACAGCGTCGTGCTCTCCTGCTGGGGTGTCCGATGCCGACACGGGCACTTCGGTTGTGGGTCGTGGTCGCATGATGCATCAGCACACCGCGGGGCGCTTGCCCGCAGGTAATCTATCGGCTATTTATTCAAACAGTCAGACAACCGTTCGTCGTGGCGATTTCCAGCAAATTGCGGCCACGTTAATCTCCTGCTAAAGCGCGAGCCCTCACGCCGTCGCGTCAGGGCTCTCTTTTTTTTAATGCTCATGTCAATCAAGTCCGGCTCAGAGACGTCCCCGTACCTCGCGGCACTCGCCAAGCGCGTACTGGTGTACGACGGTGCGATGGGCACCAACATCCAGCGCCACAATCCCACGCCGGAAGACTTCGGCGGGAAGGCGCTCGAAGGGTGCAACGACAACCTCGTGCTCACCCGCCCCGACATCATCCAGTCGATCCACGAGTCATTCCTCGCGGTCGGCTGCGACGTGGTCGAGACGTGCACCTTCCAGAGCACGCCGCATCGGCTCAAGGAATGGGGGCTGGAGGACAAGACGCGCGAGCTGAACGTCCAGGCCGCCCGCCTCGCCCGGGCCGCCTGCGACAAGTACTCCACGCCGGACCAGCCGCGATTCGTCGCCGGCTCCATCGGGCCGACCGGAATGCTTCCGTCGAGCAGCGATCCCGCACTCGGTAATATCACCTTCGAGGCGCTCGCCGAGACGTACTACTGGCAGGCGAAGTACCTCGTGGAGGGTGGCGTCGACGTGCTGCTCGTCGAGACCGCTCAGGACATTCTCGAGGTGAAGGCCGCGATCACCGGCTTCGAGCGATTGTTCGCCGAGATTGGCCGTCGGGTGCCGATCCAGTCGCAGATCACGCTCGACACGAGCGGCCGCATGCTCCTCGGCACCGACATCGCGAGTGCGGTGGCGACGCTCGAGGCGATGAACGTCGACGTTATCGGGCTGAACTGTTCGACGGGCCCCGAGCACATGCGCGAGCCGATCCGGTTCATGACCGAGCACGCGTCGCTGCCAGTATCGGTCATTCCCAACGCCGGCCTGCCGCTGAACACCGGCACGGGCGAGGCGATCTATCCGCTCGAGCCCGAGCCGATGGCGGTGATGCTGCGCGACTTCGTGGAGCAGTTCGGCGTGCGGATCGTCGGTGGCTGCTGCGGAACGACGCCCGAGCATCTCGCGAGCATCGTGACGGCCGTGCGTGCCGCGACGCCTGCGACGCTGCGCAAGCATGGACGCGAGGCGCTCGTGTCGTCCGCCATGCGCGCCACCACGCTGCGCCAGGAGCCTGCGCCGCTGCTCGTGGGCGAGCGCGTGAACTCGCAGGGCTCGCGCAAGGTGAAGCGCCTGCTGCTGGAGGACGACTACGAGGGCATCCTCGAGGTCGCGCGCGAGCAGCAGGATTCGGGCGCGCACGTGCTCGACGTCTGCGTCGCGCTCACCGAGCGTG
>JBBQFW010000262.1:0-5667 GCA_038322445.1 Gemmatimonadales bacterium
CAGCCCCACAGGACGCAGGTGCCGCCGAGTCCTTCGCGTTCAACCACGGCGACGGAGAGGCCAAGTTGGGCGCTGCGGATCGCGCCGACATATCCGGCGGGCCCGCCGCCAAGGAAGATCACATCAAAGGAAGCCATGTCACGTTGCGGAGTACGGGTCGAGGAGCATTGACGTCTCGCCTAGAGTGCAGCGAGCGTCGTGTGGAATAGCAGAACGCGCAGGAAGACGATCAGGCCGCCCTGCACGCCAAACAGCACGAGCGCGCGAGCGAGTGCCGGAATGGGCGCCGACCCGTAGAACCGCCGCAGCGCCACGGTCAGGTACAGGAGCATTCCTGCGCCGAGCACCAGGATGACGCCGCTTTCGCCGGTGAACGGCATGATCGCGGGGCGCGCCCATACGAGATGGCGATATGAGAATTGCAGCAGGCCGAACCAGAGCGTACCCATGGCGGTGAGATAGAAGACCATGAATGCGTAGGAATGCACCGCGAAAACGAGATGTTCCACGTATACCCGTCCGCTGCGCGCATACAGGACCATCAGCGAAAGCGCGAAGAGGGGGATGGCGAGTAGCAGCAGGCTCTTCTTCTGGTCCTGGAGTGTATCGTCGAAGCGTTGCGCGAAGTGTGCGTCGTTGAGGTAGAGCGCTTTCTGCTTCGCCCGGCCCTGTGCGTGCAGCCCGTCTACGCCCGAGTACTCCGCGTAGCTGTAGCGCAGCAAGCCGGTGTAGGGTTGGACGAAGAAAAATGCGACGTTGAGCAGGATGAACAACGAGAACGGCCGCATGTAGCGGCCACGCCGGCCGGAGAAGTAGGCAGTGGTCAACACGCCTGGCTTGCTCAGCAGCGCTACGATACTGCGCCAGAACCGTCCGTCGACACTCAGGAATTCGCTTCCGACCTCGAGCGCAACGGCGCGGGCGGAGTAGTCCGCGTGTGACGGCTGGCGTTCGCCGCACGCCGCGCAGTATGCGGCGATGGGACCCGTGCCGCAGTTCGGGCAGCGTTCTTCCCCGCCGGACGGCGAGAGCGGAGCGGAGTGCGAAATCGTGCGCCCGTCATATCGGGACGACCGCAGATCGCGCACACCGGCTCCGCCCGCCTCCGTCACTAGTACACCAGCATCAGCGGATTCTCGACGAGGCGGCGAAGCGTCTGCAGGAACTTCGCGCCCACGGCGCCATCGATGATGCGGTGATCGCAGCTCATCGTGAGGCGGACGCGCTGACGAATCACCTGCTCGCCGTTCACCACGACGACCTTCTCCTCGCCGGTGCCGATGGCGATGATCGCCGCCTCGGGCGGATTGATGATGGCCGTGAACTGGTCGATGCCGAACATGCCGAGGTTGCTCACGGAGAACGTTGACCCCGTGAACTCCTCCGGCTTGAGCTTCCGTTCGCGCGCACGCTTCGCAAGCTCCTTCGCCTCCTTCGAGATCACGCTCATGCCCTTCGTGTTGGCATCCCAGATGACCGGCACGATGAGCCCGTCGTCCGTGGCGACAGCCATACCGAGGTGCACGCGATTGTGGTAGCGAATGTGGTCGCCGCCCCAGTGCGCATTGACCTCCGGATGCTGCGACAGCGCGACGGCGATCGCCTTGAGCAGGACGTCGTTCACCGAGACCTTGAACTCGGCGCCGAGATCCGCCATGGCCGCACGCATCTCCATCACGCGCGTGAGGTCCAGCTCCACGGTGAGATAGAAAGTCGGGATGGGCCCGATGGACTCGCCGAGCCGCTTCGCGATGATCTTGCGGATCTGCGTGAGCGGAACGTCCTTGAAATCAGCGGGACTGTCGGACGGCCTGGCGACCTGACCTGGCTGCGGGGCAGGGGCCGTGGCGCCGGCCTGAGGCGACGCGGCGGCCGCCTCGATGTCGCGCTTGATGATGCGGCCATTCGGCCCGGAGCCTTGAACGGAACCCAGGTCGAGTCCCTTCTCGGTGGCCAGGCGTCGCGCCAGGGGAGAGGAGCGCGTGGGGCCTGACGATGGCGCGGACGTTGGCGCCGCAGGTACCGCACTCGTTGCTGGAGCGGGCGCGGCAGGCGCCGGTGCCTCAGCCGGCGGAGCAACCATCGTGGCAGCGGCGGCATCGCTCTTCGGACCGGTACTCTCCTGCGGCGTTCCTGGCGCTACAGCAGCTGGTGCGGGTGCCGCAGCGGCGGCAGGCGCCGCGGAACCACCGACAAGCGCGTCGATGTTCTCGTCCGCCGTGCCGATGACGCCAACGAGGGTCCCGACCGGGACGGCGTCACCCTCGTTGACCAGTCGCTTGCGCAGGATGCCGTCGCCGCGCGCGACGAGCTCCATGATCGCCTTGTCGGTCTCCACTTCACCGATGGGATCTCCCGTCTTGACCGCGTCCCCTTCGTTCTTCAGCCACTTGACCAGCTTTCCCTCTTCCATCGTGGGGGAAAGCGCTTCCATGAAGACTTTGGTTGCCATGATGTGTGACCCGGGTCAGTCGAGATACATGACTTTGCGAACAGCGGCGATCGTCTTCGGCAGATCCGGCTTGGCGGCCTTTTCGAGGCTCTTCGTGTACGGCATGGGGACATCAGCCTGGTGCACGCGAACGACGGGTGCATCGAGGTTGTCGAAGCATTCCCGCTGGATGTAGTCCACGACCTGCGCGCCGACACCGCAGAGCTCCCAGCCCTCCTCGAGCACGACGGCACGATTCGTCTTGTTCACCGAGGCCGCGATCGCCTCGACGTCCATCGGACGAATCGTGCGCAGGTCGACGACGTCGATCCGAATGCCTTCCTTCGCGAACTGATCCGCCGCCTGCATCGCCACGAGGACCATCTTGCCGTGCGTGATGATCGAGCAATGGTCGCCCTCGCGCTTGAGGTCGGCCTTCCCGATGGGAATGATGTAGTCCTCGTCGGGCACTTCGCCCTTCGTGTTGTACAGCATCTCACCCTCGAGGAAGCACACCGGGTTGTCGTCGCGAATGGCGCTCTTGAGCAGTCCCTTCGCGTCGTACGGAGTGCCCGGCGCAATGACCTTGAGTCCCGGAATGTGCGCCAGCCACGACTCCCAGGCCTGCGAGTGCTGGGCGGAGAGCTGCAGCGCCGCCCCGTTCGGTCCTCGAAACACGATGGGAATCTTGAACTGGCCACCGGACATGTAGAGCATTTTCGCGGCGGCGTTCACCACCTGGTCGAGCGCGAGCAGCGCGAAGTTCCACGTCATGAACTCGATGACGGGGCGGAGCCCCACCATTGCCGCACCGACCCCCACACCGGCAAAGCCAAGCTCGGTGATCGGCGTATCGACGACCCGCATCTCTCCGAACTCCTGCAGGAATCCCTTCGACACCTTGTACGCCCCGTTGTAGACGCCGACCTCCTCACCCATGAGGAAGACACGGTCGTCACGCTGCATTTCCTCTCTGATGGCGGCTCCGAGAGCGTCCCTGTATGTGATTACTGGCATTCTGAATGGCTCGGTTGGGTCGGACTGTCAGACAGTCTGACGGTCCGACAGCGGGTGAAACCAATGTCGGACAGCTGTTGCCTACACACGCTTGTCCCCAGGCGAACGACCTTCATGTGCGGCCCATGGCTGTCAGACTTCAGTTGACCCGCTGTCAGGCGAGCGGGCGGCGAAGCCGCGATGCGGGCCAGACGGTCAGACTGTCCGACCCCCGTCATGTGGTCGTGTCCACGTACACATCCTCGTACAGCGCCTCGAGTGGAAGCTCCGGCGATGCGTCCGCGAAGTCCCACGCGTCCTGCACGACCGCCTTGATGTCGGTGTCCAGCTTCAGCAGCTGCTCCTCATTGAGCCCGCCGTTCTCTTCCATCTTCGTCCGGAGGAGCGCGATGGGATCGCGCTTCATGTATTCCTCGAGCTCCGCCTTGGTGCGATACGTGCCGCTCACCGCGTCGGACATGGAATGGCCCATGAAGCGATAGGTGCGAATCTCCAGCAGCGTCGGCGTCTGGTCCTTCCGCGCGCGCGCCACGGCTTCACCCACGGCCTCGCGCACCGTATGCACGTCCTGCCCGTCGCACTGCCGACGCGCCATGTTGTACGCCGCGCCGCGCTCGTAGATGTCGTGAATCGCCGACGCGCGCTCCAGCGACGTCCCCATGCCGTAGCGGTTGTTCTCGATGATGAACACACAGGGCAGCTTCCACAGCGCCGCCATGTTCAACGCCTCGTGGAACGCACCGGTGTTCACTACCGACTCGCCCATGAAGCAGACAATGCACTGATCGCCGCCTCGATACTTGATCGCGAAGCCGACGCCGGCCGCGAGCGGGACGTGCCCGCCAACGATGCCATGTCCACCGAGAAAGTTCGTGTTCGCGTCGAACATGTGCATCGAGCCGCCCTTGCCACGTGAACATCCGTCCTGTCGCCCGAAGAGCTCAGCCATCACCGAACGCGGCGTCATCCCTCGCGCCAGCGCCTGGCCGTGGTCGCGGTAGGTCGTGATGACGTAGTCATCGGGGCGAAGCATGCTGAGCGTGCCGGTGCTCACCGCCTCCTGGCCGATGTAGAGATGGCAGAAGCCGCCGATCTTGCCCAGTGCATACGCCTCCGCCACGCGCTCCTCGAAGCGCCGCTGGAGGAGCATGGAGTGCAACAGCTCCATGTCCCGCGCGGTATCCGACGACTTTGTTTCAGTTTCGAGCTTTTTCCTGGCAGCCATGATGACTCGGGAGGATGGGACGGGAAAGGATAGAACGACAGGAGGCGACGCTAGACGCCTGCGGCTTGCACCTGCTCCCACGCGTGATAGCTCGAGCGGACGAGCGGACCGCTCTCCACATGCCGGAAGCCCATCTCCATGCCGGCGACGTAGAACTTCCTGAAATCGTCCGGCGTGACGTACCGATCGAGCGCGACGTGGCCATCGGACGGGCGCAGGTATTGACCCAGTGTGAGGATGTCGACATCCACCGCGCGGAGATCCTTCATCACCTCGAGGATCTCCTCATTGGTCTCGCCCATGCCGAGGATCATTCCGGTCTTCGTCGGGATGTGGGGCGCGATGCGCTTCGCGGTCGTGAAGATGTTCATCACGCGCTCGTACCGACCTCCAGGCCGGCACTTCTTGTAGAGCCGCGGGACCGTCTCGGTGTTGTGGTTGTAGATGTCGGGCTCCGCCTCGAGCACCGCACGGATCGATGCTTCCCTGCCCTGGAAATCGGGGACGAGCACCTCAACGGACGTCGACGGACTCCGCAGCTTGATCTGCCGAATGGTTTCCGCGAATGCCCACGCGCCGAAATCAGGAAGGTCGTCACGGTCGACTGACGTGAGCACCACGTGCAACAGCTGCATGGTGGTCGCCGCTTCGGCCACCCGCTCGGGCTCCGCGGGATCGAACTTCGGCGGCCGTCCATGCGCCACCGCGCAGTACGCGCAGTTGCGCGTGCACACGTCGCCGAGAATCATGAACGTCGCCGTGCCGTGCTCCCAGCACTCGCCAACATTGGGGCAATGCGCCTCCTCACACACGGTGTGGAGGTCGAGGTCGCGCATGAGCTGCCGGAGGCGCAGGTAGTTCGGGCCCCCTGGGGCCTTCACCTTGAGCCATGAGGGCTTTCGCTCGGGAAGCGAAGGCGCCTGGTGCCGACCCATGATCTGGTACAACGCTTCGGGCATCGGTGAAGTCGACCCTCGGACGGTCGGACGGTCGG
>JBBQFW010000263.1:0-5613 GCA_038322445.1 Gemmatimonadales bacterium
TGCGCGACACCGCCTCGCCGCATCGCAACTGGTTCCGATTTTCGAAGACGAAGCCGGATCAGAAGGGACCGTGGGGCCAGCAGGTATGGCACAAATCGCCGGTGCGCGACGAGTACTACTACGGTGTCTTCACGGCCGAGATGCCCGATCTCAATTATGAGAATCCCGCCGTGCGGCAGGAGGCGAGCAACGTCGCGAAGTTCTGGCTCACCACCATGGGCGTTGACGGCTTCCGGCTCGACGCGGTTCCATATCTTGTCGAGGAAGGCAACAAGCTCGACCACACTGCGGCGACGCACGCGGTGCTGCGCCAGTTCGCGGCCGATGTACGGCGCATCAAGCCAGACGCATACACCATTGGCGAGGTGTGGGACAGCATCGGCACGCAGCTCGCGTACTACCCCGACCAGCTCGATGCGTATTTTACGTTCGAGGCGTCCGACGCCATCCTCGGTGCTGTACGCAACGGCAGCGCGAAGGGCCTGCTCGCGCCTCTGCTGCGGATGCAGGGCAAGTTGCCGGCGTATCGCTACTCGCCATTCCTGCGCAACCACGACCAGACGCGCACCATGACCGCGCTCGGCAACGACATGCCGCGCGCGAAGCTCGCGGCGAAGCTGCTGCTCACGTTGCCCGGTCTGCCCTACGTCTACTATGGCGAGGAGATCGGCATGACGGGCGACAAGCCCGATCCACGACTCCGCACGCCGATGCAGTGGACAGGCGGCACCGCAGCCGGCTTTACGCGCGGCCTGGTGTGGGAGCCGCTTCAAGCGGATTCGGCAACGGCGAACGTAGCGGTGCAGGACGCAGACAAGGCATCACTGCTCAACCTCTATCGACGTCTCATCCATCTCCGCAGCACCAACTCCGCGCTCGGAGCCGGTACGCTGATTCCGCTCGAGACCAGCTCCGACGCCGCGGCTGCCTGGGTGCGGCGCGATGGGAGCAGGATGGTCCTGGTGATCGCGAATCTCGGAACGACGCCGCTGTCGAACGTGATGCTGTCGTCCGCGGTCGGCGGATTATCGGCGGGCGTGTTCCGGATGAAGGACCTGCTCGGCGGCGTCGCTGGCGCCGACGTCACGATCGAGAGGGGCGGCAATCTTCAGGGCTATGCACCGCTGCCGACGCTGGCGCCAATGCAGACATACCTCTTCGAGCTTACGGCGAGGTAGCTACTTCGCTATCGCCGAGCGTCGATGAGGGTGATATGATACATGTTGGTTGATGGCGGCCGCCATCCAGCGTGATGAGGTGCACCTCGGACGCACAACCGAAACGCACCGGTACCGTGCTGCAACCCACACCTCGACTCACGACGAGCGTTCGCGCGCCATCCGGCTCGAGGTGATACACCCCAACCGCATACTCGCGCGACAATGAGCCGTGCGGCAGGTAGGGCATCACGCCGCCCGGCATCACGATCTGGCCCCCGTGCGTGTGACCGGCCACGGCAAGATCGAAGTGGCGATCGCCAGCAGCGAGCAGCCCATCCGGTGCGTGCATGAGCAGGATGCGAACACCGTCCACCGCGTCGAGCAGTTCGCCACGCGGTGCGCCGCGAATGGGATCGTCGAAGCCGATGATGCTGACGTCGCCATGCGGAGCGGCGAGCTGCACCACCTCGTTCACCAGCATGCGCACCCCCGCCGCCGCCATCGCTTCGGCGATGACATCGCGGTTGGCGCGAAGGTCGTGATTGCCGAACACGCCGAACTTGCCGAAGGGCGCGGGTACGCGCGCCAGCAGCGGTGCGAGTGCGTGAATGTCGTCGGCACGGACGCTCACGAAGTCGCCTCCGAGGAGCAGGACGTCGGGCTGGAGCGCTTCCAGCTGTGCACACGCGCTCGCGAGCACACGTTCGGCCGTCGTGGCACCGGCATGAAAGTCCGATGCGAACGCTACGCGCAGCGGCCGAGCACCGGCCGGACGTGCGGCGGTCACGCTGTGCTGGTCCACATACACGGGACGTCCGCTCTGGAGCCCGATCGCATCGAAGATGCGCGTTGCCCAGCGGCCGGGACGAAAGAAGCGGTCGAGGAGCATTTCGAGCTTGCGACGCCGCGTATCGTCGCGCCGATCCTGCCGGCCATCGCGCCGCTCGGGCTCGACCTCAGGCGCGTCATCGGGCGACGAGGGTCCTCGTCGAGTGGTCTTCATCGCGTTCGTGAGAGGGGGTGCGGACAGGACACGTCAGTCCCTTGCACGAAGCGCGCGCGCCCTACCGCGCGATGATCTTCCGTCGCCTCTTCTCCTGCGCCTCGATACGGCCGCACATCACGTCGCACAGGTCGAAGACGCTCTGGTCGGCGAGGACGTAGTGCACGAACAACCCGCCCTTGCGACGATCGACGAACCCCATCGCGTGCAGCATCTGGAGATGCTTGGAGACGTTCGCCTGCCCCATCCCTGTCTCCTCGACGAGCTCGGACACGGTCAGTTCTCCGTGCCGAAGCGCCGTCAGGATCTGGAGTCGCGCCGGCTCCGACAACGCCTTGAAGCGCTGCGCGATGAGCGCGAGCAACTCCGGGCTGAGCCTTCTCGGCATGTCCGTCTTCCCTATACGCCGGCGAGCGGCCGCTCGACCTCGACCGGAGTCCCGTGCGCCGCCCATGCCGCGAAGCCGCCGCTCATGTTGACCACGTTCGCCACGCCCCGCGCGCGAAGCACGCTCGCGGCAATCGACGACCGTCCCCCGCCCTGGCAATGCAGCACGAGCGGGCGGTCGGTGGGGAGGCGGGCAATATCGTCGGCGATGTACCCCGCGGGAGTGTTGTGCACGCCCGGAAGGTGTCCCGTCATCCATTCCGACTGTCCACGCACATCGAGGACCGCTACGTCGCCCGCAGCCAGGTGTCGCGCGACCTCCGCAGGACTCATTTGCGCAATGGTCCACACCTCGCGTCCCGACTTCTCCCAGGCGTCGATGACGCCCGGCTCGAAGTACCCGGCAACGCGGTCCAGCCCGATCATCGCGAGGTCGCGTGCGGCCTCCGCAATCGCCGCCTCCCCGTCGTCGCCGGCGATGAGGTAGAAGTCCCGGTCGAACGGGATGAACCAGCCCGCCCACGTGCTGAAGCTCTTGTCCAGCGGAATGTTGATGGTACCCGGCACGTGGCGCGCCGCGAACGCCGCCGAGCCCCGCGTGTCGATGACCAGGTCGCCGCGCGCGATGATATCGCCGAGCATCGCATCGGCGACCAGCGCCGGATGCGGCAGCCCACCCAGCACCCGCGGCCCCTCCTTGTTGATGCGCTTCATCTCGGCGAAGTAGCGCGGGGGCTCGGGCTGTCCGGCCAGCACGGCCGCGACGAACTCGTCTTCCGTGGTGAGCTGAAGGCCCCAGTTCGCGATCTTTTCGTAGCCGAGTGTCGTCGAGGGCATGGCGCCGAGCGCCTTGCCGCATGCCGAGCCGGCACCGTGCCCAGGCCAGAGCTGGATGTGGTCAGGCAATTGCTTGAAGCGCTGCAGGCTGTGAAAGAGCGCGCGCGCGCTCGCATCCATCGTCCCGACCACGTGCGCGGCCTTCTCGAGCAGGTCGGGACGCCCGACGTCGCCCGCAAAGATGAAGTCGCCCGTGATCGCGCCGATCGGCTGGTCCGTCGCCGGCGTATCGGTCACGACGAACGTGAGGTGCTCAGGGGTGTGCCCGGGCGTGTGCATCACCTGGAAGCGGAGATTGCCCACCATGAACGTGTCGCCGTCGTGCAGCAGTAGCGCCTTGGCCGATTCGGCGAACGCATAGCTCCAGTCCGGCCCACCCTCACCCGACAACAGCAGCAGGCCGCCGGAACGCTCGGCGAGCTCGCGACTGCCGGAGACGAAGTCCGCATGAATGTGCGTCTCCGTGACGTGGGAAATGCGCAGGCCTTCCGCGTCCGCGGCATGGAGATACTGTGCGACGTCGCGATTGGCGTCGACGACGATTGCCTCGCCCGTCGCCGCGCAGCCGATGAGGTAGCTCGCCTGGGCGAGCTTCGTGTCATAGAATCGCCTGAGCAGCATGGTCAGTGTGTCCGTTGTGTGACCGGCGCCGTCGTGCCGCCGAACGTGTTCCGGTTCTTGTAGAGTATGAACGTGCCCATCACCAGCAGGAAGACCGCGAACGCCTGCTTTAACGCACGCTGGGAGACGAAGCGGACGAGCGCAGTGCCACCGAGTATGCCGGCGATGGCGACGGCGGTAAATCCGGCCATGAAGCCCCACGGCACCTGCACCGTGCCGAGGTAGCCGGCGAAGCCCGCCGCCGAGTTCATTGCGATGACGAGCAGCGAGGTGCCCACCGCCTTCTTCATCGGTACGCGTCCGAGCAGCACCAGCGCCGGCACGACGAGGAAGCCGCCCCCGATGCCGACGAGTCCGGTGAGTAGCCCGACGCCCAGCGCCACGGGAATCAGCAGCGGCAGCGACATGGGTCGCTCGTCAGTCTCCGCGGAGGCGCCAGTGCCGCTACGACGGGCCGAGCGAAACATCGAGATCGCGGCCGCGAGCATGACCACCGCCAGCAGCGACAGCTGAAACACGCCGCTGACGAACACCGCCAGGCGTGCACCGGCGAACGCGCCGACCATGGCGATGGCTCCGAACAGGAGCGCGGTGCGGAGTCGGACGTTACCGGCGCGCCAGTGGCCGAGCGCGCCGACGAGGCTCGTGATGCCAACGACGGGCAGGCTCATCGCGATGGCGAGCTTCGGGTCGAAACCGAGCACGTAGACGAAGATCGGCACCGTGAGGATCGATCCGCCGCCGCCCATGAGCCCGAGCGAGAGCCCGATGAGCGCTGCGAGCGCGTATCCAAGGACGATCATGCCGAGTGCCTCAGGCGCCGCAGGAGGCCGCGTTCGCGGGGGTCGAGGAGCTGTGTGGCGAGTGCGGTCATCGTCTTGGCCCGGAGGAAGTCGCGGTCGGGTGTCGTACAGTATTCGTCACTATATAACCATATAGTAATACAATGCGAAAAGCCACGGGGCGGTCACGACTCGTAGCATGGTGTCCGGCCGCGGTGACTTCTCTGCAGATCGAAGTCGTGGATGACGAGATGCAATCGCTTGCGCGAGGGAGCGGCGATGCGACGTTCGTATCCGCTGTCGACGATTGACGGCAGTTGCGCCGGTCAGGTCGTCATCATTCCTCCACGAACGCCCTCAGGCGATCCAGCGCCTCGTCCCACTGCTTCGAGATCCGGTCGAGGTAGGCATGCGCATCGTCGAGCCGCTTCGGTTCCAGATCCCACACCTGCTCCCGCCCCCTCCGCGTGCTGCGGACGAGCCCCGCATCCAACAGCACGCGCAGATGCTTGGTGATCGCCTGGCGCGACACGTCCGACTTCTCGCTGAGCTGCGTGATCGACCCCGGACCGCCCGACGACAGCCGCACGATCAGCCGCAGCCGAGTCTCGTCGCCGAGTGCGGCGAAGAGCGGCGCAGCGTCGCGGACGCGCGTCGCGATGGCGATTGGCTGCCGCCCGCCCCTCGCCTACACTTCACCCATGCCCGACCTCGCACGCATCCTCGTCGTGTCGGCCACCGCGCGCGAGATGGCGACGGCACGCGGCTGGCGCACGCTACTTTGTGGCGTCGGCCCGGTCGACGCGGCCGCAACGACCGCAGC
>JBBQFW010000264.1:0-5608 GCA_038322445.1 Gemmatimonadales bacterium
CGTCTTCGCGGACGATGGCTACCTCGCCGACTGGGCAGGCCCACTGGATGCCGGCACGGCGACGTCGGCGGAACGGCCCGCGACGCAGGTGTCGTGGTTCGCGGCGCGCGCCTATTGCGCCGCGCAGGGCGGACGCCTGCCCACTGTGGACGAGTGGGAATACGTCGCCGCGGCCAGCGCCACGCAGCGCGATGCCTCGAACGACCCTGCGTACCGGCAGCACGTGCTCGCGCTCTACACCATGCGCGTGGCTCGCGCTGCCGAGTTTGCGCCCGCACACGAGCGCAACGTGTACGGCATTCGCGATCTCCACGGCGCCGTGTGGGAGTGGACGCTCGACTTCAACTCCGTGGTGGTGGGCGACGACTCGCGCGCGTTTGGCAGTGGCGTCAACGCGCGCGACAACCACCTCTACTGCGCCAGCGCCGCCCTTGGAGCGACTGACCCATCCGACTATCCGGCTTTCCTCCGCTCCGCGGTCCGTGCCGGACTCACGGCGCGCACGACGATGGCCGGACTCGGCTTTCGCTGCGCGGCATAGGTGATCGTCATGAGACTCCGAAACCTCGCGGCATGCGCGACAGGCCTGCTCTTCGCCGGCACAACCGCGTGCACGAGTCCAGAGCCAGCCGCCCGGACCGCCACCGCGTCGTTCTCGGTCTACGACCTGGGTTCCACCTGGCGCGACCAATACGGCGCGACGCGCTCGCTCAGCGACCTTCGCGGGCGGCCCTCGGTCGTCGCAATGATCTACACGCGTTGCACCTCGACGTGTCCGCTCGCGATCGGGGAGCTGCACCGGATCGAGGCAGCCACTGATTCGTCGCTGGGCCTCCTGCTCGTCTCACTCGACCCGGCTGTCGACACGCCGGCGATACTCGCGCAGTACGCGCGCGAGCACGGCATGATCGGTCCGCGCTGGACGCTGCTGTCCGGCTCCGCGAGCGACGTGCGCGACCTCGCGGCCACACTGGGCATCCGCTACCGGCGGCTCACGCCGGACGACATCGCGCATTCCAACCTGCTCACGCTCCTCGACGCACAGGGGCACGTCACCCGCCAGCACGCCGGCCTCGCCGACGACGGGCTCATTGCGGCGGCGAAGTCACTCTCATTGGCCACCGGTACGCGCTGACTCATGGACATCACCCGTCGCATCACGCGACTCCCCCGTGCCGCAGGCCTCGTGCTCAGCGTCGCCCTCGCGGCCCCCGCGCATGCGCAGCAGGCGCCCTCCGGAGCGGCGACGACCTCGATGCCTCCCCTGCACTTCACCGGCGAGGTCCGCGTGCGCTCGGAGCGCGACGTACAGGACGGACTCGCGTCCGACCTCTTCACCTATCTCCGGACTCGCGTTGCCCTGCGCGCTGATCCCGCACCCGGCGCCACCGTCTTCCTCCAATTGCAGGACAGCCGCGTGCTGGGCACGGAGGGAAACAGCGTCTCGGCCGCAACCGACGTGTTCGACCTCCATCAGGGTTTCGTGCAGTTGAGCGGCGAGACGGGCGGACAATTGCTCGCGTTGCGCGCGGGACGACAGGAGATTGCCCTGGGGAACGAACGACTCGTGGGCAGCGTGAACTGGTCGAACACCGGACGGTCGTTCGACGGCGTGCTCGCCACGCTCGCGCCGCAGGCGCGCGGGAGCGCGGTCGCCCCCTGGACCCTCACGGCGTTCGGCGCCGTGGTCGACGAGCACGGCAGGCGCTTCGGCGGCTCGACGCCAGTGTCCGGTAGCGCCGACCATTCACTGCTCGGCGCATTCCTCACCACGGGACCGGCCGCCAGCACCGCGGACCTCACGCTGCTGTACGACGACGGCATGCGGTATCGCTCGTACGCCGATGCCAAGCGCGTGTCGCTCGACATGCACGTGCGGAGACGGTTCGCACCGGTGCGCGTGGAACTGGAGGGCGCCATGCAGACCGGCACCCAGCGCGCGCTGCTTGCCGACACGACGCAATCCACGGCACAGCAGGTGCGCGCGTGGCTGCTCGGCGCGCGAGTCGGCGCCACGGTTGCAAGCCGGGGCGACGTGACGCTCGGCGTCGATGCACTCTCGGGCGACGACACGCCGGCAGACGAGACCTACACGGCGTTCAGCACCATGTACGCCACCAATCATCCGTTCTACGGCTTGATCGACGTCATCGGCGATCCCGCGGCGAGCACGAAGGATCGCGGCCTCGTCGATGCCTTCGTGCTCGGCGCATGGCGGTTCAGCGACACGTTCACGCCCCGTGCAGAAGTGCACCGCTTCTCGCTCGAGCGGAGTCGTGCTGGGACGCTCGCGTCGGAGATGGATTTCGTCGCGCCCTTCCGGCTGACGACTGCAAGCGCCGTGGAACTCGGCTACAGCGTCTTCCGCCCCGGTGCGAGCGCAGCCGCCGTCGGGCTCGGCGCACCCGGCGCTTACCGGCAATGGCTGTACCTCCAGCTTCGCGCTGGATTCTGATACCACTCACCCAGAAGATCACAACGCAGGCGACTGAGAACTGCTGTCCCAACTGCGTCAACTCCACGTTGATTGCCGAATGCACCGTGAACGCCGCGGTGGCGAAGTCCCCGATGGCCCTTCAGGTCTTCCGCAAGTACGGCATCGACACGTGCTGCGGCGGCGGCATGCGCATCGCCGACGCGGCGGCGCTGGCCAGCGTGAGCGCGGAGGTCGTGCTCGATGCGCTCACGACGCGCAGTCCCGACCTCGGCGACGTGGCTGCCGTGCGCACCGCATCGTGCGGATGCGGATGCGGGGACACTGATGGACTGGTTCGTCCGTTGGTTCCTGAAGGCGAGCCTCGGCTGGCTCACGCTGGGCGTCACCGCGGGCGTCGCAATGGCGGTGCACCCGGTGTGGACCGTGTACCGGGCGGCGCACCTGCACATGGTGCTCCTGGGCTTCGTCACCATGGTCCGGTGCCCGTCACACCAAGCCACGTGGTACCGCTCCGCCGAGTACAGGTCACCTGAGCGGCATGCTCATGTGAGGAGCTGGGTTTCGCTGAGTCAAATAGTCACAGCCAACCTGGAGTCCATCCTGAAAGAGCGGATTTGGCAAAGGCTTCTTTCATTTGTTAGTCATCCCCGCGTAGCAGGGATCCATTTCTGGGCTTGCTTCAACATGGATTCCCGCTTTCGCGGGAATGACGAGTTTCAGGCTGGACGCTGGACTAGAACGACAGCGTCTGCGTGGACTTGACGATCACCCCGAATCCGGGGACGGGCGCGTCCGGGGTGGTGATCCGTTGCTCGTTGAGGACGATGTACAAGTTGCTCAACGGATGGTGAATGACGTTGAAGCGCAAGTTCGCGTTGAAGAGGTGCTGGCGCGGATCGTACTGCGCGAGCGCATCGAAGAACATGTTCGTCGTGAACGAGTAGCTGCCGCGCGTCGTCCACAACAATGCCTCGAAGCTGGCCTGGGGCGCGTCGAGCGTTGCGGCCGTGTGCGACACGCCCAGCGACGCTGCAAGCTGTGACGTCGGCCTCGCCTCCATCGCGAGTTGCTGCGTGCGCTGCTGTCCGCTCCACAGGCCGCCGGTGATGAAGGTGTACGACAGGGACACCGGGCGGCTCGCGTTCGTGCCCCCCTTGAGTTGATAGTCCCTCCACGCGTAACTCCCGGCGGGAATGGGAGCGATCGCCGGGCTGATCCGAAAGGGCGCGTCGATGCGCTGAAAATTCGGGTTCACCGACAGCTCCATATACCCGCCGTCGTTGAGGAAGAAGGTGTAACCCGTATGCAGGTTCTTCGCGGTCATCTCACCGCGCAGGTTCTCGTAGTAGTTCCACGTGACGTGCGGGTGCATCTCGCGCACGCCGGTGCCGGCGAGCCAGCGCGGACGCGGACGAAGGCCCGTGTCGAGGATGTACTTCCGCGTGTCGGTGCGGCGGAAGAAACCGATGTCGTCCGAGAAGCCCGAACCGATCTCGAGCAGGCCGACCTTGCCGTGAAAGAAGTTGCCATCGTGGTTGATCGAGCTTCGATACGCGTATTGGCCACCGCTCTTCTCCGGCTTGCGGCTGCCGACGCCATAGGTGCTCCAATCCCACTCGCCGGGCAGACGGAAGTTGGCGTCGGCGCCCATGAGCCGATTCCAGTCCGGGCTCGTGACGCCGAGTCCTTCCCGGTCGAGGACGACGATGCCGATGTCGGAGGCGGCGAAAAGATTGCGTCGCAGCCTGAGCACCGAGTACTGGCTCGCCGGCGTGGCGGCGGCCGACTGCGTCCGCATCGACAGCGCCCCAACGGAGACGCCCGCCCCGCTTCCGGTGAGCCGGAGGCCGGCCGGGATTGCGACGTTATTCCCGTCGCGAGAGAGCCCGATGCGGCGGCTGAAGAAGAGGAGCATGTCCTCGTCCGGCGTCGGCGCCAGGCTCACGCGATTGTTGCGCGCCGCGTCACCGACGTAGAAGATCCCCGAATTCTCCAGGAAGAACTCGCGCTTCTCCGGGAAGAATTGGCTGAACTGGGTGAGGTTGACCTGCTGCTCGTCAGCCTCCGCCTGCGCGAAGTCGGGATTTATCGTGAGGTCAGCGGTGAGTCCCCGGGTGACGCCGTATTTCACGTCGACTCCCGCGTCGCCCTTCGAGACCATCTGCGGGCCGCCCGGCTCGCGCGTCGTGCGCGCAGCGATGTACGGCTTTACGCGGAGATCGCGCGCCGTGCCGCTGTGTGCGATTCCCGTGAGCTCGCCGGCGAGCGACACGCGCGCCAGCGTGTACGCGCGCGGAATCGGCGACCAGAAGCTCACCTCGTTCCGCCGCCGGATGCGCCGCGAGAAGTTGATGCCCCAGCTCGGCGCGCGTGTGAAGTCGAAGCGAAGCGTGCGGAAGGGAATCGCCATCTCCACGATCCAGCCATCCTCCACGCGGCGCGTCTGCACCGTCCACAGGCCGTCCCAGCTCGTGTTGATCTCGCGGCCCTCGTTCGCCACCTGCTTGTCCGCGCGCGCGCCGGCAAGGTTGGTACTGAAGACGTACCCGTTGCGGCGGTCGTGAAAGGTGTCGAGAATGACCTCGAAGACGTCCTGCTGTTCCGGATTGAAGTCCTTCCGGATGTCATTGACGACGATGTCCCCCGGCGCGCGATCGTGCAGGTACGCGCCGATGTAGAGGCGCTCCGCGTCGTAGAGCACGCGCACCTCCGTTCTTTCAGTGGCGGGCTCCCCGGTGTTGGGTTCGCTCTGCGTGAATCCGGCCGCGACGGGCGCGGCCAGCCACTCGGGCTCGTCGAGCCGGCCATCCAGGACGATCGCCCCGTGCGCCTCATGCGCGTCCAGCACGCGCAGGGCCGCGGTGATGGAGCGCACCTGGACTGAGTCCGCGGATGCAGGACTCTGTGCGGAAAGCCGCGCGCCGGAAAACACAACGGCGACAGCGGCGGCGAAGCGGACGTTACGGAACATTGCGCGAGGTGGGCGAGAGGCTTCGGCCAATCTAGTCGGCGGGCCGCCGAGCGTCGCGGAAGGACGGGAGGAGATCGCGCCGACCGCGTCGATAGCCGTGCGACATCGTCGCCGTGCGACATCGTCGCCGTGCGACATCGTCGCCGTGCGACATCGTCGCCGTTCGACAGCAGCCACCGCACGACTTCACTCTCGTGCAC
>JBBQFW010000265.1:0-5586 GCA_038322445.1 Gemmatimonadales bacterium
GAAGTGGATGGGACGTGGGTCGGAGGAGTCGAGGAGGGGGGGCATTCGGGGCGTAATATAGGCGCTGGGTTTCGGTTTCGTGGAGGCTGTTTTGGGGTTATGAAGGGCGTTGCTCGTTGGCATCGCGAATCTTGCGAATCACCTCGCATCTCCACGAATCCCTCCGTTGGGTGCGAGTCTGGCGTCGCGCCTCAACCGGTCGTAAAAGCAACAGAGAAAGGGCCAACTTTGGTTGACGCTGCAGTCGAACTGGCGCTAGTGGTATTCGCGTGGATTATTGAGATTCGCAGGATTCGCGATGACCACGAACAACGGCCCTTGACGCCCTTCTCCCAGCCTACATCATCGCCAGGATGCGCCGCGCAATGACCTCAGCGGCATCAGGCCGCGCCCGATTCGCGGCGCCGGCCTTGAGGCGCGCCATCTCGGCCGGATTCTCTACCAATCCACGCACGGCAAGATCAAGGCGATCAACCGTAAACGAAGCCTGCGGCACATTGATCGCCGCGCCTGCCGCCTCGAGCACGCGCGCGTTCACCGACTGGTGATCGGCGGCCGCGGTGGGGAGCGGAACAAGGATGGCCGGAATGCCCCACGCGAACAGCTCGGCCGTCGTCATGGCGCCCGCGCGCGCGAGAGCGATGTCGGCGGCGGCGTAGGCGTCCTGGATGGGCGAGAGGTATTCGCGCACCTTCACGCGACCGTCGTCGAGCGACGCGAATTCCTGGTAGCTCGCCTTGCCCGTCATCCAGATGAGGTGCAGCCCCTCGGGCAGGCCGCGCTTTACCCACTCGGCCACCACGAGGTTGATTGCCCGCGAGCCCTGGCTGCCGCCGTACACGAGCAGCACCGGGCCGCCCTCACGCGGAAAACCCCATTGTTCCCGCGCTGCGCCGCGATCGGGACGCATGGCCGGCGGCGGTTCGATGGGCGCGCCCGTGTCCACGTGCTGCGATGGCACTCCGCCGATGACCTTCCCTGCCTCGGGAAAGGCGAGGTAGTACTCGCGCGTCCAGCGACGGAAACCACGCGCGGTGAGTCCCGGATAGCTGTCGCCGGCCTGCTGGACGATCGGCATATGGTGAACCACCGCGTACGCGAGGGCGACGCCCGCCGCATAGCCGCCCGTACCGACGATCATCTTCGGCTGCTCACGCTTGACCAGCGCGCCAAGCTGCCGCCATCCACCGACGGCACCGACGAGCGTGCGCCAGTTCTCCCAGGGCTTCGTGCGGTACAGCGGATGGAGATTCAGCAGCAGGTGCGGAAACTCGGTGCCCGGCAGCACGGTCTTCTCGATGCCGCGGAGCGCGCCAATGAAGATCGGTTGCACGGTGGGGTCGAGCCGTACGAGCGTGCGCGCAATCGCGAGGCCGGGATACAGGTGGCCACCAGTGCCGCCGCCTGCAAAGAGGATCGTGCGCTTCTTGTCAGCCACGTCAACCCCGGTGAGAGAGCGGATCGGTAGCGCCACTGCCGACCACGCGTTCCTTCTCGCTGCCGATGTTCACCAGCATTCCCGTCATCAGCATCGTCAGCAGAATGTTGGACCGTCCGTAGGAGACGAACGGCAGCGTCAGCCCTGTTGTTGGCAACATTCCGACCACCACGCCGATATGCAGGTAGGCCGTCAGCACCGTGACGAAGGTCAGGCCCACCGCCACGAGCTGCAGGAACGGCGACCGCGCCTTCCGCGCGATGCGAAATCCCAGCAGCGCATAGGCGGCGAAGGCGATCGTGATCGCCGCGAGCCCGACGAAGCCCCACTCCTCGCCGATATTGCTGGCGATGAAGTCGCTATAGGGAAACGGCAGGAATCCGTACTGCTGCCGTCCCTGCCCGAAGCCTACGCCAAACAGTCCTCCCGATCCCACGGCGATGAGCGATTGCTTGAGCTGGTACTTCATCTGCGTCGGCGCGCCGCCAGGATCGAAGAAGGCGGTGAGTCGCAACGCGGCGTACTGCACTTTCTCGATCTTCGTCCACAACACGGGAATCGCGAGTGCGCACAACGCGACGAAATGCGCGATGCGCACGCCGCCCGCGAAGAGCAGCACCGCGAGCATGAGGGTGTAGAGCATCGACACCGAAAGATCGGGCTCAAGGGCCGCGAGCAGGTCGAGCAATCCGATGATGACGAAAAACGGAAGGACGCCCTTCGTGAGCCGACGCAACTGATCGCCCTTCTTCACGATCAGCATCGACGTCCAGATCACGACGCCCAACTTGCCGAACTCCGAGGGCTGTAGCGACGTGCCGAACAGGAAGCGCTTCGAACCGTTGACGCGCGGGGCGATGCTCTCCGGCAGCACGAGGCACAGGAAGAGCGACGCAATCGTGATATACATGATCGGCCACGCCCACTCCCGCAGCGTCTCGGCGTCGAACTTCGCGGCGATCGCGAAGGCCACCGTGCCGGCGAGGATCCCCGTCGCCTGCCGCGCGACGTAGTACCAGCTGTTCCGGTTCTCCTGCATCGCCACAATCGCGCTCGCGCTGTAGAGCACGGCGAGCCCGAACACGAGCACCAGCGCCATCACCAGCACGAGCCCGCGCGCCTCCGACCCCATGCGCCACCGTTCGCGCACCTGCGCCAGCCCGTGGGTGCGCTCGCGCGGCATCGTGGCCGCAGTCACGCCGTCGTCGCCCCGATCTCCGCCGCCAGCTGCTTGAACACCCGACCGCGCTCCTCATAGTTGTCGAACATGTCGTAACTCGAGCACGCGGGCGACAGCAGCACGACGTCACCACCGCTGGCCACCTCGCGCGCACGCGTGAGCACGTCCTCGAAACTCGACCCGAGCACCGCAACCGGCACGATGCCATCGAGATCCTTCGCGATGGTCTCGCCAGCCTCGCCGTATGCGATTACCTGCGTCACAATCCGCTTCAGCTCATCGGTCAACCCGGTGTAAGGCTCCCCCTTGTGACGGCCGCCGAGCAGCAGCACCGTGGGGCGCTGCATCCCTCTCAGTGCCACGAGCGTCGATGCGACGTTCGTCGACTTCGAATCGTTGATCCACTCGACGTCGCCATAACGGCCCACCGGCTCGATGCGATGCTCCAGCGCCCGGAAGCCGCGGAGCGCGTCGGCCATGAGCGCACGATTCTTTGCCGACGCATGCAACTCGTCAGCACCGATGACCGCGAGCGCGGCGGCCAGCGCGTTCGCCACGTTGTGATCGCCAAGCAGCGCGAGTTCCGCGCGCGGCAGCAGCGGTGAGCCGAGAACGGTCAGCGAGTTCGTCGATCGGTCGAAATAGCCATCCGCTACCATCGATGTCGAAAAACGCAAATGACGACCCGGCACGGCGGCGACCATCGCCTGTACGGCGTCGTCGTCGGCATTGCTCACCCAGACCGAACGGTCGTGCGCGTTGCGAAAGAGCATGCGCTTGTCGTCGTAGTACGCGTCGACCGACTCGTAACGATCGAGATGATTCGCCGAGAGGTTTGTCAGGATGCCCGCCGCCGGCGACACGCTCGGTGTGTCGTGCAGCTGGAAGGACGACATCTCCAGCGCGATCCAGTCCGGCTGGCGCTCGCGGAGCGCAATCTCGGACAGGGGCGTGCCGATGTTCCCCGCCGCGACGGCATCATAGCCGAGCCCCTGCAGCAGTCGCTCGACGAGGGCGGTCGTCGTCGTCTTGCCGTTCGTGCCGGTAATCGCGATGTACCGCTCGTGCGGAAGGAACTGCAGCGCAATCTCGAGCTCACCCACAATCGGAACACCGGCGTTCCGCGCAGCCTTGAGCGGCGGCGCGTCCGGCGGCACACCGGGACTCGAGACGACGAGCGCACTCTTCGCAATGCGCTCGAGGTCATGGCCGCCATGCTCGACGTCCACGCCGAGCGGCGCGAGATGCAGCGTGGCGCGCAGGACGGCGTGACCGGCCCCCGCGTCGCTGGCATAGACGTCCGCGCCGGCGCGGCGGAGCAACTCCGCCACCGCGCGTCCGCTGCGCGCCAGTCCAATCACACTGACCTCGCCGCGCGCCCACGCAGCGGGAAGGGCCTCGGTGAGCGAGCGAACGGGCATGTCAGCGCACCTTCAGAGTGGAGAGCGCGAGGAACGCGCCGATGATACCGATGATCCAGAATCGCACGACAACCTGCTGCTCACTCCAGCCCTTCACTTCATAATGATGATGGAGCGGTGCCCGGAGAAACACGCGATGTTGCTGCGCATACTCGAGCCCATGCCGCTTCTTGCGGAACTTGAACACGAACCGCTGGATCACCACGGACATCATTTCCGCGAAGAACACCATGCCGATGAACAGGAGCAGGAACTCGGACTTCAGGAGAATGGCCACCGCGCCGATGGCGCCACCGAGCGCGAGCGAACCGGTGTCTCCCATGAAGACTTGCGCGGGATAGGTGTTGAACCAGAGGAACCCGATGAGCGCACCCACCATGGCGAGGCAGTAGATGGTGAGCTCGGCGGAATGCAGCAGGAAGAAGATGCCGAGGTAGTTCGCGTAGCGGATGTTCCCGATGAAGTACGCGAAGATGGCGAGCGTCCCGAACGCAATGGCGCACAGCCCGGCGGCGAGACCATCGAGGCCATCGGTGAAGTTGACGGCATTGCTCACGCCCACCAAAACGAATGTCGTCCAGGGGATGTAGAGCGCCGGCAACACGAAGATCACCAGCACGTACTTGTAGAACGGCAGCGTGGTGGACGCCGCCGCGATCCCCGGGGCGGGCGGAAAGTACGTCAGGTATGCGCCGAGGAGCAGCCCGATGGATACCTGGCCGATGAGCTTGTAGCGCTCGACGAGTCCTTCGTTTTTCTGCCCCAATCGGCGCTGGCGCAGCTTGAGGTAGTCATCCAGGAAACCGATGAACCCCATGCCCGCCGTGACGAGCAGGGCCAGGATCACATAGTGGCTGAAGATGCGGGCCCACAGCAGCGTGGATGTGAGCGCCGAGAAAAGGAAGATCAGGCCGCCCATGGTGGGCGTCTTTGTTTTTAGCGCATGCGCGTCCGGCGTGCCCTCGCGAACCACCTGATAGTTCGACGCCACGTCGAGCCGCTTCAGGATGATCGGGCCCACGAAGAAGCTGAGCAGGATGGACGTCACCGCCGCCGCCGCGCCGCGGAAGGTGACGTACGTGAACAGGTTCAGGATGTGATACTGCTTGATGAGCGGGACGAACAGGTAGTAGAGCAATTGAGTCTTATGTGTTGAGGCTGTTCGCCCACTCGGCGATCATCGGCACGAGGCGCTCGAGCCGAACGCCGCGCGAGCCCTTCAGCAGAATAACCGCGTCCGGAGAAAGGCGCGAACGCATCGCATCCCACGCGGCCGCCGGATCGGCGCCGCTCAGGGTGCGTGCGTCGCCCGGGGCAACCCGCTGGAGGGCGTCGGCAAAGCCCCCCACGCCAACGATCAGTTCCACTGGACTGTCGAGCGCGCTACGGGCGACATCGTCGTGAAGACGATCGGCGTGCGCCCCCATTTCGAGCATGGTGCCGAGCACCGCCACGCGCTGCCGCGTCTTGCCGGCATGCTCGAGCAACTCGAGCGCCACGCGCGCGGAGCCCGGATTCGAATTGTAGGCGTCGTTGATGACGGTCAC
>JBBQFW010000266.1:0-5585 GCA_038322445.1 Gemmatimonadales bacterium
AGTATCCCGTCGAGAAACCCCACACCGGCATCGCCGCACAGTGCGCCGTAGGCCTCGAACACTGCCATCTTCTCGGAGAGGTCTGCGTCGCGAACCGCCTTGCCCTTCACGGCCGACTCGATGCGGGCCAGCGCCGGACGATAGCTCCGCGCCTGAATCGCGCGAAGCGTCGCGATGCGCACGTCGCGCTCAGAGTCCTCCACGCCGCGCTCGAGCGCCTGCAACGCACCGGGCGACCCGATCTCGTTGAGCGCCTGGACGGCCGCAAGTCGCAGCTCGGCGGATCCATCCGCCAGCACGCGCGCCAAGGGCGCGACGGCCGCGGAGCTCTGCAATGCCCCGGCGCGACGGACCGCCTCCAGCGCAACGTGCGGCGTTGGCGACTGGATGAGCTTCACGAGTTCCGCCGTGTTCAGTGACGCCAGGCGGCTCGCGGCCTGCTCGAGCACGGGGCGCAGTCGCGCATTCTGCAGGCGGCCGAGCCAGTCGAGTACGGTGCCGAGGGCGGGTCCGCGCAACTGCTCGAAGAGCTCGAGGACGTCCTCCGCCGCCGGCAGCTCGGGCGATTCGTCGAGCGATTGCAGTAGCTGCGACAGCGCGTCGGCTGCACTCAGGCGCGACGGTAGCTGCGACAGACGCTCGCGCTGCGCAGGGAGCAGCTCCGGGGCGCGCTGCACCGCGACCAGCGACTCGCGCACCAGGAAGGCGACGTTGTGGAATTGTCCCGCCGACAGCATGTGCAACATGAGCCCATCGAGGATCTCGGATACCTCGTCGCGAATTGCCGGCTGGAGCTGCGTCTCGAAGATGTCGAGCAGCACGCTGACGACATTCTGGCGGAGGTCCGCCTGGTACTCGCGACGGACTTCGGACTGGAGGTATTCGATCTCCTTCTCGTCGAGGAAATACAGGGTGCCGTCGAAGTCCGCCATGTTCACGACGCCTTCGCGCGTGGCCTCCTGCGCGGCCGCCGCCATTGCCTCGCGGGCCTCTTCGGGGGAGGACGCCAAGGCTTCACCGCCGTCCGCCAGCGGCACCGTCGCGTCCTGCGACAGATCGACATAGCGATAGCGAAGGTAGAGAAAATCGCCCTGCCAGAGCAGCGTGAGGAGATCGTCCTCGTCGGGCGCGGCCTTGCGCACGCGCTGCAGGATGTCGAGAAGGCGGTCGATCTCGTCGACCTCGAATCCGCGCAGCATGCGCAACTCCCGAACGCCGTCCTTGTAAAACAGCCACGGCAGGCTGTCGCTCCCGCGCGACGGCTCCTCGAGCACGGTCTCCCCGTCCCACTTCACCTCGCTCTCCGAGAAGGTCAGCGCGATCTCGTCGGTGAGCGTCCACAGCGGCACAAAGGCCGCACGCAGGGCCTCGTGCGCGGTCTTGTAAACAGGATTGTTGGGCAGGTAGAGCTGGTGGGTCCGTGCTGCCTTGCCGAACAAGCGCAGCAACTCCCCGACGCGTTCATGCTCGAAGGGAGCGACGGCGGCCTCCTTCTGCACAAGCTGGCTCAACGGGTTGGTCACGCGTCCAAGATACCCATTTCCATCACCTGCGCCACATCCTTGTCACCCCTTCCGCTTACGCACAGGAGAATGACGTCATCGGCATTCCACCGCGCCCGCTCGCGCGTGATCCACGCGACGGCGTGCGCCGGCTCCAGGGCGGGAATGATGCCCTCGAGGCGGCTGAGCGTCTGGAATCCCTCCATCGCCTCATCATCCCGCACGGATACGTAAAGTGCCCGGCCGATGTCCTTGAGGTACGAATGCTCCGGTCCTACGCCGGGATAGTCGAGACCCGCCGAGATCGAATGCGCCGGATGCACCTGACCCGCGTCGTCCTGGAGCAGGTAGCTCAGGGCGCCATGGAGTACGCCCGGCGTACCGCGCATGAGCGAGGCCGAATGCCGGTCGCTGTCGAGGCCTTCGCCCGCCGCCTCCACGCCGATCAGCTCCACGCCCGCATCGCCAACGAACGCGTGGAATACACCCATCGCGTTCGATCCTCCGCCCACGCACGCCACGACGCTCGTCGGCAGCGCCCCCGTGCGCTCCAGTACCTGGGCGCGCGCCTCGACGCCGATGATCGCCTGGAAGTCACGCACCATGCGTGGATACGGGGCCGGGCCAACGACCGACCCGATGATGTAGTGCGTGTCATTCACATTGGTGACCCAGTCGCGAATGGCCTCGCTCGTGGCGTCCTTGAGCGTCTTCGTGCCGCCGGTGACCGGCACGACGGTGGCCCCCATGAGCCGCATGCGGAAGACATTCAGCGACTGGCGCCGCATGTCCTCCTCGCCCATGTAGACGACGCATTCGAGGCCGAAGTGCGCGCACACCGTCGCCGTCGCCACGCCGTGCTGGCCCGCGCCCGTTTCGGCGATGATGCGCGGCTTGCCCATGCGACGCGCCAGCAGCACCTGCCCCACCGTGTTGTTGATTTTGTGGGCGCCGGTGTGATTGAGGTCCTCGCGCTTGAGCAACACGCGGGCCCCAACGAGTGCCGACAGGCGCGGGGCCTCGCTCAGCGGCGACGGCCGCCCCACGTACGTCGCGAGCATGGTGGAGAGCTCCTCGCGAAACGCGGGGTCCGACTGCGCCGCGGCATACGCGTCCTCGAGTTCATCGAGCGCGGGAATCAGCGTTTCCGGAACGTACTTGCCACCGAACTGTCCGAACCGGTCGGACGGATGCACTGCGACGGTCATTCTGAGGCTCCGCTGGCCCGCGCCGCGGCCATGAACGCCGCCACGAGCTTCTGGTCCTTGATCCCGGGCGCCGATTCGACACCCGACGAAACATCCACCACCATCGGCGAAACGTAGTCGATCGCCTCGGCCACGTTATCCGGCGTGAGGCCACCGGCGAGCACGACGCGATGCCCGGACGCCATGGCGTCCAGGGACTCGCCCAGCTCCATCCACGGCACGGCGACGCCGTTCCCGCCGAGCTGACCGTCCACGAGGGCGTCCACGACGAGCGCGTCCGCCGCATCGGCGATGTCCTCGTGCTCATCGGTGAGCGCACCAGTCGACGTTCGCACCACGGCCCACACCTCGAGCCCCGTGGCGGCGCGCACGGACGCAATCCGCGCGACGTCGGCTGCACCGTGCAGCTGCACGACATCCAGCCCCACGAGCGATGCGATCTCCGCGATCTCCGCGGCCGACTGCGCGGCGAACACGCCGACCTTGCGCGCGCGCCGGCCCGAGAGGACGGCCCTCGCATCCACCGGGGAGCGCTCGCGCGGCCCACCCGCGAAGATCACCCCCAGGTACGAGGCGCCAGCGGCATCGGCGAATTCGGCGTCGATCGAACGCGTGAGCCCGCAAATCTTCACTTCAGCGGGCACGGTCGCTCCTGCGCACACCCGCCAACGCCCGCGTGGTCGCGACCGGGTCCGCGGCGGCGGACAGGCTGGACCCGACCAGCACCGCGTCGGCACCGACCACGGCGTAACGCTCCACGTCGGCCTGCGACGACACTCCACTCTCGGCGATCGCGATGACGTCTGCCGGGATGCGCGGAATGAGTCGCTCGGCTGTCGTCGAGTCGATGACGAGTGTTTCGAGGTTGCGATTGTTTACACCGACCATCGTTGCGCCCAGCGACAGTGCGAGCTCCAGCTCTGCCTCGTCTCGCACCTCCACCAGCAGCTCGAGGCCGAGGCCGAGGCCGCACGACATCAGGTCGGCCAGCTGCTCGGGTGCGACCGCGCGGACAATCAGGAGGGCGGCCGAAGCGCCTTCGGCGCGTGCTTCGAGGAGCTGCGCAGGATGCACGTGGAAATCCTTCTTGAGCACCGGGAGCGCCACCTGACACACCACGTCACGCAGGTCGTCGATCGATCCGCCGAAGTGCCGAGGCTCGGTAAGGATGCTGAGGCCCGAGGCTCCGCCTTCGGCGTAGGCGTTCGCCTGGATCGCGGCATTCAGCCCGTTCGCGATGGCCCCCTTGGAGGGCGAGTGCCTTTTCACCTCGGCGAGCAGCGCGACCGTTTCGGCTCGCATCGATTGTCGGAGGGAACGGGCCGGATTTAGCGAGCGGACGATGTTCTCGAGTTCGTGGGTGCGTGCCGCGATCGCCGTGGCGCGGACCGCTGCTTCGGCGACGATTGCCCCGAGGGTGCCCGCGGGTGGAGTCCAGAGAGAATGTGCTTGCACTTCGGGGCCTATTCGGTTACTCTTTTCGGGGGTTGTTCGGGCAGGAACGCGGGCGTCCATCGGGGCGGTCGTGAAACTCATCTGGAGCTGCCATGCCGCTCACAAAGCGTCAGCGCGAGATTCTAAACTACCTGACACTCTACTCGGAGCAAAACGGCTATGCGCCGAGCTTCGAGGAAATTGCCGAGAAGTTCAGCTACAGTTCGCTTGCCACGGTGCACGAGCACCTGAGCAACCTCGAGCGGAAAGGATTCATCAAGCGCTCGTATAACGAGAGTCGCGCCATCGAGATTCTCCCCAGTGATATCATGCCAAAGGCCATCGAGCTTCCCCTGCTCGGCGCGGTCGCGGCCGGTGTGCCTATCGAGGCGATCATGCATCAGGAATCGATCGCGGTGCCTGACTCCTTTGTCCAGCGCGGCGGCAATCACTATGTGCTGAAGGTGCGCGGCAACTCGATGATCGAAGAGCAGATTTGCGACGGCGACTTCGTGGTGGTCAATGAACGCCAGCGCGCGGACAACGGCGAAATGGTCATCGCCATGCTCCATGGCACGTCGGCGACGGTGAAGAAGTTCTATCGCGAGAAGGATGGCCGCATTCGCCTGCAGCCGGCCAATGAGTCGATGGAGCCGCTCTACGTCCACGAGAACGACATCTCGATCCAGGGCATCGTTGTCGGGGTGATGCGGCGCTACTGACCCTCGATGTGGGCGGCGCGTTGATGGTCGTCAACACCGTTTGGCCGTGAATCGTGGGCGGCGTGCTCGGGAATTCGCGCTGATTTGCCGCAGCTGCGGTGCCCGCGAATAACGTCCGTGTTCTTACTCTCGACCCGACGATGGCGCTCCCTGGGTCGCCCTCAGCCTGTTGAGCGCGCGAATCCCAGCACCATTCGCCAGCCCAGACCTCGCGTCTGCGATGGCATCTCCAAATTCAGTGGGGCCGCCCGGCGCTACGAACAACGCGGCGGCGGCGTTCAGCACCACCGCCGCCACGGCGGTTGGGGGCGCGAGCCCGGAGAGCACCGACTCGATCGCCGCGGCATTCGCGGCGGGCGGTCCGCCCGCGAGCTCCTCGGCGATCCCGGCGCCAAAGCCGTGGTGCGCCGGGTCGATGGTCCACTCGCGCACCGTGCCATCCTGGATCTGCACGACGTGCGTTGTGCCGAGGGGGGAGATCTCGTCCATGCCAGGCTCCCCATGCACGACGAGGGCATGCACGGTGTCGAGCGCACGGAGCGCACCGGCGATCAGCAGTACCCGTTTCGCGTCCGCGACTCCCACGACCTGGCGACCCGCGCCGGCCGGATTCGCGAGCGGGCCCACGATGTTCATCACCGTCGGTATCGCGAGCTCACGGCGCACTGGCCCAACGTGCCGCATGGCGGGATGCATCAGCGGCGCGAACATGAAGACGA
>JBBQFW010000267.1:0-5579 GCA_038322445.1 Gemmatimonadales bacterium
GTAGCTCTTCTCGTCGGCGGTGATCAGAATGTGAAACCCCGGCAGGCTGCGTGGGTTCGAAGCAAAAGAGTAAAACTCATCCCAGCGATGGAAAACAGCCGGCATTCCCTTCGTCAGGGGACTCCTGGCGTCCTCCACGTGCGCGTCGCCGAACTGCTGCGGTGAGTGGCTCGTGAACTGGGCTCCGAGCAGGGTTTCGATATACCAGGGCCAGTCGGCGAGCGAGCTCCGGCCATTGGGTGTGGCGTACTTCGGGTCGCCGCCCGCGCCATGCGTGCCCATGTACGACCCACCGTTTTCCACCCACGTCTTGAAAACTTCCCGCTGTTCGGGTGTCAGGATATCGCCGCTGTTGTTGTTCCAGATCACGAGCTTGAACCTGGAAAGCTGTTCCTTGTTCATGACGGCGCCGTTTTCCGTGACGAAGTACGGATAGCCCCGTTCGTGAGCGATAGCCGCCAGCGCCGCATCGGACGCCTGAACACCGGCCTCTTCCCGGAAGCCATTCGTTTTCGAGAAGATGAGGACCCCACCCGACTTCAGGTCGGCCGGCAGCACCGGCGGTTCCTTGTCAAACGTTGGATTGGCGACAAAACCACCGCCGCCCCCTCCCCGGCCACGACCGGCGCCGACTCCACCAGGAGCGCCGGGCTCCTGGGCAACAAGCGCGAACGAAACGACCGTCAAGGAACAACCCACCAACAATTTCAGTCTGAATTTCATGAATTCACCTCTGTGCAAGCTGACCCAATTCCCTTCCTCATACTGTGCCGCGGCGCGCGTGTCGCGCAATCAAAACTCCGTCTCGGTCTTGCGCACACAACGCGTCGCCGAGTCATCGACGTCCCACGCTCGACCTCTCCAATCGCACTAGTGAAGCGGCAACAACAAGGAGAACGTCGCACCACCACCCGGCGTCTCGCTGAGGCGCAGATCGCCGCCCAGCAGGCGGGCCACGCGCCGTGCGATTGCGAGACCGACGCCGGTCCCGGGCGCTATGGCCACCGTGGCCGGCACGCGGAAGAATTCCTCGAACACCCGTTCGCGAAGCTGGTCGGGAATACCGGGTCCCGTATCGGCGACCTCCAGCGTGATGACGCGCCCGAGCTCGGAATCCGTTGCGGAGCCAACACTCACCCGAACCACGCCTCCGCGCGGCGTGTACTTCACCGCGTTCGACAGCACGTTGCCCAGCACCTGCCGCACGCGAAGCGGATCGGTGTCCAACGGCGCGAGCTCGCCTGGCGCGTCGGCAACTGCGAACCGCACGGTCACACCAGCGGCGTCGCCGATCGCCCGATAGTCGTCGGCGCACTCGCGCACGAGGGCCGATAAGTCGGTCGGCATGCGTGCGATCCTCAGGGCGTCCGCATCCGCCCGCGACAGCTCGACGAGGTCGTCCACGGTGTCGAGCGTCGCGGTCAGCAGGTTCCTCAGTCGCGTGATGACCTTCGCCTGCGCATCCGGCACGGGCCCGAGTGCGCCGTCCGCGAGCAGGTCCGCGTACCCACGAGCGGCACCCAGCGGATTCTTGAGGTCGTGCGTGACGCCGCGCATCAACGCGCCCTTTGCCGCCATCGCGCGCTCCGCGTTCTCCTGACCGATTGCGGCTGCATGCGACAGGAGCAGCGTCCGCCTCGCCGTCCACGCCACCGCCAGCAGCGCCAGCAGCGCCAGGGGGACGAGCCCCGCCGGCACCATGAAGCTGATCCGTTCAAGACGCGTGATCTCCAGCCGCTGGGAAGCGATCAGCGCGTTGAGCTCATCCTCGAGCAGCTGCATGTTCGCCAGTGCCACCTGAACTGCGTCCCACCGTCGTCCCCGCGTCTGTGCCGCGTTCGCTCCATGAATGGCCGAGTGCCTGTCGCGCGCGGCAATCGAGAATCGCTCCTCCTCGCGCCGCCACGCCGAGATCGACGCGCGCGCCTCGGCATACCGCGACACCGCTTCGGGATCGATGCGGCGGACCAGCAGCTCCAGCCGGCTCTCGTCCCGGTTGATCGACAGCTCGGCCACATTCGCCGCGGTGGCAGCCGCCGCCGACTGGCCGCTGCCCTCCGCCAGCTCGCTGCGCGCCGCGAATTCCGTCGCGAGCGCCGCCTCGAGGTCATTGACGCTCACCAGCGCCGGCGAGACAACGTCGCTGGAGTACTGCCGGATTCGCTGTAGCCGTGCAATCGTGAACAGGGGCGCGACGAACAACGACACCAGCGCGAGCGCGATCAGCATCAGCGGAAGCCACCAGAATCGCGATCGCGGAGCCGATGGCGCCCCAGCCCGGTCCGGCTTCACTCCACGCCACCACATCGACATGCCTGAGCGATCACTGCCGCTGAACTCCTGTCATGAGGGGAATCGGTCGTTCGAAGGTCTACGTCGTTGCGCGGGCTTTCATTGCAAATGACTGCGCAGGCCGAACTCTCCCCAATATCGGTCGACTCACTTGCAGCCTCATATCGTATCATGTATAGTACAGTTAATGAACCATTCAGTTGAAGAACGACTCGAGGTAGCTGGCGGGCCTGCGGCCGATGGCGGGGCGATGATCGCCCTGCTGAAGGCGGCCGGCGCGGTAAGGGATCGCCTCGAGGCTGGCCTCGAGTCCGTTGGATTGTCACCGGCAAAATATCAGGCGCTCGACGCATTGGTCGAAGCAGAGCAGCCGCTCGCGCTGAGCGAGCTGGCTGGCTGCCTCAACTGTGTCCGGTCGAACGTGACGCAGCTGGCCGACCGGCTCGAGTCCGACGGCCTGCTGCGCCGAGTGGATGATCCGGCCGACCGGCGCGCGATCCGGGCGGTCGTGACGCCGGCGGGCGTGGAGCGCCACGCTGCGGGCACTCTGGTGATGCGTGAACTCGAGGCGGACTTCGCGGCAACGATGTCGGCGAGCGACCTGAAAGTGCTGCTGCGTGTGTTCGAAACGCTGGCGAACGGGGATCGGTAGGCATTCCCGTGGCGATGCGCACGACGGGGCCAGGACAGTACAGCGATGTCGAAATGGACGGTCCTCATTCGACATGCAGAGAGGATGGCGGAACAAAAAAGGAACCGGCGGAGCCCTGTCTCCGTAGACCTAAAGACGTCAACAGGTACGACCATCAGGCCGCGGGCGTCGCAGTACACGTTACGAATTCCGGCAGGACGATGCCGGGGGAGCAAGACACAATGCATTTCACCAATGGCACACCACGAGGCCCGGCGACCGCGCCGATGCCTCGCCTCATACGTCCCGCCGCGATCCGCTGGGGACTCGCCCTCGCGCTGCTCACCGCGCTCACGGCATTCGCCGTCCGAGCCAGCGCGCAGTCGTCCTTGAATGGCGGCTTGGCGCTCCTGCCCAGCGGATTGGCACATGTGCCGTCCGGCATCGCGGCATCGGCCGCGAGGATTGCCGGTTCGACGGTATTCGCGCCGGTGCCGTTCGCTGTGGGCGAGGAGCTCGTGTACAGGGCAACCTTCGGTGGGCTGCCCGCGGGGCAGGCACGGATGCGCGTCGATGGCATCGAGCTCGTTCGGGGCCGTCCCGCGTACCACGTGCTTTTCTCGATCGAGGGTGGTGTCCCGTTCTATCGCGTCCACGATCGCTACGAGAGCTGGATCGACGTGCAGACGCTCGCCTCCCTGCGTCACACGCAGAGCATTTCGGAAGGCCGCTACAAGCGCAACACCACGTTCGAGATCTTCCCGGAGCGTGCCGCGTACCAGAAGGACGATGAGCCCGTGGAAGCCAGCGTCGCCAACCCGCTGGACGACGGATCCTTCATCTACGCCGTGCGCATCGCAAAGATGAAGGTGGGGGAGACGCGCCGGGACGACCGATATTTCCGCCCCGATCGCAATCCGGTGATCCTCACCGGGCTGCGCAATGACACCGTGACCGTGAATGCGGGCACGTTCGGCACCGTCGTCGTGAGGCCTTCGATCAAGGCGAACGGGTTGTTCTCCGAGAACGGCGACGCCCAGATCTGGTTCAGCGATGATGCGAATCGCTATCCGGTGCAGCTCAAGACGAAGTTCTCGCGTTTTTCCCTCACGCTGTCCCTGCAGTCCGTTACCGCCGGTGACGCGGCTGCTCACCCAAGACTCCTCGCCGCAGCACTCGAGCGCTAGGCATTGGTGTGGGCAGTACGCGGCGGATCATGACCTGATCCGCCGCGTTTTGTTTGTGTGTATGTGCGGCGCCTACAGAGCTGGCGGGCCACCTTCGCGCATGACGCGATAGATGGTCACGATGGTGTCGTTGAATTCGCGCCGCTGCGCACCGCGAGGCACAGCGTGCGTCCTCGCATGCTCCACGGCGAGTACGCGCGAGAATCCCGTGGCGTGCCAGCTCGCGAGCACCAGGTCGAGCATCTTCGATCCATACGGCGGATCGACGAAGGCCACGTCGTAGGCATCCTGGGTGAGCGCCGCGGCGAACGGAACGGCATCACGCTTGAAGACGCGCGCTTTTCGTAACAGGCGGAGCGTCGCGATATTCGCCTTGAGCGCATGCAGGCTTGCCGGTCGCAACTCCACGAAGTCCGCGCTCGCGGCGCCGCGTGACAACGCCTCCAGCCCGAGCGCACCCGTGCCCGCGAACAGGTCGAGCACCCGCGCATCCTGGAGATCCTTGCCCAGCATGGCCATCGTGCCCGTGCGAACGAGCTCGGCCGTCGGCCTCACGCGCGCGTCGGCCGGCGAAAGAAGGTCTCGCCCTGCGTACTTTCCTCCCACGATCCTCACCGTACACTCCCTTGCCTGGCCATGAGCATGCCCGTGAACCATCTCCGTCGTCCACGCGCCGCGCAAGCATTCCAACCACTTCGGTCGTGCCGGTGTCGAAAGAGCTCCAACAGTCGCTGACTCGCCCCGACGTCGCAATGCGAATCCACTACCGCGCTGCCTTGCTCTGCCTGTGTCTCGTTCCAGGCGTTCTCCTCGCACAACAACCCACGCAATCCGCGAAGTCGATGGTGGTCACCGCCGGTGCCGTGCGCGCCACGACACCGCCCGTGATCGATGGCCGCGAAGACGACGAGGTCTGGCGGACGATGCAGCCAAGAAGTGACTTCCAGGAGTTCCAGCCCCGCGAAGGCGGTGAGCCGCGCTTCCGCACGGAATTCAAGGCAGCCTACGACGACCGGAACCTCTACGTCTTCGTCCGCGCCTACGACCCGCATCCGGACAGCATCATGACGGCGCTCACGCGGCGCGACGTGCGCGGACCGTCGGACCAGATCAAGATCATGATCGATTCCTACCACGATCTTCGCTCGGGCTACGAGTTTGCCGTCAATCCGCTCGGCGTGAAGCGTGACTACGCCATGTACAACGACCAGGAGGAGGACGGAAGCTGGGATGGCGTGTGGGAGTCGGGCACCCGCATCGATTCACTCGGGTGGACGGCGGAGTTCCGCATTCCGTTCTCGCAGTTGCGGTACGGCAACAGCCCGGACCACGTATTCGGCTTTGCGGTGTGGCGCGACATCGAGCGGTACAAGGAACGCACGAGCTGGCCGCTCTACCGCGGCTCGCAATCGGGCATCTCGTCACAGCTCGGGGTCCTCACGGACATTCGCGGCATCGCGCCATTCCAG
>JBBQFW010000268.1:0-5569 GCA_038322445.1 Gemmatimonadales bacterium
CTCGGGCGCTGCCGAATCCCATACTCGGCGCGACGTACTCGAACGCGACACCGCAGAAGCATGTCACGCTCGACCTTCCGATCATCGACGCGCTCTGGACGCGAGGGCGTCGGGTGAACCAGGCCAGTGCATCCGCTCGCGCATCGCGGCTGCTGTTTGCGTCGGAGCGGATTGCCGCGCTCGTCGAGGTGGACACGACCTATACCCGCGCCCTCGCCGCCAACGCCCGCTTCCGCCTCTCACGCCAGACGGCGCGTGACGCCGACAGCCTTCGGAAAATCACCATCGCGCGACGCGACGCCGGCGATGCGAGTGACCTCGACGTCGACCTTGCGACCGTCGTGGCGGGCCAGCAACTCAACGTCACCACCGGCGATTCGCTGAGTTACATGAGTGCCCTGCTCACCGTGCAGACACTGATGGGCATCCCAGCCGACAGTGTCGGGATCATCCTCGCGGACTCGCTCGCACTCTCGTCCCCGGACACGGTGTCCATCCGGCAGCCGATCGACGGCGCCGGCGGGATCATTCTCGTTCCGCCCGCGGTCGGGACATCGCCGGTCAGCGTGCCGTCGTCCACGCCGACCACCGCACGACCCGGCGCGGCGGCTGCGGCCAGCGGCGCAGCGCAGGGTTCGACTGCAGGCATGTCGAGTGGCGCAGCAACGGTGCCCAGTGGCGCGGCGACGACTGGTGGCGCGGCGACGACTGGTGGCGCCTCGCAACCCACGGGACGCGGAGGCGGTACGCCCAGCGTCGTGGCGGCAGAGGCAAACGTCCAGGCCGCGGAATTGGGTGTCGCGCTGCAGCAGCGCAGTACCTTCGTTCTGCCCTCCTTGAATCTCGGAGTCGAGTGGGGCGACCCGAGCGGCGGCGAGCCCGGCTACCTGCCGCTCATCGGGATCTCCATTCCCCTCCCCCTCTTCAACCGCAACCAGGGTCCGATCGCGGAGGCTCGCGCAGAGCGGGACCGTGCGGTCGCACAGCTCAGCGCCGCCCGTCTCGAAGCGCGGCAGCGCATCATCGAAGCCGTCCGGGAGCGGGAGCAGCTGATCGCACGTGTTGAACGCGATCGCGATCTCGTGGTTCGCGCCCAACGCGTGGCCGACAAGTCACTCACCGCATATCGAGAGGGCGCATCCGCGCTGCCGGCGGTGCTCGAGGCGCGGCGAAGCGCGCGGGAAGTGCTTGGACAGTACATCGACGATCTTGCCGCGCTTCTCACCGTCAACACTGAATTGCGCGCGCTCACCCAGAACGCACCCGTCCCATGAGAACGGTCACACCCGCCGGCATCACGTTGCGAACGACGTCCGCACGCCACGCTCGCGAGCTGCTCGCTGCGGGACTTCTGCTCGTCACGGCGTGCAAAGGGGGCGACAAATCGGAGGCGCCCGCGGTGACACCGACCGTAGCCGCCAGTACCGTCACTGCCGCCATCGAGCCGTTCACGCGAACCGTCGCCGCGATCGGAAAGGTCGTTTCGCGCCCGGGGCGCTACGCCGCGTTGAGTGCGCCCTCGCCGACGCGGATTGCCAAGGTCTACGTTTCGGAAGGCCAGCGCGTCGCCGCGGGCAGTCCACTCGTGGAGTTCGAGCAGGTCGGGTTCAACGCCGCCGCCGGTGCCGCCGAGACGGCGCTCTCCGTTGCACAGCACAACTCTGAACGCGCATCGCGCCTCGCAAACGAGGGCATCGTCCCGCGCAAGGATGCCGAGCAGGCCGCCGCAGAACTTGGCAAGGCACGTACTGACGCCGTAAATGCGAAGCGCGCACAGCAGCTCTCGGTGCTTCGATCCCCCGTCTCCGGCGTGGTGACGAAGATGACCGCTGTCCTCGGCGCATCGGCGGACGCGGGGCAGGTTCTCGTCGAGGTCGCCGACCCAACGGCGTTCGACGTCGTGCTCTCGCTCGGGCCAACAGATGTCAGCGACGTACATCCTGGCAGTCGGGTAACCCTTGCCGCCGGTGAGAAGACGGGTGGCGAGCCACTCGGCACGGGCACCGTGGCGTCAATCGGCGCTGCGCTCGATACGATGTCGCGCTCCGTCGGCATCCGGGTGTCACTCACGTCGCCGAAGCGTTCGCTTCGCCTCGGCGAAAGCGTCTATGGTGAGATCGTCATCGAGACCCGCCCGAGAGCCGTCGTTATTCCAACAGAGGCACTCGTGCCGGGCGATGAGCCCAACACATACAAGGTGTTTGTCGTCGATGCGAAGGGAACGGCGATACAACATGACGTGAAGGTTGGCGGGCGCACGGCAACCAGGGTCGAGATACTCGAGGGCCTGAATGGTGGTGAGAAGGTGGTGACCCAGGGCGCCTTCGGTGTCGCGGACAGCTCGAAGGTAGAGTCGAAGGCCGAGGGCAAGGCCGCGAAAGACGTGCCCGTGAAGCCGTGACCGAAACGCCCGTCTCCGATTCGCCGCGCAAGGACGGCTGGACGATCGCCGGCGCGGTCGCGAGCCAGCGCCGCTTCGTGTACCTGGTCGTCGTGATGCTGTGCGTGGCCGGCATCTGGTCGGCGCTGCAGCTCCCGTCGGCCATCTATCCCGAGCTCCAGTTCCCCCGCATCGCCATCGTTGCCGAGGGATCGTCCCTCGGCGCACGGCAGGTCGTTTTCGCGATCACCCAGCCGCTCGAGGAAGCCGCCGGCGTTGTTCCCGGCGTGACGCGCGTGCAGTCGCGTTCGATTCGCGGTGCGAGCGAACTGTCGGTGACGTTCTCGCCGAGCACCGACATGGCGTACGCGCTACAGCAGACGCAGGCGCGCGTGAACCAGGTGCGCAACGACCTGCCGGCGGGCCTCAATGTTCAGGTGGAGCGACTGTCGCCGGCGGTATTCCCGATCGTCTCGTACAACCTCGAGGGCGGAAGTCCCTCGATGCTGTACGACATCGCGCGCTATCAGATCCGGCCGGTGCTGTCGCGTGTCCCGGGTGTCGGGCGCGTGGACGTGCAGGCGTCGGATGTTCGCGAGATCGAGGTCATTGCCGATCCGGTTCGACTTGCCGAGCAGGGGTTGTCGTACGACGACATCGCCAATGCCATCAAGGCGTCAACGACTGTCGCCGCCGTCGGCCGCGTCGCGCAGGACTACAAGCAGTTCCTCGTGATCACGGCGCAGGAAGCAACGAAACCGGAGGACATCGGCAACGTCGTTGTCGGACGCGGGCTTCGCGTGCACGACGTGGCCACCGTCGAGCTGGGCACCGAGGATCACGTGCGCATCGTGGCGGGCGACGGACGCCCCGCGGCGCTGTTGAACATCACGCGGCAGGTCGGCGGCAACACCGTGGCGATCGCGGACAGCGTCGAGAAGGCGGCGGTCAACCTGCGGAAGACGCTGCCGAAGGGCGTCACGCTCAGGCCGATCTACGACCAGGCCTCGCTGGTGCGCGACGCGACGAAGTCCGTGCGCGACGCGATGCTCATCGGCGCAGTGCTCGCCGTGATCATCCTGTTCATCTTCCTGCGCAAGGGCAGGATCACGGCGATCAGTGCCGCGTCCATTCCGCTGACGCTCGCCATCACGGTGTTCGTCATGTCGCTGGTTGGACAGACGTTCAACCTGATGACGCTCGGCGCCATGGCGATTGCGATCGGCATCGTCATCGACGATGCCGTCGTGATCAGCGAGAACATCGTCCGGCATCTCGGCTTCACGCCCGATCGCGATCGCGCCATCCGCGAGGCGGTGCAGGAGTTGATCATCCCCGTGACGACGTCCACGATCACGACGGTCGTCGTCTTCCTGCCGTTGCGCCTGTTGCAGGGCGTCGTGGGACAATTCTTTGCGGCGCTCTCCATCACGTTGACGATCGCCGTCCTCATCTCGCTGGTGCTCGCGGTCACGATCATTCCGCTGCTCGCCGAGGCGTTCCTGGTGGCGGAGCCGGAGAACGAGGTCGCGAAGCCTGGCGAGCCCATTCCGGTGCACGACGGTGGAAAGGGCACGGCGACGGGTATACTGGCGGCGATCGGGCGCGCCATCGATGCGCTTTCGGACAAGTACGAGCGGTCGCTCGAGCGGGCGTTGCATCACACGCGCCTCATGATCGCCGGCGCCCTGCTGATGATCGTCGCGGGTGTGTTCGTCTACAAGCTCGTGCCCAGCGGATTCCTGCCCGAAATCGATGAAGGTGCGTTCGTGCTCGACTACTGGACGCCCGGCGGTACTGCGCTGGTCGAGACCGATCGACAGGTACATGTCATCGAGCAGATCCTGCTCAAGATCCCGGAGGTGGAAGGACTGTCGCGTCGCACCGGCGCGGAGCTCGGGCTCTTTGCCACCGAACAGAATCGCGGCGACATGGTGGTGCGGTTGAAGCCCGCAGGCGACCGGAGTCGCTCCAGCCAGGAGGTGATCAACGACGCCCGCGCCCAGATCGCCAGGGCGGTGCCGCGGGTGCGCGTGGAGTTCGTCCAGATACTGAGCGACGTGATCAACGACCTTGCCGGCGCGGCACGGCCCGTAGAGATCCGCCTGTTCGGTTCGGACCTCGGGGCACTCGAGGCGTATGCAAAGAAGCTCGAGCCAGAGATGGCGAAGGTGGAGGGGGTCGAGGATTTCTTCAGCGGCGTTGTCGAGCAGACACCCGAGCTGATGATGCACATCAACAGCGCCGAGGCGAACAGGGTCGGCCTCACGCCCGACCAGGTGGGTGCCGCCGTGAACGGTGCGCTGCTCGGTGTGCCGGCCGGTGATGTGAGGCTCCAGGACCGCTCCATCGGCGTGCGCGTCCGGGCGCCGGACGCCGTGCGCATGGATGCGCTGCGCCTCGGTGCCTTGCCCGTGGTGATTCCGGCAAGCCGGACGACCGCACCGCTGTCCGCGCTCGCGACCTTCGAGCCCACACAGTCGCGATCGGCGTACACGCGCGAGAATCAGCAGCAGATGATCACGATGACGTCGGATGTGACGGCGGCACTCGGAACGGTCATGAGCGGCGTGAACTCGGTGCTCGCGTCCCATCCGGTGCCCGCCGGCATTCGCATGGAGGTGGGAGGGCAGAGCGCCGGTCAGCGTGATGCATTCAAGTCACTGCTCACGGTGCTTGCGCTTGCTGTCGCCGCCGTGATCGCCGTGATGGTGCTGCAGTTCCGCTCGTTCGTCGAGCCGCTCGTGGTGCTTGCGGCTGCACCGATCTCGTTCGTTGGCGCAATGACGTTGCTCCTCATCACCGGAACGCCGTTGAACGTGTCGTCCTTCATGGGGCTGATCCTGCTGGTGGGACTCATCGTGAAGAACGGCATCATCCTCCTCGACTTCACGCATCATCGCATGCTCACGGAAGGCGATGCGCTGAAGCCCGCCCTGCTCGAGGCGGGCCGCGTGCGACTGCGCCCGATCCTCATGACGACGCTGTGCACCCTGTTCGGCCTCCTCCCGCTCGCGCTGGGACTCGGTGCGGGGAGCGAGATGCAGAAGCCCCTGGCACTGGCCGTGATTGGAGGGCTCGCCCTGTCGACGCCGATCACGCTCTACCTGGTGCCGACGTTCCTGGTGGCGGTGCGGGGACGCGACTACAAGCTGGTGTCGGCTCAACCGGATGAGGCGAAGGCGAGGG
>JBBQFW010000269.1:0-5531 GCA_038322445.1 Gemmatimonadales bacterium
ACTCGAACATTGCGTGTCTTCGAAGCGAGCGAAGGTGAGGCGTGCGCGGTGTCTGGAGCGGGTCGCGCCGGACGCTTAGGATACAGGTGCCACTCTTGCCCTCGCAACCCGCGCCCGTGCCGACTCGCCCCGCCGTCGCCGTCACCGCCACCACAGAACCGATTCGCGGCGTCGTGCGTGTCCGCGCGAATGCCTCGTATACCAGCTCTCTCGTGGCCGCGGGCCTCCGGCCGTACGTCCTGCCCGTCATGGCCGCCGCAGATGCGGACGCGATGCTCGACGGGATGCACGGCCTCGTACTCACCGGTGGGGAGGACGTGGACCCGATCCACTACGCCGCCGCCGCGCACCCGCAGCTTGGGGAGATCCATCCGGGCCGCGACGAGTTCGAGATCGCCCTCGTACGCGCCGCCCGCTCGCGGAAGCTCCCCACGCTTGCGATCTGCCGCGGCATCCAGGTCGTCAACGTGGCGCTCGGCGGCAGCTTGATCCAGGACATCCCATCCGAGTGGTCAGGTGCGCTCAACCACGACGGCGCCACCGCACGCGACGAACGTGTTCACCCGGTCGTCGTAGACGCCGGGTCCGCGCTCGCCCAGGCGCTCGGCGCTCAGAAACTCCCGGTGAACTCGTTTCATCATCAGGCCGTGTCCGTCGTGGCCGAGGCATTCCGTGTCGTCGCGACGGCGCCCGATGGCATTGTCGAAGGCATCGAGTCGACGGACGCCGCCTGGTGGATGCTCGGCGTGCAGTGGCACCCGGAGGAGCTCACGACGGGACCGGAACCGTGGGACCGCCGGCTCTTCGCGGCGTTCGCAGCAGCATGCGAGCGCGGCGCGCCTTAGCGCGAGATCAACGCGGACGGTGCCCGGAGTTCCCGACCGCAACGCCGACCTCACGCATCAGCCGCGCAACCCTCGCCATCTTCTCATAATCGATCTTCGACGGGTCGTCACTCGGCATGTGATAATCGTCATGCATGCCGGTCGTGAAGAACACGATCGGAATCCCCTTCCGCGCATAGTTGAAGTGGTCACTGCGCTCGTAGATGTGCTCGGGATGTGTCGCCGAGTCCCATTCGCGGTTGATGACGAATGGGGGCACCTGTGCCGCGTTCACGCTGTCGACCACTGCACCCAGCCGCCGGCTCTGGTTGTTCGGCGCGGCGTTCGGTCCCACCGTGTAGAGCACGGACGCCGCGTTGCGACCGACCATGTCCGCGTTGATCTGCGCCACGATCGAATCGATCGGCACCGTGGGATGCTGCACGAAGTATGCGGAGCCGAGCAGTCCCTTCTCTTCCCCGACATGCCAGACGAACAGCGTGGATCGCTTCGGGTGCACGGGCGCACGCTGCAGCGTGCGCGCGATCGCAAGCAACGACACGGTTCCTGATCCGTCGTCGTCCGCACCGTTCGCGATCGAGTCCCCGCGCACGGCGGCAACAACGCCAATGTGATCGTAGTGTGCACCGAAGGCCACGTACGTGCGACTCAACGTTGGATCGCTGCCACGCACCACGGCCACGACATTGAACGCCGTGAACGGTACGCGCTCCTGGTCGACGCGCGCCGAGAGGAAACGGCCGGCCAACGCCTGCGGTTGATCGTCCTCCGGCCACCTTGCGGGGAGCAGCGGCGAACCCGCATGCGGTGATCCGAGCAGGATCATCGGCAATGGGCGCTCAGCGTCGGGCAGGTCTGTTGGCCTGGATCGCGCGGCGACGGACCGTTCGAGTTGCGGCGCGACTGAGGCGAACGCCGTCTTGCCGTTCCCCGTCAGCATGACAACGACCGCCGCCGGACGCCGCGGAAGGATCACGGCAAGCCGCTCGCTGATCGCGGTCTCGGACTCCATGCGTACCCGCGTGGCGCTGTCCGTGCCCGCCGGCGCGCCGTTGACCACCACCACGACCTTTCCCTCGAGATCGAGATCCGCGAGCTCGTCGCGGCGCGACCCCTTCATGCGCATTCCATAGCCGGCGAACACGATCTGTCCCTCAGCGCGGCTCTTCGCGGGGGGAATACCGGCGCCCAGGTTCACGATCGGAACGACATCCGCACCGATCCCCAGCTCCGTAGTTCCTCCCGCGCCGCTGACGATGATCCGCGACGTACGCGCGAACGATTCGCGCTGCAACGGCACTCGTTGGACGAAAAGGCTGTCGCCCGCCGGCTCGAGTCCCATCCGTTCGACGCGAGCCGCCAGGAAGCGCGCCGCGCGGTCGGCATCTGCGGTTCCCGTCTCGCGACCGCGCATGGAGTCCGCGGCAAACGCGAACAGGTCGCGGCGCAGTTCTTCGGGCGTGATGTCACCGCTGGCGTCCGGAACGGGTTCCAGGACCGGTAGCGAATTGGGAGTCGAGCACGCCGAAATTACAACCATCGCGATCAGGCCCAGACGCCGCATTTGGTGCTCCCGAAACATCGTGAAGGCGAGCGGCATCGCGTCGCGGCGGAAGGCTACCCGTCGCGCAGTGAGCGGGCAAGCGTGCGCAGGATGAACCCACCCTGGACCGCAGGGTATGAGCGAACGCGACATTCTCGCACGCGCAGGGTGGCGACCTAAGCGCGGCATCGTCTACCTTTCGGATGGGTCGTTGTCGTTCGCACCACGTGAGGAACCTGTGCTCTACTTATGCATTCCGTCGTATAACGAAGCTCCAACGATCGGGTTGTTGCTCTGGCGCCTGCGCAAGGTGTTCCAGGAGCAGCCGCGCGAGTATGAGGTGCTCGTCTACGACGACGGAAGCACGGATACCACAAAAGAAACGCTCGAGCCGTACCACAAGGTCATGCCGCTCACGGTGCTCAGTGGGGAGCGCCGGGGTTATGCGGCCGCCGTCGACGCGTTGTGTCGTGAAGCGTCGCGTCGCACGCGCTATCCGCGCCGCGACGCCATCGTCATCCTCCAGGCCGACTTCACCGATCAGCCGGAGAGCCTGCCGGAACTGCTCAAGCGCTTCGATGGCGGCGCGGACGTCGTCGTTGCGGAACGTCCGGCGGATTCACTGACCGTACCGCAGCCGGTGCGCACGCTGCGCCGCATGGCGCCGTGGGTCGTTCGTCCCTTCGTCACCGTCGCTGGCGTCCGTGATCCATTTGGTTCGCTGCGCTTGTATCGGGTCTCCGTCATCCGCGACCTCCTCAAGGAGCGCGGCGACCAGGCGCTCCTGGTCGGTGAGGGCTGGAGTGCCAACGTCGACATGCTGCTGCGCGCCGCGCCGCACGCGCGACGTATCGACACCGTGGAACTGGCGCCGCGCTACGACGTGCGCGCGCGCGAGACGCGCGTCCGCGCCTGGAGCGACGCGATGGGCCTGCTGAGGTTCGCGCGGTCGGCGCGCGGCCGCAGTGTCCCCGCGCGGAGCGCATGAGCATTTCCCTTCGCCTCGTCGTTCCGTGCAGTCTCGCCCTCGCCCTGCTGCTCGTCGCGCCCGCGCGCGCGCAGGATGGCGAAGTCGCGCGTGTGCCCTTTGGCGTGGGCGAGCGCCTCGAATACGACCTGAAGTTCGGGAAGCTCAAGGTCGGTGTCGCGTCCATGGAGGTGGCCAACGTCCAGGACATCCGCGGCCACGATGCATGGCACACCGTGTATCAGGCGCATGGGGGCGTGCGCTTTCTCTACAGCGTCGACGACGTGTTCGAGAGCTGGATTGATCGCCGGACGTTCAATTCCCTGCGCTTCAAGAAGGACCAGAACGAAGGACGCCGCGACGTCGAGCACACCTACGAGATCTATCCCGAGCGCGCCGAATACACCGTGGGCACCGACTCGGCGATCGCCAGCGTGCGAAACCCGCTCGACGACGGCTCGTTCCTGTATTTCGTGCGCACCATTCCGCTCGTGGTGGGGCAGTCATATTCCTTCGACCGCTACTTCATGCCGGCGAAGAACCCCGTCACCATCAAGGTGGTCCGCAAGGATACCATCGACGTGCCGGCCGGGCGATTCAGCGCGATCGTGATTCAACCGATCATCAAGACGTCGGGCATCTTCTCGGAAAATGGCCACGCCGAGATCTGGCTTTCGGACGACAAGAATCGCATCATGCTCCAGATGAAGTCGGGTCTGTCGTTCGGGTCCATCAACCTGTATCTCACATCGTACCGTCCAGCTCCGGCGGCCCCCGCCGCCCAGACGCCATAGACGTTCCCGTTTCGTACGCGGAGGCAGACCTCGCCTCCGTCCGAACGATCAAGGTCGCCGTGCGGCCGCACAAGGTCAGGGCGGAAGACTTTGCGCACCCGCCCGCGGGTGACCACTCGTTCGCGGCTTTTCTCGATGCGCTTCCCGACGTCCTCGTGGCACGTGACTTCCGCGCCGTCGTGGCGGCGGTCGCCGCTGCTGCGCGACGGCAGCGCGGCGTCGTGGTCATGCTGGGCGGCCACATCGTCAAGACCGGACTCGCCCCCGTGCTCATCGAGTTGATGCGGCGCGGTGTCGTCACGCACATCGCGATGAATGGAGCGGCCGCCATTCACGATTACGAGATCGCGCGCTTCGGGGCCACGTCGGAGGACGTCGCCGCCGGCCTGCTCGACGGCACCTTCGGCATGGCGGAAGAGACCGGACGCGAAATGAATGAGGCGTTCGTCCGCGGCATGCGCAACGATCAAGGCATGGGCGAAGTGCTCGGCGTCACGCTCGCCGGGGCGGCATCACTCGCCAACCCCGACCTCTCGCTCCTGCTCTCCGCCTACCGGCTCGGCGTGCCGCTCACGGTGCACGCGGCGTTGGGGGCCGAGATCATCCACCAGCATCCGGCGGCGAGCGGCGCCGCCATTGGCGACACGAGCCATCGCGACTTCCGTCGGCTTGCCGCGTCGCTCGTCACCATCGATGACGGCGGTGTGGTGCTGAACCTCGGCAGCGCCGTCATCATGCCCGAGGTGTTCCTCAAGGCGCTGACGATCGCGCGCAATCTTGGCAGCGGCTTGCCGCAGAACTTCACGACCGTCGACCTGGACATGCAGCGCCACTACCGGCCGCGCGTCAACGTCGTCCAGCGGCCGACCGCGATGAACGGCAAGGGCTATGAGATCACCGGGCACCACGAGATCATGGTGCCCATGCTGGTGTGGGCGGTGTTGGAGGCCTTGGGCACTGCGCCCGTGCCCACCGCGGATGGCTGAGCGATCTGGTCTTCCGGTCACGTTCGATCGGTTGGCGCTCCGGATCGTTCTTCGCTAACCGATCTTCGTCGTTCCCTGGCTCGTTGCCATCCTGAAACGTGCTTCGAGATACGTACGTCATTCCCGCGCACGCGGGAATCCATGTTCACAGGGCCCAAATGGAGTCCCGATTGCGCGGGAATGACGAGTTTCAGGATGGACACCAGCTCGCGCGAGTCGGCGGTGCCGAGGCGAGCGAACCGCGCAGTAGCACTCAGTCGCGCACCGCGCGACTGATCAGTACGACGAACCCGAAAATTTCTCGCGCAGACGCCGGGCTGTATCCGGGCTCAGGACGCGAATCACGATGTAGATGATCGCTCCAAAGATCAGCGCCTTGATGGCGAAGCCGATCAA
>JBBQFW010000270.1:0-5523 GCA_038322445.1 Gemmatimonadales bacterium
CCAATTCAGGAACTGCGTGCGCGTGGAGTTCGCGTAGCGGTTGACGTCGAAGATGTCGCTCGCCGCGAATTTGCCGGCTGTGACTTCGATGCGACGTCGTGCCACCGGCTGCGCGAGTTGATCGATGCACTCAGCCACACGTACGGGATCTATCTGGGATCTGCCGTGCCTTGGCGCAGTACGTCGCCGTTCGTGATGCCAGCGAGTCCCGACGCGTGGCTGATGCCGCTGCCGCGCGCCATCTCGACATCCAGGTAGCCGTCAATGCGTCGCGCGATACGCGTGCCCAGATAGATCCCGTACGTGTGGCTGAGTGCGTGGTCGCCTCCCGACACGAGACTCATCGGCCCGGAATAGGCCGCGTCGAATCGGGCGACCTGCTGCCCCATCACCGTCACCTGCGTGCCGAGTACCTGCGGCGCCCACTCGGCGGATCCATTGGCTTGCCCCGCGAGTGGCGTCGTGACGCATGCCAACACGAGGCTCACCAGCAGTGGATGACGAAGTGGATGGGTCACTGCGATCCGTGTAGTTGGGTGACCCGGCGCCGATTGCAAACGACGCGCCAGGACACCGTTCGAACCACGCACACACGCGCCATTCGAGAAGGCCTCGACATCCGGTGCTCAATGCGCCGGCGTCAGCATGGCCACGTAGCCGCCACCTGGAGCGAGTTGCAGGGTCAACGTCGTGCTTCGCGTCACGGTGCTCCGCTCGCGCCTGTAGTCCATTGCGTTGCGATCCGCGTTGATGCCGTCGGCGGTCGCATCCACGGAGTACGTGCCGTCGCCGAGGAACGACAGGTTGACCGAGAGCGTGCGCGCGGTGTTGTTCGTCATGGCGCCTGTGAACCACCGGTCGTCTCGGCGCCGCGCGCCAACGACATACTCGCCCACGCGGCCGTCGAGGGAGCGCGTGTCGTCCCACACGGTGGGCACGGCGCGCAGGAAGTCCAACGCGTCTGGCTCCCGCTCGTACGCCGTTGGACTGTCGCCGAGCATCTGGAGCGGCGCCTCATACACCACGTACATCGCGAGCTGGTGCGCACGCGTGCCCTGCGCCTGCGGATGGTTCGAGACGATGCGAAAGTCTCGCGACTCGACGTTCCGCATGGCGCCGGGCGTATCGTCCATGGGGCCGGCGAGCATCCGCGTGAACGGCAGGGTGACGTTGTGATCAGGCGTCACGTCCGTCGCCCACTTGTTGTGCTCCAGCCCATGCACGCCCTCGAAGCCGAGGACGTTCGGCCACGTGCGGTCGAGTCCCGCGAGCTTGTGGGCGCCGTGGTAGTCCATGAGTTCGAGCGCCGCCCGGGGAAGCAGGCCCACGAGCGCCGACCCGCCCGACGGCCCCGCCACGAGATAGAGCCCCGGATAGTCCTCGAGCTGCGATTCGGTGATGGCGATCTTCGGCCCACCCTGCACGGCAACGAGCGTCGGCAACAGGGCCCGTCGCCCGTCCTTCAGCGTGTCGAGTGGTGCCTGGTGGAATGTGGGCTCGTAATGCGTCATGAACGTGGTGTCGATGCCGAGCACGCCCTCGGCCTGACCGGCCACGGCGAGCGACGCTTCTTCGGAGACAATCGTGATGGTGTCCGGCATGGCGAGGACGCAACGGTACGACACGCCTTCGTCACAGGCGCGAAACGCGAGGTCGTAGCCGTTGAAGCGAAGCCGGAGCTCGTTGAAGCGGTCGGGCACCACGTCTCACTTGGTCGGCGCAACTGGCCGGACGCTGTCGCGTATGCTGCGGGTGCTGGTGGAGCGCACCGTCTCGCCGCGACCGAGCATGCGTCCCCCACCGAGTGTCAGCGAGATCGAAGACGCGCCGAGCAGCACGCGACCACGATGCGCAATGGAATACGTCACGCGGTCGCCGACGTCAACCGCGAGGGTGGTGGCACCCTCGGGCGATTGCGCCTGGTAGTGGTGCGGACGCTGCGCGCCGGCAGGGACAGTCACGGCGACAGACAATGAAAGGAGCGCCGCGAGGCGTCGCATGTGGATCATACCGGAAGGAGTGACGTGGTGGCGCACGCGAAGTTGCGAGCCGCCATCGTCGAACTCGAGGGAACGCGTTCTCACTCCCATGCCGCTGCATCATTCCCGTCTGGCGACCCATCCCTTGGGCCGCCACGATCGACGATCTACTTCACGCAGCGTGGCTGCGTCGTTATCGCGGGGTGGTATCCGCGCTGGTGATCCACGCAGTCCACCAGAGGTCGCGCAACATGCGCGCGCCGGCCGCGAGGCGTGCGGCGGCAAACTGCTTGTCAGCCGCGGACTCGGTCATCGCGTTGAACGGCGCCGCCTTGTCGAGTTGGTACAGATGCTCCACCTCGGCGAATGTCTCGTTCAGGTACGCGAGGATCGCCGGACGCAGCTCGCGATGGAGACGTGGGGTCGGGTCCACCAGCGGCTGGACGTCAGCGAGGACGATCTTCGCCTGCACGTACGCGGATTCAAATCGCGAGTGGAACTGCCGGTCCGTCGCGTAGCCATTCGGATTTGGGCCGACCCATCCATTGTAATTGGCCGATGTGTGCGTCGGATTCGAGCCGTCAGCGACGTAGTGACCGAGAATGCCGGCGTCGTTGATGATGCGGGCCTCGATCCATTCGCGTGTCTGCGCGTTGGGCGCCGTCCGCCACAGCCCGAATTCGATGCGGAGTGTCTGCGTGAGCTCGAGGATGCGGAAGGGAAGAAATCCCACGACTTCCGCGTTGACCCCGAGCGCTCGCAATGTGTCGGCGTACGCGTATCGCGTCGGCGCGGCGAACGCATTCGCGCGGCGGTCCGCCGGAATCATCTCCGTATCAACGAAGTGTTCGGCGCCGGAGGCCACGCTGAGCGCGGGATCCCGCTCGACGCGGCTGCGCCAGCGGTCGGGCTCAGGGTTGAGATACGCGAGCTGCTTCGCCGCGTTGCGAAAGAAGGCGGGCATGCTGTCCGGCAATGTCGCGGAGGCTGCCTGCGCGGTCATCCGATGGCCGTCCTCACCCCAGAACAGGTGCGACCATCCCAGAAGGGGTATGCTCACCGCAAGGACCGCGACGGAAGCGATGGCGCGACGCACGACAGCGGTCGTCATGTGGATATGCAATGGAGGCTCGGATTGGAATGAGTGATGGACATGGACAGAACTGAATATCGCCGCGCGTTGCAAGGGAATCGCCGTCAGGCCCCGGCGGAGACGGTAGCGAGTGCCTCGAAGCAGGCAGATGCGAAAGGCCGAACGCATCGAAATACCGGGGGCGTGCCGCCGGCGCAACGAAACCTGCGCCGTGCGGGAATGACGAGCTTCAGGATGGACACTCGCTACGTTTCCGACGGCGTGCGTGTCGGGCCGCAATGCCGTGCACGCGCCAGGACCCTGGAGGGTTTGTGAGACTCGCCACCGCTCGACCGCTCACCGCCGGCATGGCGCTCCTGGTCACCGCGTGTTCCGGTGCTGACCCGGCCGACTCGTACGTCCGCGGACGGGGGTTGAAAGTGGCGAGCCTGTCCGCTGACGCCGAGTCGCGCATCTTCGGCGCGGCGGTTGGTGCTGCGTTCGATGTCACGCCGGACCTCTCGCTCCGCCTGCACCCGCGTCGCCTGCCGCGCACCGCGGGCGACAGCGGAGGCGCGCCCGCGCAAGCCACGCTGGTGCGCGCGCTGCGCGACCGCGGCGTGATCATCGGCACGTGCGAACCGAAGCGCGATACGCCGCAGGACACGCCGCGATGCGCCGGGCCGGAAGCCGGCTACATCATCCGTGCGTCCGACGTATTCGCAATGCCCGGCGATACGCTCGAGATCTACTTCGCCGCGGAGACGTACGGTGCCGCGACGGGACGGAAACCGGATGCATTGCGATTCGAGCGGATCTACGAGCTGGTGAAGCGAGGCGAGTCGTGGCGGGTGGCTCGCGAGGCACCCGTTCGGCAGCGCTGAACCCACGGCCTGTCTCTCCGCGCATCCGCTGCGGCGGGAGCGGAGCGTCCGCAGCACCATTTTCTCTGGCGTTGCATCGTGAACGCCATCGGTACCGGAGACGTCGACAGAACTGGAGAAGCGGCGGACGCGGCCCTTCGCTACGAACGTCGCCGCTTACACGCCTATCAGTGCATCGCGCCCCAGACGATGGCAGCGCAAAGGCCGAGCATGCCAAGCGCAGGGAGGGATTTCTTCAGTGGGTCGCCGATCTTGGCATGCATCGCCAGCGCACCGAGCATTAAGATGCAGATCATCGCAGCCGCGGGGAGTACGAGGCCACGGAGCCAGATACCAGCGATCAGCGCGAACGCTGCCCCGATCTTGAGGGATCCGATCAGGTAGGCGAACCATGTCGGCAGCCCATAGGCGGCGAATTCCTCCATCATGGTGCGGGCGTTGCCGCCACGATAGCTCGTGCCCTGGTTGAATCGCAGCAGCCATACATTCAGGAGGCCGAGTGCTGCGGCGATCTGCAAGATGATCATCACTGTCCGCATGCTTGCTCCGCTTCGTGAGGCATGAGAGTCGCGCTTCGCACCGGTTGAACACTACCCCGACACGTACACAATGCAACCCGTCACGGTACTTGTGCAGGCCCTCTCGTTGCTCGCATTCGGCTTTTATGGCGCGCTGACGTTGCTGTCGCGCGACATGGCGGCGGAATTCGAGCGTTACGGACTCGGACGGCTGCGCGTGTTCATCGCCTCATTCCAGATCGTGGGCAGCCTTGGGCTTCTCGCGGGTTTCTACTCTCGTCCACTGCTCCTGGTGTCCGCCCTGGGCTTCACGACGATGATGCTGCTCGCGCTCCTCGTCCGCGTGAGGATCCGGGATCCGCTTGTCGCCATGATCCCCGCGTTCGTGCTCATGTGCCTCAACCTCTACCTCGTCTTTCGCGCCATCGCCTGACAAAGGGGTTCAACCGGTCCTGAACCTTGCTTGCGGATGCGTTCGTCATCCCGCGCACGCGCTTCAGAGCACCCAAATGGATTCTCGCTGTCGCAGGACTGACGAGTTTCAGGATGGACTGACGCGTTTCAGGATGGAGACCACAGGGCAGCGGCGATCGCGGAGCACGCAGTATCTTCTCTGGTGACTCCAACGGATCACACGACGTGACTGCTCTCACGACCGCCCCGCACGCCCCCGACGCACCGCACCTTGCGAACCCGGACCTTTACCCGTCGTTCACGAAGGGCGTATTCCTCGGTGAGATCCGCGAGGACCTGGTATTCCCCTTCCCCGTCCTGCCGGCCGACGAGAAGGAATCACTCGCGATGATCCTCGATTCCTTCCGCGGGTGGGCGGCCGATAACGTCGACTCGGCGAAGATGGATCACGACGGCAAGTTCCCCGACAGCGTGCGCACGGGCTTCGGCGAGCTTGGCATGATGGGCGTCAACAGCCCCGAAGCATACGGCGGTTTCGGCGCCTCGGCCCAGGTGTTCTCGCGTGTGTTCGGGGAGGTCGGCGCCACGGATCCCGCCCTCGCGGTGCTTTTCGGCGCGCACCAGTCGATCGGGTGCAAGGGCATCACGCTCTTCGG
>JBBQFW010000271.1:0-5502 GCA_038322445.1 Gemmatimonadales bacterium
TATCCGCTGTACGGCGTGAAGAGCAGCAGGTTATCACCCGACACGTAAATGCGCGTGTTGCGTCCGCCGCCGAGCGCGGTTGGCAATGCGAACGTGTAGCCCATCGTGACGTTCTGCAGTCGGATGAACCGACCATTCTCGATCCAGCGCGACGAATAGATCGCGGGCTCGCTGATGCCAATGGGGTCGCTGAGCGCCGACGCCAGGAAATTGCGCGACGACTTCGCATTGCCCTTCGTCGAGTACACCAGCGCCGTATTGTTGAACACTTCCCGGCCGAATTCGCCGCGCCACAGCCAGCTCGCGTCAAACTTCTTCACCGAACCGTTGCTGCGAAGACCCACGTTGAACTTGGGATTCGCGTTGCCGATGATCATCTCGTCGCCGCCCGTGGGAGCGATCGTTTCCCCTGCCGTGCACCCGACGCTCGCTGCATTGCAGGAGAAGACCTGCTGGCCCGTGCTGTTCACTCGCAGGAACTTCGCTCCGTAGAAGGTGCCGAGCGGCTGTCCAGGAATGAGACGCTGTGAAAAGCGTCCCGACTGCCCTTGTCCATACACTCCGCCAGTGACGATGAAGGGGGCGTCGCCGAGGCTGATCACCTCGTTGCGATCCGCCGAGAAGACAATGCCCGAGGACAACGTCCGATCACCCTGCTCGAGCAGACGTGCATCGAGCGTCGCCTCGAGTCCGCGGTTGCGGATAGATCCGATGTTCTGGATCTGCGTGGACACGACGGCTGGCTGTGCAACCGGCACCGTCAACAGAAGATCCTTGGTCGTCTTCTGGTAGATGTCGATCGCGCCACTGAACCGCTCATTCTTGACACCCCAGTCGAGTCCGACGTTGCTCTGTTCGGACGTCTCCCACTTCAGGTCTGGATTGGCGACTTGCGACGCCGACAGGCCCGACGTGACGCCCGTGCCGAACGGATACTTGGCACCGTTGTCCGTACGCAGCAGCAGCTGTGTGGCATACGGCCGCACCGCCTGGTTGCCCTGCCGTCCCCAGCCCGCGCGCACCGCGAGGGTGGAGAAGCGGCCATTCTTCATGAAGTCCTCGTTGCTGATGCGCCACGACGCGGAAACAGCAGGGAACGTCGACCACTTGTGCCCTTCCGCCAGTCGCGACGAGCCGTCGCGACGCACGACACCGGTGAGGAAGTACTTGTCGGCGATGCCGTAGTTCGCTCGCGAGAAGAAGGAAACGAGCTTGCTCTCCTGGATGTAGGAGACCGGAGCCGGCGAGGACGCCTGCGTACCCGCGCTGAAGTTGTTGAAGGTGAATGCGTCCGTGATGAATCCCTGCGACGTCACCTCGAAACCCTGATTCTGGAACTGGCTGAACTCGTATCCGCCCACCACCTCCAGCTCCTGCCGCGTGCCGATCTTCGGCGTCGCGGTCAACAGTTGCTGGAAGTTGAGGTTCTGGAGGCTGCGCTCGGCCTGACGCGCCACGCCGCCGAACTCGGCACCGAGGGGGCTCGTGCGCGGCACGTACGTCTGACGCACCGAGTTCGTGTAGTCTGCCCCAAGGGTCGTCTGCGCGGTCAGCATGGAAGCCAACTGCAGCGTCCCGGTGATGTTGCCGAGGACGCGGTTTTCCGGAGCCTGATCGAGAATCTGGTCCGCGAGCGCGACTGGATTACGCACCGACTGCGCGCCCGATCCCGCCTCGTAGTACCTGAACGTATTCGTCGCCGTATCGAGCACCTGCACAGGCAGGGTCGGATTGTAGATGGCCATGTTGGTGAACACGCCGCCCGTGAAACCGCCACCGTTCTCCATGGCGAGGTACGTGTTGGCGACGCGAGACGCAGTGAGATTCAAGTCGAGGTTGAGGCGGCCGTCGAGCGCCGCGTGCTGCGCGTTCAAGCGCCCCTGATAACGCTTCAGGCCGTTGTCGATGACCACGCCCTTCTGGTCGAAGTAGTTCAGCGACGAACGGTAGTGCGTCTGCGCGGAGCCACCCGAGAAGGCCACGTTCTGGTTCGACGCATAGCCTGTGTGCAGCAGCGCCTGCTCCCAGTTCGTATTCGCCGTGCCGTTCAGCGCCGCCTGGCTCGCGGGCAGGTTTCCTGCGGCGATCTGCGCGTTCACGAACGTGCGATACTGGTCGCCCGTGAGGAAGTCGAGGTGCCTCGCCGCGGTTGAGGCGGCGACGTAGGTGTCGTAGTCCAGCGAGCTCGTGCCGCGTGAGCCGCGCTTGGTCTGGATGAGCACGACGCCGTTGGCGCCCCGGCTGCCGTAAATAGCCGTGGCTGCCGCGTCCTTCAATACCGTCATCGACTCGATGTCGTTCGGATTGATCGAGTTGAGCGGATTGCGGTTGAGCGCCGCGTTCACACCTGGCGTCGCCGCGCCGGCTACCGTCGATTCGTTCTGCAACGGTACACCGTCCACGACGTAGAGCGGGTCGTTGCTGGCGCTGATCGACGTGCCGCCGCGAATGCGAACCTGCGTGCCGCCACCAGGTTCACCGTTATTTGTCGTGATCTGCACGCCCGCGACGCGACCCTGAAGGAGCTGGTTGGCGTTCGTCACCACGCCGACGTTTGCCTCTTCGGCGTTCACCGTGGCAACCGATCCCGTGATCGATTCTCGGCGCTGTGTGCCGTAGCCCGTCACGACGATGTCGCTGAGTACGGCCGCCTGCGTCGCGATCGCCAGATCGACGGTCACGGTGCCGCCGGCGGGAACGTCCACCGTGCGGCTGGCTGGGGCGAACCCGATGCGTGAAGCGCGGACCTGGTGCGTACCCGCCGACACGACGCTGATCGTGTAGGATCCATCCGAACGCGTCAGCGCACCGTTCGAGGTGCCGACGATGCGAACACTGACGGCGGCGAGCGGTTGCCGCGATGCAGAATCAAGAACCCGCCCGGTAACGATACCTGTCGCGTTCTGGGCGACGAGGGGGGCTCCCAGGACAGTGCAGGCCAATGCCACTGCCAGGGCGATACGCGTAACTACCATTCGAATGCCTCCACGTGAGGACGAGGGATCACTGCCATGTCACACGGTATTTGGGGGGTCGCGTGACACAGGTCGTTCTACTTAGCACGCTGTAAATACAAATTCCGATGCTACTCACCCTCTCAACAGGGCGCCCGTCACTCAAGTGACTCCCGTTTCGGAGCGCAGTGCAGCTTGAGAACCGCGATTGTCGAAAGCGTTTTGTTGCAAAACTTCTCGGCCGCTGCAACCGCGGGCAGGAAACATCTGCAAAATGACAGGAGTTCCCGAGTCCGTGTGATAGCACGTTTTTCACAGTGCCACAAGTAAAAAATGCAAAAGGGAGGGACGCAACCGTTTGCGAAATTATTGCAATGGTTTGCAATGATTCTTTTCCGGCGGCAATTGTAAGTGGATCGCGCCGAGCGGACGTCGGTAGCGCCATTTCGCTGTGCCCTTTTGTGGCCGCATGGGTCAACGGCACGCTTCGAAAACACTAATATTGTTCTGTATTAGAACAAATGAGATTCAAAGCACTCGACACATAACAATGCAGAACGGCGCCCTTGGGAGGCGCCGTTCTGGTCATCGTACAGTGGAGGCGCGGGGAATCGAACCCCGGTCCGAAGCTAGATCAACTACAAGCACTACGTGCGTGTCCCTCTGATTAATGTCTCCTGCTGCTGGCCAGTGGGCAGCCCACCGCAGGATAAGCCCTCTTTGTTTTGCTCCGCCGCCGAAGGCGTACGTCGAAGCTAGCCCAGATTTGCGTTACCCATGAAAACGCCCCGGGCGGGCTTTCTCGCGGGCACCTCACAGGCCTAACTAAAAGTTAAGCGGCAAGGGCGAAGTTGTTGTTCGCAGTTGGAATTTTTCCGAGTGTTTAACGAGGTGCCCGAAGACCTCGGCACGCGCCCACAGCATCACTAATCCCGTCGAAGCCAGTCGCCCCCTACACGCCACAACCTAGTCGCGTACGCGCTCCGAGTCAATCGCCTCACCCCACGCCAACGTCGCACGGCATTGCTGCTCAACTCGCCGTCCTACCTTTACTTGCGGGCTTCGCCCTCACGCAGTTTCTCCCGTCGTGTTTCGCAATGTAGAGCGCCTTGTCGGCCGCCGGAAAAAGCTGGTCCCTCACCTTGACCGTCTCCGGATAGGTGGCCACCCCGAACGACGCGGTCACCCGAATCTCCGACGCCCCATGCTTCACTGGCGTCTCCGAAACGCGCACTCGCAACCGCTCCGCCACTTCGACCGCATGCGCGCTGTCGGTCTGGGCGAGCAGCATGGCGATCTCCTCACCGCCATAGCGCACGCAAATATCGACCGCCCGCACGCCGTCCTGGAGCACGCGCGCCACCTGCCTGAGCACCGCGTCGCCCGCCTCGTGCCCCCACGTGTCGTTGACCTTCTTGAAGTGGTCGATGTCCATCACCACAAGCGACACGGGGTGCTCATACCGATCGGCCTCCGCCAGGATCCGCGTGAGCTGCTCGCCGAAGTGCATTCGATTCCATAGTCCCGTCAGCGCGTCTGTCCTGGCCCGGCGATCCACCTCAGCGAACTGCCAGGCCATCTCCAGAGGTCCCGCCACGACCGCACCCAGCACGGTGAGGGGCCGCGCATCCTCCGTCGTGAGCGCGCCCACCTCATCCGCCTCGAGAACCAACGCGCCCAGCACACGTCCCCCCTTCGCGACCGGGATGATCGCCACGCTTCCCGGCTCGCGAATCACGCGGGCGGCGCCATACAGCGCCTGCCCAGAGGCCGCGCCACGCGCGTCCTCCAGCACGTGCAGCCGACCCGTGCGACACGCTTCCGCAACCACACTCGCGCTATCCAGCGGCGTCGGCGCACGAAGACCGGTGCCTTCGGTGGCGTAGTGGACCTCACCGACGTCGCCGTCCCCATCCCACCGGACGAGCACCGCACCGCGCGCGCCAGAAACGTCGAGTGCCGTCTCGCAGAGCGCCCGCGCGAGCCCTTCCCCTCCCCGATCACCCTGCAATCGCTGCACGGCGTCGAGAAGCGCCTGACCCTGGCGCATGTGTCGCGAATACCCCCGGCGCGCGCCGAGCAGGTCAGAGAAGGTCGCAAGCTGTGCGGCCAGCCGCGGCATCCATTCCTTCAACGACGACCGCGGGAGGCCGAGCCCCTCCGCATGCGTAAGACTCAGGACCCCGAGGAGTGAGCCATCGCGCTTGACGCACGCCGCGGCGACGTTGGTGACATCGTCGTGTCCCACCGTCTGCACTACGCCCGTTTCCGCCGACCACTGAACGAGTGGCCCCCATGCGGCCATGTTGAAGTAGCCGGGGCGAGGGCTGGGCGTGGACCACGCGCCCGGGGTCAGCGAATCACGATCAGAACGCCAGCGCCAGAATATCGCCTCCTCCGCGCCGGCCACGTCGCGGAAATCCGACAGCAGGTTCGTCAGGAGCGCCTGATCGTGCTCGACCTCCTTCGCTTCGAAGGACACGCGCACGTCGCGGCGAAGGGCTTCGACACCGACAGGAATCTCCTCGCCGTCATCGGTGACATTGGC
>JBBQFW010000272.1:0-5500 GCA_038322445.1 Gemmatimonadales bacterium
GCGATGCGCGCGCTTGATCCAGATCGCCTCGAGACTACCGGTCGACTCCATCATGCGTCGCAAGGTGCGCCGGCGTATCGCGTCGCGGCAGTGGGACGAATGCGCTCGTGATGCGCTGGTAGCGGCGGTACGCGTCTCCTCGCGATCGCAGCGACTGCGCCTCCGAGAGCGGAACGCCGGTCACGCGAAGCAGCAGGTACAGGATGCTCAGCGGTGAGACGATGGTCGCGACACCCCATGCGCCCGCGCCGCACGCAATCAACCAGAATCCAACCCAGATGGTCCACTCGAAGAAGTAGTTCGGATGCCGGCTATACCGCCACAGCCCAACGTCGCACACGCGCCCTCGGCTCAACGGCTCCCGCTTGAACCGGGCGAGCTGTGCGTCGGCAGTTGCCTCGCCCACGACACCGATAATGCAGACGAGCAACCCAATTGCCTCGACGAGTGCAAATCCCCCGCGCGTGTTGGCGCAGGTGACGAGGAAGGGCAGCGCCAGGACGACGACAGAGATGCCCTGGATCTGATAGAACCGGAACATCTGCGGCACGAGATGCACTCCCCACTCGCGCCGCATCGTGACGTAGCGTCCGTCTTCCGTCGGGTGATGCGCGTGCACCCTCGTAGCCAGATGAGTTCCGAGACGAATGCTCCAGAACAACACCGCGACGGCGATCGCCACGCGCCGGGGCAACCAACCCGGGAGCGCGGCTGCGTACCAGAGCGTGATCAACCCGAAGGTATAGCTCCAGACGACGTCGACAATGCTGTAGTTGTCGATCCGGCGCGCGAACACGAACGCCACGGCGAACGTGACGAGGCTCGCGACGGTAGCGACCAGCTCGACCTGGAACAGCGTCATGCTGCCGGCGCGGAACGCACGACGCTCGCCATCCGCATGAGTGGCGTGCGAACGAGAAGGTAGATGATGAGCATGACAAACGGAGCACTCGCGGCCCACGCCGTCACCGCGTGCACGCCGGCCCATCCGAATCGCGCCAGGAACGCCGACCAACCGCTCGAGCGAAATGTGCGCACCACGTCCGCCACCGAAAAGTGATCCGCCGGCGCGCGCCAGAGCCATTCGCCCGCCCGCACGTACACCAGGATCAGCAGGAGTTGCACCGGACCAAGGAGCTGATTGACCGTGTGGAGCACGACCTGATTCAAGCGAAGCGCCAACCCCGCGCCGAGCGTCAGCGCGGTCGTAGCACCGAGAAGGGGGAAGATCGCAGTCGTGCTGGCGACGGCGAGTGTGACCGCCAGGCGGTCCGCTGTCACACCCAGCGTGAGCTGGTCAACTACAGGGCCGATCACGCGCCGTCGCCAGAAGGTTCCCCCACCAGCGACTGGCGCCGTCACGCGCGATGCCACTGGCCCAGGGAATGATTGTTCGGTCGCGTGTACACTGCCTGCACGACTGACACGTTGCGCAACGCGAACGCCGCCTCGCAGTAGCTCAGGTAGTAGCGCCACTTGCGGATGAAGCGATCATCGAAGCCCTGCGCCCGAACGTCCGGCTCGCGCTCGTCGAAGGTCTCGCGCCACGTGCCCAGCGTGCGCGCATAGTCGAGCCCCATGTCCCGCAGGTCGTGCAGGACGAACCCGCCCGACTCGGCGAGCAGGTTGCTCACACGATTGGTCGAGAGCAGGAGTGAGCCCGGAAAGATGTACCGCTGGATGAAGTCCACCCCTCGGCGAAGCTCGTCATAGCGGGAATCCGCGCAGGTGATGAACTGCAGCGCGGCAAGACCATCGGGTGCAAGGACGCGGTCGACGGTGGCGCAGAACGGCGCGAGGTAGTCGTGGCCGAGTGCCTCCATCATCTCGATCGAGACGATCTTGTCGAACTGCCCTTCCACACGGCGATAGTCCATGAGCTGGACCTCCACGCGATCCGCGAGCCCGGCGGCAGCGACGCGCTCGCGCGCGAGCGCGTGCTGTTGCTCGGAGATGGTGATGCTCGTGACGTGGCAACCGTAGGTCCGAGCGGCGTGCATGGCCCACCCCCCCCATCCACTGCCGATCTCGAGCACGCGATCGGTCGCGCGCAGGCGCAGCCCCTCGCACAGCGCGTCGTTCTTCGCGCGCTGCGCCTCCACGAGCGTCGAGGCCGACGTCCACAGCCCCGACGAGTACATCATCGACGGATCGAGGAAGAGCCCGAAGAAGTCGTTCGACAGGTCGTAGTGTTCTGCGATATTGCGACGCGACGTAGTCTCCGAGTTGCGGCGGAGCACGTGTCGCACGCGATTCACGAGGCGGCCCGCCGCGGACGACCAGCCGCCACTTACACTGGATCCCGACAGACTCGGCGCGCGGTCGATGTTCAGGATGAACCACGCGATGACCGCGACGATGTCGTCCGTCTCCCACTCGCCCTCGATGTACGACTCCGCAAACCCGATGTCGCCCGAGAGCACCGCGCGTCGGAAGAATGCTTCCCGCCGCACCCGGATCGTGGCGGCCGCCGGGATGTCGAGTGGCAGCCGCGTCACGTTGCCGGGCGCATCACCGAAGTCCAGTACGCCACCCTCGGGTAGTGCAAGATGAAGTCGACCGCGCGCCATGCCACGGAGAGCCGCGAACACGAGGCGTCGCGCCAGCGTGTGGTGCTGCGCAGGAGCCGGCGCGGTCTCCGTTGCGGGCCGTCCAGCGGTGTACGGATGCTCGACCTTGAACGAAGTCATGGACGCGTTGCCACGTGAAGGGACGTCGGCTGCACCGGTGCACCGACGAGGGAGACGTGCGGACGCCTGAGATCGCGCTGTGCGGTGGCACGCGCGCCCTTGCGATACCACGGCACCCGCTTGAGTGCGAGACGCAGCGCATTCCAGTGAATAAGCGCGATCACGCGCGCGGTCAGCATGGGATACGCAAGGAGATACCAGCCGAGGCGCGCGTCGGTAAGCGGCTTCGCAGTGCCCGTGAGTCCGCTCGTGAACGACCGCTCCGCGCCGTCGTAGTCGTCGATGCGGATGTCCAGCGTCTCGGATGCGACACGGAGGGCGAAGTCGAACGAGACGTCCACGTCGGAGAACGGCGAAACGTAGAAGTGCTTCGGCACGCGCAGCCGGAAGGCGCCGTCGCGCAAGGTGGACGGACCGAGCACGAACACCTTGATCTCGCGAAACGTGTTGGTGACTTCGACGATCGTTGCCACGGGCGCGCCATCGCGATCGAAGCAGTAGTAGAAGCTGACCGGATTGAAGAGGTACCCGAGCATCCGCGGCATCGCCACCAGCTCGACGCGGCCGCCGTTCGTGGAGAGCCCGTGCGAGGCAAGCACCGCCTCGACGCGCTCGCGCAATGGCGCGCCATCGCGCACCGCAATCGGGCGCTCCACGGAGCGATTGTGAAGCACCTCCGCGAGCGGCAGGAAGTCGCGATCGTTGAAGCTGAACACGTTGCGCCGGTCAACCGACAGCAGCCGGAATCGGTCGCGCAGCTCCGGCACTTCATCGAGGTCGACGGCCAGGTAGAAGGCCCGATACGCAAACCGATGACGGCGCGGCGCGAACCGCGCGTGCATTACACGGCACTCGAAGAGTCGGCTGCGCATGGTCAGCCGAGGGCCCGGCGGAGATCGCGTGTGAGGTCCGCGGTGGGTTCGTCCCTGGTGATCCACGGATCGCGCCCGAGCAGGAGCGCACTCACATTGGCGCTGCTCCACAGGGCGTCTTCGTGGAAACCGTATCGCGCGTAGCTGCCGCAGAAGAACGTGCCGGTGGTCGTCTCACCCTGGAGGTTGAGCGACGGAAGCTGTCGCTGCGCGCGCACCGCGTCGTGCGTGAACAGCGGGTGCGAGTATTCGAGCGTGTGGTGCACGGCGGCCGGATCGATGCGCTCGTGGCCATTGATGGACACGAAGACCGGCGGCGAATCGCCGAGCGGCTGCAGCCGGTTCATCCAGTAGTGCGTGGCGGGCGCCTCGCCCCCGTCACGCGCCATCTCATAGTTCCAGCTGGCCCAGGCACGACGCGTCCCGGGCATCACCGTCGTGTCGCCATGCACGGTGGCGCGGTTGTGCTGGTAGCGAAACGCGCCAAGCACCGTGCGCTCGTCGTCGGTGGGATCCGAGAGCATGCCGAGCGCCTCATCGGCGTGCGCCGCGATGATGACGCGGTCAAACCGCCGCCGCTCCCCGCGGCGCGTGGTGACGCGAATACCACCCCGGACGCGCTCGACACTGACCACAGGATCATCGACGTGAATCCGGTCGCGCCAGGGTGCCGTGAGGCGTTGCACGTACTGACAGGAACCGCCCGCAATGGTCCACCACTGATGCTGCGTGTGGAGACCGAGGAAGCCGTGATTGAAGAAGAAGCGGATGAGGGTCGTCGCGGGAAATTGCAGCAGCATGTCCGGCGAGGTGCTCCAGACTGCGGCGCTCATCGGGACGAGATAGAGCGCCAGGAAGTCGTCGCCGTACCCACGCTCCGCGACATACTCCGCCAGCGTCATGGCGGCGTACGCGGGATTCGCGAGCGCCTCCACCGCCTCCTTGTTGAAGCGGTCGACCTGCCGCAACATCCGCCAGAAGCGGGGCCGCATCAGGTTGCGTCGCTGGGCGAACAGGTGGTTGAGCGAGCTCCCGCACCATTCGAGGCCGCTGGCGGTGTCGCGCACGCTGAAGGACATGTCGGTGGGCACCGCCGGTACGCCGAGCGAGTCGAAGAGGCGGCAGAGCAGCGGATACGTCACGCGGTTGAACACCATGAAGCCGGTGTCCACCGCGACCGGATCCGCGCCGGACGGAAGCGCCACGTGCATCGTGTGCGAGTGGCCGCCCACGCGCGGCTCGCGCTCGAACATCCGGATGTCGAAGTCGCGGTGGAGAAAATGCGCGCAGCCCATGCCCGCGATGCCGCTGCCGATGATCGCGACGGACGTCACACCAGCCTCCGTTCCGAAACGGGCCCGAGCCCTTCAACGAGCACGCGGCGTGGCACCGCTCGCAGGCCCCAGATGAGGCCCGTGAGCGCGAGCACACGCAGGCCGTAGTAGGTCGGGTCAACTTCCCACCAGTAGAAGCCGTTGCGCGTGGCCGTCGGGTAGCGGTGGTGGTTGTTGTGCCACCCTTCGCCGAGCGTGATGAGCGCCAGCCAGAGGCTGTTCCGCGAGTCATCGTTCGTGTTGAACCGGCGACGGCCGAGCAGGTGCGCCATCGAGTTGATGCTCGCGGTACCGTGGAACAGTGCGGTCGTGCTGATGAAGAAGCCCCACACGAGCATCTGCCAGCGCGTGGTGTGCAGTGAGGGTGCGCAGATCTCGAGCAGCCACCCGGATGCCCAGGTCGCCGCCGCGAAGAGCAGCGGGACGAGCGCATCGAATCGATTCAGGAAGACGAGCTCCGGATACTTCGCGAGATCCTTCACCCGCTCGTAGTCCGTGGGAAAGTTGCGCCGACTCGTGATCCAGCCGATGTGCGACCACCAGAATCCGTGCACGTGGGGGGAATGCGCGTCGTCTGCCTCGTCCGAATGCTGGTGGTGGTGCC
>JBBQFW010000273.1:0-5497 GCA_038322445.1 Gemmatimonadales bacterium
GCGAACCAGCAGGGCGGAGCCGCCGGCGCGGAAGCGCGTGGTGGCCTGACCTTCGTAGTTCACGCGCATGCTCTTGCGGTCGTAGTCCTGCGAGATCGTGGTGCCGATCTGCTTCAGCAGGTTGCCGCTGACCGCGAACTGATTACGATCGTTTCCGCCAGTGATCGAGAGCTGGTGACTGACCTGCGAGCCCTGGCGGGTGATCAGCTTCTGCCAATCGGTGGACTGCCCGTTCTTCATTGCCGCGAGCTCTTCGACGTAGAACGTGGTCGCGTCGCCTTCCGCGCAGTCGGTCTGCGACACCACGCCGCCGCACTTGTAGAGCGCGGCGCTCGTGTTCGGGTTCCGGTATGCTTCGCGCCTGTATGCGGCATATCCCTCGGGGCCGAAGACGTCGACCGAGCGTGCGACCTTCTGCGCGCCGACGTAGGTGTCATAGGTCGTGCGGGTGTTGCCGGCCTGACCCTTCGTGGACGTGACCAGCACGACGCCGTTGGCGCCGCGTGATCCATAGATGGCCGTGGCGCTGGCGTCCTTGAGCACTTCGATCGACTGGATGTCGCTCGGGTTCAGATCGCCGATGCCGCCGGCCATCGGGATGCCGTCGAGCACGTAGAGCGGATCGTTCGAGGCCTTGAGCGAGCGCGTGCCACGGATGCGAACGCGCACGCCGTCGCCGGGCTTGTTCCCGGTCGAGACAATATCGACGCCAGGAATGCGGCCCTTGATCGCGTCGATCGCGTTGGTGACGGGCTCCTGCTTGATCTCCGCCGCCGCAACCTGGCCGATGGCGCCGGTGACGTCACGCTTGGCCAGCGAGCCATAGCCAGTGACGACGATCTGCTCGAGCTGCACCGTCTGGTGCTTGAGCGAGATGTCGGCCGTGGCGGTCTGACCGGCGCGTACGGGAATGCTGTCGATCACCACCGGCGTATAACCGATGGCCGACGTGCGGATACGCCACATGCCGGGCGTGATGCCCGACAGCGTGTAGCGGCCCTGAGGATTGGTGGTCACCGTCTGCTGGGTGCCGAGCAGGGTGACACGCACTCCCTGGATAGGGAGGTTGCTCTCGGTACCACTGATGGTGCCTGAAATCCTGCCCGTGGTCTCCTGCGCCGCGGCGCCCGAGGTGGACAGGAGGAGAGCGCAAGCGGCGAACAAACCGACGGTGATGAGCCGACGCTTCATGATAGGCAATGCTCCGAAGCGGGTGAGACCGACCTGATGGAACCGGGTAGGCTGAGAAGACTGCGACGAACGACATCGACCGGGCAGGCGAGAGTGCCGCGCGGGCCCTGCTATTTGTTCGGTCAACGAACAATCACTGCAAATCGAAATGCTGAAAGTCTAAAGGCTGATAGTCGATCCGAAGCAGCGACTTCGGGTTGGCCTGCCTCCAGCTGAGGACGCCGGAGCATGGGCATTCGAAGGGGGTGAGGGCAGCACAATGGCCAACCGCTCGATCGAATGCATTGTGAGCTACCTAGACCGCACCTGCTTGGGAATCGTCACTTTCCCCGGAATCAAGCGACGAACACAGAGCCCCTCGTCAGGACCGTGCGCGTCGACCATCGTACCGCGCATCACGCGAGGGCGCAAGGACGAAGAGCTGGAGGATAGGACGATAGGCGGATAGGGCCCCCAGGAGGGCTGTTGTCAGGAGCGCTTGCTGCCGTGCGCAGTCCCCTGCCCCTCTCCATCCCACTGGTGAATTTGAACGTACGACGATCAATTGCCTCCACCCCACCCCTGTCAGTCCCCGTCGCACCGACCAGCCGGCCCCGCACCCCCTCTCCGCATGCGACAGGATCCGCCGCCGCGCTCCGCCCAGGTCAGAGTGGCCGCGACGTCGTTCACCACGCTCTTCGCGATCGTCGGACTCGCTCTCTACGGACTGCCGTTCTTCTATGACTTCATGGTCAAGGACTTCGGCTGGACACGCGCGCAGGTCACGTCGGGCAACGCGTACAGCAAACTGATCGTCGGCCCGCTGTTCGGGTTCGCCGCCGGATGGTTCGTCGACCGCTTCGGACCACGCCGCCTCATGCTCGTCGGCATCGTCATGGCCGGCACCGCCCTCATCGGACTCGGCTCCATCTCCACGCTGACGGGGTTCTACTTCTTCTACCTGTTCAACGCGATCGGGTACGTGCTCGGCGGCCCTCTCCCGAATCAGGTGCTCCTGTCGCGCTGGTTCAGCGCCGCCCGCGGCCGCGCCATGGGCTTCGCCTACCTCGGCATCGGCCTGGGCGGAGCGCTCGTACCGCTCATCTCCGTGCGCCTCGTCGCCGCGTACGGCTGGCACACGGCACTCATGATCCTTGGCGTCGCCATCATCGTGATCGCGCTGCCGCTCGCGCTCTTCCTGCAGGAGGCGCCGCCGGTCGCCGTGCGCGCGGTGGACGCGCCGAAGCCGTCGCCCGCACCCATCGGTGGAGTGCTGCGACAGCCGGCCTTCTATCTATTGATGCTCGGCAGCATGTGTTCGATCGCCGCCGTGGGCGGAGCGAACCAGCACCTCAAGCTCTACCTGAGCCTGGATCACGGGTACACCCAGGGCGACGCGGCCACGATCGCATCGCTGACGCTCGCGTCGAGCCTCATCGGCCGGCTCGCCATGGGGTGGCTCGCCGATCGCCTGCCGAAGAAGCACGTGATGCTGCTCATCTACCTCCTGGTCGCGGCCTCGATTCCCATTCTCCTCATGGCGAGTAGCCGAGGAGCGGTGATGATGTTCGCGGTGGTGTTCGGGATCGGGCTCGGCGGCGAGTACATGGTCATCCCGCTGATGGCCGCGGAGCTGTTCGGCACGCGCGTACTCGGCCGGGCCATGGGCATCGTGCTCGCGGCGGATGGCGTGGCCGAGGCGCTGGCGCCAGTGCTGGTGGGTCGGCTGAGGGACGTGTCGGGATCGTATGTGACCGGCTTCTCGACGTTGGTCGGGTTCGCCATCACGGGGGCGATTGCGATCGCCCTCCTGCCGCCACGGCGTTTCACGGAGGATCTGTCGGGTGTGTTGGATCACGTTTGAAGATTGGAGTTCAACTGACGTTGATCGTTGGCATCGCGAATCTCACGAATCTTCGGGAATCTCCGCGAATTCTCTTCAAGGGCGGCAACAACCAATCAAAAAGGGAGAAATGCTTTTTTGATCGTTTAGTCGTGAATCGGCGCGCTGAATACTTCGCGTAGATTCGTGAGATTCGTTGGATTCGCGATGGGTCCTGACAACTTCAACCGACCAACGTTTTTTCACAAATCGAGGAATTTTGAATGTCAGACACAATCGGCATCGTGATGAACGGCGTCACCGGACGGATGGGGCTCAACCAGCATCTCATCCGCTCGATCGTCGCCATCCGGCGCCAGGGCGGCGTTCCAATGCCTGACGGCTCTCGGCTCATGCCCGACCCGATCCTCGTGGGGCGCGACGAGCGAAAGCTCAAGGCACTCGCCGAGACGCACGGGATCACGCGCTACACCACTGACCTCGAGAAAGCGCTCGCGAACAGGGACGACACCGTCTACTTCGATGCGACGCTCACGCAACTGCGCGCACCGAACGTCCGTCGCGCGATCGAAATGGGGAAGCACGTCTACTGCGAGAAGCCGTTGTCCGTAAGCACCGCGGAAGCGCTCGACCTCGCGCGCCTGGCCGACGCGGCGGGCGTGAAGCACGGCGTGGTGCAGGACAAGCTCTTCCTGCCAGGCATCCGCAAGCTGAAGCGGCTCGTCGACGCGGGATTCTTCGGGCGCATCCTCAGCGTGCGTGGCGAATTCGGCTATTGGGTCTTCGAAGGCGACCTCCAGACGGCACAGCGTCCATCGTGGAACTACCGCACGGAAGACGGCGGCGGCATCATCGCCGACATGTTCTGTCACTGGCGCTATGTGCTCGACCACACCTTCGGCGAGGTGACCGCCGTGCAGGCAATCGGCGCGACGCATGTCCCACAGCGCGTCGACGAGCAGGGGAAGACCTACATCGCCACGGCTGACGACGCGGCATACGGCACCTTCCGCCTCGCGGGCGCGGAGAACGAGATCATCGCGCAGTTCAACTCGTCGTGGACGGTACGCGTCTATCGCGACGAGCTGCTCTCGATCCAGGTGGACGGCACCGAAGGCAGTGCGGTCGCCGGACTGCGTGGCTGCAAGACGCAGCATCGCGTCAACACGCCGCGCCCCACGTGGAATCCGGACATCGAGAATCCATTCGACTTCTTCGCCGACTGGGCCGACGTCCCTGACAACGGCGACTTCGATAACGCCTTCAAGTACCAATGGGAGCTCTTCCTGCGGCACGTGGCGATCGGCACGCCGTACATCCACGACTTCTTTGAAGGGGCGAAGGGCGTACAGCTCGCGGAGCTCGGCCTCAAATCGTGGGAGGAGAAGCGGTGGCTCGACGTCCCTGCCCTCCCGCGCAGCGGCGCGGCGGGCCGGGCTTAGGCGACGTTCATGAGCGCCACGATCAACCTGCCCGCGCTGGATGGCACCCTCGTCCCGTTTGCGTTTCGCGAGGGAACGCGATGGGATGCGCCGAGTGGTCCGTTCCAGAGGCGCATTGCGTATGCAGCGGCGCATGTCGTTGTCGATCCGCGGCGCGACGTCGACGTCTTTACCGAGAACGCCATTGACTGGGACACCACACTGGCGTTTCGGCGTCATCTGTGGCGCTACGGGTTCAGCGTCGCCGAGGCGATGGATACGGCGCAGCGCGGCGGTGGGCTGACGTGGGCGAGTGCGCAGGAGCTCATCCGGCGTTCGCTCGCCGAGAGCCGCGCGGAGAACGGTGGTATTGCGTGTGGTGCGGGGACCGATCATCTCCTCGCCGGAGCATCCGTCACGATCGATGATGTCGCGCGCGCCTACGCCGAGCAGGTGGGCTTCGTCGAGGGCGAGGGTGGGCGGGTGATCCTGATGGCGAGTCGCGCGCTCGCGAAGGCAGCGCGTTCGTCGGACGACTATCGCCGCGTGTACGGCGACATCCTGCGCCAGGCGAAGCAGCCGGTGATCCTCCACTGGCTCGGTGACATGTTCGATCCGGCGCTCGCGGGGTACTGGGGCACGAGCGATCTCGACGCCGCAATGGACGTATGCCTCGACGTCATCCGCGCGCACAGCGACAAGGTGGACGGCATCAAGATCTCGCTGCTCGATGCGCAGCGAGAGGTCGACATGCGGCGTCGCCTGCCGGCTGGCGTCCGCATGTACACTGGCGACGATTTGAACTTCGCGGAGCTCATCCAGGGCAACGCCGACGAGCACAGCGATGCGCTGCTCGGGATCTTCGACGGGATCGCGCCGGTTGCCTCGGCGGCACTGCAGGCGCTCGACGCCGGCGACATCGAGCGGTACAACACGCTGCTCCGGCCAACCGTTCCGCTGTCGCGCCACATCTTCAAGCGGCCGACGCATGCGTACAAGACCGGCATCGTGTTTCTCGCCTACCTGAATGGACACCAGTCGCACTTCAGGATGCTCGGCGGCG
>JBBQFW010000274.1:0-5470 GCA_038322445.1 Gemmatimonadales bacterium
GTCTGATCCGCAAGTCACCGTCACCCGACGGCTCCAGTTCAACGCCGCGCATCGGGTGCACAACCCCGCGCTCTCCGACGAGGAGAACCTCCGGCTGTTCGGGAAGTGCAACAATCCGAACTGGCACGGCCACAATTACACCCTCGACGTGTCCGTGCGCGGCCCGATCGATCCACGGACGGGCTACGTGCATGATCTCGGTGCCCTGAAGAAGCTCGTGGAGGAACGCGCCGTCGACCGGATCGACCACAAGAACTTCAACCTCGACGTCGACTTCATGCACGACGTGATCCCGACGTCGGAGAACATCATCGTCGCGATCTGGCGCGAGCTCGCGCCCGCCATTCATCCTGCCCACCTCGTGCGCCTCGTACTCTGGGAGACGCCGAACAACTACGTCGAGTATACCGGTGAGTGAATCCATCCTGCATCCCAGGACTGTCGCCACTTCGCTGCCGTCGTCGAACGGTCCCATCGAGGACTACGCGGGTCACGTCCGTGAACAGCTCGCCCTGCTCGGCGAGGATCCCGAGCGCGAAGGGCTGCTGAAGACGCCCGAGCGCGTGGCCAAGGCCATGAGCTTCCTCACGCGCGGATACGGCATGTCGATCGAGAGTGTCGTCGGCGACGCCCTGTTCAACGAGGAACACGAGAACATGGTGATGGTGCGCGACATCGAGCTGTATTCGCTCTGCGAGCATCACCTGCTGCCCTTCTTCGGCAAGGCGCACGTCGCGTACATCCCGAACAAGAAGATCGTCGGGCTGTCGAAGCTGCCGCGCATCGTCGAGATGTTCGCGCGCCGCCTCCAGGTGCAGGAGCGCCTTACGGAGCAGGTGGCCAAGGCGATCGAGGAGGTGCTCGAGCCACACGGGGTTGGCGTGGTCATCGAAGCGTACCACATGTGCATGATGATGCGCGGCGTGGAGAAGCAGAACTCGCGGACGATCACCTCCGCCCTGCGCGGGGTGTTTCGCGACGATGCCAAGACGCGCGACGAATTCCTCCAGCTCGCCTACACCGCGCGATGACGGGTGACGCACAGCGGTTGCTCAAGGACCGGCGCGTGCTCGTGACTGGCGCATCGCGTGGCATCGGCGCCGCGGTGGCGCGACGACTCGCCGCGTCGGGCGCGCGCGTCGCCCTGCTGGCACGCAGCAAGGACGCGCTGGCCGCGCTCGCCCGCGAGATTGGCGGTGGCGCCCTCGGTCTGGCGTGTGACGTGCGCGACACCGACACGCTCACGCACGCGCTGTCGCAGCTCCCCGATCGGATGGGCGGCGCGCCAGAGATCATCGTCAACAATGCGGGAGCCTTCCTCATCGCGCCCACGCACGAAACCTCGGTGCAAGCGTTCAGCGACACCCTGGCGGTCAACCTCACGGCGCCATTCGCCGTCGTTCGTACCCTGCTGCCTGCGCTCCTCGCCTCCGGTGCCGGTCACATCGTGACGATCGGTTCCGTTGCCGACCGCGCGACCTTCAGCGGCAACGCAGCGTACGCCGCGAGCAAGCATGGCCTCCGCGCCTTCCATGAGGTCCTGCGCGACGAATTGCGCGGCACCGGCGTGCGCGCGAGCCTCGTGGCGCCCGGACCGGTCAATACCGACCTGTGGAATCCAATCGATCCCGACAATCATGCGGGGTTCACGCCGCGCGCCGCGATGCTGTCCGCGTCAGCCGTCGCGGACGCCGTCCATTTCGTGCTCACCGCGGACCCCGAGCTGAACGTGGACGAACTCAGGCTCTCGCGCAGCTAGCCGCGAGACATCGCATGTTCATCGAGCTCGTTGACGCACTGCGATGCCCACGCGATCACGCAGAGAGCTGGCTCGTCGCCTCGGCGACGCACATGGAAGCGCGCCACATCAGGCGCGGCACGCTGGGATGTCCGGTCTGCCTGGCCGAGTATCCGGTCGAGGATGGCGTCGTCGACTTTCGCGCAGAGCGACGTGCCGTGCCGACACGTCGCGAGACTCGTCCGGCGGACAGCGCGATGCGTCTGGCCGCGATGCTCGACCTCGCAGACGCCAGCGGGTTCGCGGTGCTGATTGGTGCATGGGGCTCGATCGCCGCCGAACTCACGGGCATCGTCGAGACGCCATTGATCCTCGTCGACCCCTCGGGCGAAATCGTCGGATCGCCCGGCATCTCCGTGCTCCGGTGCGACGGCCAGATCCCACTGGCAACCGGTGCCGCGCGCGCGGTCGCCATTGATGCCGCGAGCGGCATACGCTCCGATTCAGCGGTGCGCGTCGCACGCGCGAACGGACGGGTGCTGGCACCGATCGCCGTGCCGGTCCCGCAGGGCATGCGCGAGCTCGCCCGGGACGCGCAGGTGTGGGTGGGCGAGCGTGAGGCGATCGCCTCGCCGATCGTGACGCTGCACGTTCGGCGAGCCCACGCCTAACCGATCGCCGCCCCGTCGTGCTCGTTCACGTACAGCCCGTCGATCACGGCCTTGTACGTCTTGTCGATGACCCGCCGCTTCACCTTCATCGTCGGCGTGAGTTCCCCGCGTTCCACCGAGAAGTCGTGCTCCAGGAGCGCGATCTTCTTCGGCATCTCGAACTTCGCCAGGTCGGTGAGCTGACCGCGGACCTCCTCGTCCATCTTCGCGTGAATCAGCGGCATCTCGAGCAGCTGCGCGCGCGAGGTCCAGAGGAAGTTCCTCAGTTTCGCGTACTTCTCGAGCTGATCCCAGTTCGGCACCACGAGCACCACCGGGAACTTCCGCTTGTCACCGATCACGACGGCCTGCGACACGTACTTGTTCGTCTTGATCAGGTTCTCGATTGGCTGCGGCGCGATGTTCTTGCCGCCCGCCGTGACGATGATGTCCTTCTTGCGATCGGTGATCGCGAGGTAGTCATCGCGCAGCTCCCCGATGTCACCGGTATGGAACCAGCCCTCGCTGTCGATCGCTTCCGCCGTCGCTTCGGGCTTGTTGTAGTAGCCCTTCATGACGTGTGGGCCGCGCGTGAGGATCTCGCCGTCTGACGCGATGCTGATTTCCGAGCCGGGTATCGCCTTGCCCACGGTGCCGATACGGAACGCGGTCGGCGTGTTCACGGCGATCACGGGCGACGTTTCCGTCAATCCGTAGCCTTCGAGAATCACGAGGCCTGCCGCGTAGAAGAACTTGTTGATCTCGGACGCCAGCGGCGCACCACCCGACACGAAGTAGCGCAGGTTTGCTCCCGTGCGCGTCTGCAGCTTGGAGAAGACCAGTTTCTGCGCAATGCCGTACTTCATGGCGAGCAGCCCCGCCGGAGTGCCACCCGCCAGCTTCACGTCCGCCCACTGCTCGGCGACATTGCGTGCCCAGAAGAAGATGCGCTTCTTCACCGCGCCGCCGGCGAGCGCATTCTCGAGGACGCGCGCATACATCTTCTCATACAGGCGCGGAACCGAGAGCACGAGCGTGGGGCGCACCATCTGCATGTCGATCGGTACCGTATCGATCGACTCCGCATAGGCGATCGAGCAACCCACGTGAAACATCAGGTAGTGGCCCGCCATGCGCTCGAAGATGTGCGACAGCGGCAGGAAGCTGAGCCCGATCTCGCCCGTGCCGAACGGAATGCACGCGGCGGACGCCATCACGTTCGAGTACAGGTTGTCGTGCGTGAGCATCACGCCCTTCGGGTCGCCCGTGGTGCCGGACGTGTAGATCAACGTCGCAACGTCATCCGGCTTCACCGCATTCGCCGCCGCCTGGTAGGCGGCGCGGCGCGCCTCATCATCCACCGTCGTCCCGCGCGCCTCGAGCTCAGCCAGCGTATGATCCGCCCCGGCGTGGCGATTGGCGGCGAAGGTGATCACGTGGCGCAGCGTCGGGCACTTCTCGCGCACGGCGACGATCTTCGCCGCTTGCGCCTCGTCGCTCACGAAGAGGGCGACTGAGCCGGAATCGCGCAGGATGTAGGCGGCCTGCTCCGGCGGAAGGTTCGGATAGAGCGGCACGTCCGTGAGTCCCGACGTCACACACGCATAGTCGGCAATGGCCCACTCGGGCCGATTCTCCGAGAAGATCGCCACGCGATCACCGGCGCGAACCCCCAGCTCGCCGAGGCCGAGCGCGGTCCGCCGAACACGCTCGGCAAGCAGGCGGCTGGAGATCGGGTGATAAACGCTGTTCTGCTTGTACTGCAACGCATCAGGCTTGTCGTGCCGCGTGACTGCGCCGAAGAAGAGCTGCGGCAGCGTGCCGGGTTGCGAATTGCGTGGACCACCGGATGATTGCATCGCGGACTCCAGCTGAGTGACCAGACACGGATCGCGTCCGGATATCGCGCGAGTATATCCTCGCGAACCGGCCCCGCGCTACGGTGTCTTCTGCAGCGGCAGGGTGAACGTGATGGGGTTGCCGGTGAGCGTCTCGCCCTTGAGTGGTCGCGCCGTAGCGCGAATCTCGATGGTGCGGATTCCGGTGGTGTCGCTGACGACGACGAATCGCTTCGCAATGCCCGAGGCGTCCGTCGTATCCACGGCCGCCGTCGGTGCAGTGCGCAGCGGGACGTTCTGGTCGTCGACCAGGAAGACCTTGATCGGGTCGACGGTCGTGCTGCCGTTCACCTTCGTGACCTGGTAGGTGATCACGACGCCCTGCGTGGGCGCCCGCGTCCCCTTGCGCGTGCCCGTGACCGTGACCTGGAGCGCACCCTTCGCCGGAAAACCGACGAGCGGATCCGTCGTCCCGGTACCCGCAACCTGGTCAGGCAGCGGCACCACATAGAGCAGTGCCTGCGTCGTCTGAATCCGATCCCCGACCCGCGCCACGAGGCGCACGACGCGAATCGAATCACTCGCGGTCAGGTACCCATTCGCATCGATGCGGATGCCGGTGTCCACGGGTGTCACCACGTACACCGGCGTGATCCCCGTGACGACATTCCCACGGATGTCGAATGCCTCGACCTTGAGCGGCGCCTGCGCCCCGGTGCTGTCGCGGAGCACGTCACCCCCCACGACGACGAGCGACGGAAGCTCGATCGCCGATACGGATGCGATGCTGTCGCTGAACGTGGGAACGGAGCCGCAGGCCAGCACGATGGCGACGGCCGCGAGCGCACCGGCGCGCCGAGACAAAATCAGCCTCATGCCAATCGAGGGTCCAGCAACTCGGCGAGTCTGGAGTACGCGACCGCCGCGGCATCGTCGGGCGACCGCAGGACCACGGGCTGCCCGGACGCGAACGCATCGATCGATGCCATCGTCCTGGGAATCTCCACGTCGAAGAGCAATTCAGGCGGCAGTTGCTCGCGCACATACGCGGCCACACGCTGCGAAACCTCGTTGCCCTCTTCCACCATGGTGAGGAGGATCCCGTCGAGCACCAGTCCGGGATTGGCGACGGACGCATCACGGATGGCGCGAAGGATCTGCGTCGTGGTCTGGAGGGCCAACGGCTCCGACTGCAGCGGCACGAGGACATGCTGGCTGTGCGCGAGCACACGCCGCGTCACGGC
>JBBQFW010000275.1:0-5449 GCA_038322445.1 Gemmatimonadales bacterium
TACCAGAGCACGTAGTCCGCGCTCTGCGCGAGCTGGATAGCGAAGGGTGGGTTTACACCAGCTTGAGCCACACCAAAGAATCCCCTCGTTACCGTGTGGTGCTGCCCCCAGGAAAGAGAATGCGGCTCGACGAACACATCCTCCTCGATCTTGCCCCAGCGCAGCTGATCAACCTGCGGCAGACGCGCTACGGCGGCGGCGACATGGGAGTCCGGATGCGGGATTTCCCATCGGACGACGAAACCCGCGTCCGCCAGCTCTACGTCGTGCTCGCCAGGCTGCTCGGCGATTTGCGCGTCGCGCTTCGGATTCCCGCCGGCGACGGCGGGGCACCGGGAGGCTTCAGCGACGGCTCCCCGGATGTCGGCGACGTGTCATCGGAAGACATCGACCGCGCCGCAACCGCTCTGCTTCGTACGGCCAGGGACACCGAATGGATCGCCGCCATCGATGGCGCCCGCGCGCTGCACTACCCGGCGACGGATGATGGCGCACCCCACGGCGACCTGACCCGGCAGCGCCAGGCCCTGCACGACGTACGGGGCGGCGCGCTCGCCGCACTTGCGCTCACGCTCGAGCTTGTCGCCATGGGCGGGGCGACGACGGCAGACGTCGTCCGTTGCTTCTACCTCACGCGCGATCATCTCAAGATCATGCGCAATGCGCTGGAGGACATCGACCCGGTCGCGCGTGATCGCGACCGGACGCAGCGCGAACACTCCTGCGACCTGCTCTTCGAGAAGTGGTCGGCGGCCACGCACCGGCTCACGGGGCGGTCGGCGCACGTGGACGTGAGCTCGAACTACGACGGACCCGTCTCGCGACGCTGCCTCGAGTTCTCGGCGCTGGACCGCGTGCTCTACAACCTGATGAACAATGCGGTGCGCTTCACGACCGATGGCGTCGTCGAGCTGTATCTCCGCTCGATTGGCGACAGCCTGCGCTTTGTGGTCGCGAACGCGACGTCGCCGGCACATCGCGCGGAGCTCGACGCCCACGAGGGCGGCGCGCTCGGCAACCTCTTTCTCGGCGGCTTCTCCACCGGAGGTGAGGGCGTTGGGCTTTCGATCTGCGGTGAGTTCGTGGCGAATGCATACGGCCTCGCCGATGCGTCAGAAGCGGTGCGCGGTCAGCATGTTGGGGCCAAATTCGTCGACTCGGCCTTCGTTGCGTGGTTCCATTGGCCAAAGGAAGAGGGCGCACTGGATCGATAGAAAGAACCGGCCGCCCTTGGGAGGCGGCCGGTTCGGTCCACGTCAGCTGGACGCAATGATATATCCGGATTTATCCGTGTCATTCATGGTGTACTCCGAGTGTGGCGGCGCAAGTCATCGCGCCACGAGTTGGCAAGTCAGTGGGTGAGGTTCGGACGCGTAAAGGAGGGCGGTGTGGGCCGCATCACTCCGCGACGGTGTACCCACTGAAGTGCTTCACCCGGCGGAAGAGCACGTTGTTCGTGTAGTCGATCTTCGTCTGGAGTGACGCGTCGTTCAGTGACTCGTTGAAGCAGCCGCCGAAGTCCGGGCAGTACAGCATCTGCCAGTTCTTCGCGTCGTTGACCGACACGTTCGGGGCATACATGAACAGCTGGACCGTCTTGTACGGATTGAAGCGCATCGCCGGGTAGAAATCGATGCTCGGATTGCTGCTACTCGCGTTCTTGATGACGACCGTGAGCACCAGCGGCTGGTATTGCGGCTGGCATGAGCGATCCCAGTACGTCGGGCCATAGCCCGAGAAGCGCAGGTCGCAGATGCCGTAGGCCGGGATGTCCAGGTGGTTCGGGCCGAGGTTGAGCGACTGGTCCCTGGTCGGGTCTACCGTGTAGGTGTAGGTGCCATCGACGACGCCGATCAGCGCCTTGGCGGCAGCCGTCGGGACGAACATGGACGGCGTGGACTTCGCGGAGACCTGCGAGGTGGGTGCAGTGCTGACGTCGGCCGAGCACGCGCTCAGGAGGAGCGCGGCGCTGAGGAGGACGAAACGTCGAACATGGGTTGGAGCCTTCATCGGCATCAACATTGGATTGGCCTTCGAGCTATGCTCGGCAGTGGTGGCGGGAGCGCTTGCGGCAGGAAGTGGCCGTTGCGCTGGTGTGATTCTGGCCGCCACCAAGGCAATGCCGGTGCCGGAAATTGATCCTTTTCGGCATTGCGTCATGATGGCCGAAAGGTCGAACCTTTCCGAAATGATCGGTCATTCTGGACATCGCCGTCTGGACGAAATGATCGATCGATGGAAGCGCATTTTCTGGCAGAATGCCCCAGAAGCCGCATGCTGATGTGGTGGGTGAGCCACAATTTGTGGAGCGCATCCATCTGGCATACCGCGCTGCCACATCGCGCTGCGAGCGAGTTCGTTGCCTCCCAGCACCCTGTCCGCGCGGTACTTTCCGACGTGCCGTACCACGAGCGACAAACCGAACGATTCCGCAGCGCGCTCGAGCCGCTCTACCTCGTCGAGCGCGAGCTTGGCGTGGGCGGCCATGCCATCGTCTACCTGGCGATCGACCGGAAGCACGATCGGCAGGTGGCGGTCAAGGTCCTGCGCGCAGAGCTCCGCGGCACCGACGGCGCCGCGCGGTTCAACCAGGAGATTCGCGTGGCCGCCCGGCTCACCCACCCGCACATCGTGCCGGTGCTCGACTCAGGCAGCGTCGGGGACTCGCCCTACTATGTCATGCCGTATGTGGAGGGCGAATCGCTCCGCGTGCGGCTCGAGCGCGCGCGCACCATTCCGCTGGCGGAGGCCATCCAGCTGGCGACGGAAGTCGCCGATGCGCTGGACTACGCGCATGCCGCGGGGTTCGTCCATCGCGACATCAAGCCCGAGAACATCCTCCTGCTCGGCGGGCATGCGATGGTGGCTGACTTCGGGATCGCACGGGCGCTGAGTCACATCACCGGCGGCGACGTCCACCGCACGGCGGCCGGCTTCATCCTGGGGACGCCCGCCTACATGAGTCCTGAGCAATCGGCGGGCGATGACATCGTGGATGGCCGGAGCGACATCTACTCCCTCGCGACAGTGCTGTACGAGATGATCGGCGGGTCGCTGCCCTTCGCGGCCAAGAATACGCAGGCGCTCATCGCGCGGCGGTTCGTCGAGGCGGCGCCGCGGCTCATATGGAACGTGCCGGACCTGCCCACGCATGTGGACGAAGCGATCGCCGCGGCGTTGGCGATGGCGCTCGAAGCCCGACCAGCCACGGCGAACGCGTTTGCGCGGTTACTCGTGGCGGACGACACGACCCCCGCCACCAGCACGCCGACGGCAACCACGCGCACCATGACCCCCGCCACGGCTGCCGTGGCAGCGATGCCGTCGGTGGTGGTGCTGCCCTTCGCGAACCTCAGCGGCGATCGCGAGAACGATTTCCTCTCCGACGGCATCACCGAGGAGATCATCAGTACGCTGAGCCGCATGCGGACGATCCGCGTCGCGGCGCGGACGTCGTCCTTCGCGTTCAAGGGCAAGCAGGTGGACGTCCGCACTATTGCCGAGCAGCTCGGCGTGACGAATGTGCTGGATGGCAGCGTGCGCCGGTCGGGGTCGCGGGTGCGTGTGACCGCGCAGCTCGTGGATGCCATCACGGGTTTCCAGCTCTGGTCCGATCGCATCGAGCGGTCATTCGACGACGCATTCCAGATCCAGGACGACATCGCCAACGCCATGGCCGACGCGCTGTCGGCCACCATGCTCCCGTCGACGCGGACGGGCACGCGCGAGGTGATCGATGGCGCCGCGCACGAGCTCTTCCTGCGCGGACGCTTCGCGCTCAACAAGCGCACGGAGGCGGACCTGCGCTCGGCGTCGAAGTTCTTCGTGGAGGCGGTCGAGCGGCAGCCGGAGTTTGCGCTCGCGTGGGCTGGTCTCGCCGACGCGCACCTGGTGCTTGGCGTCTACGGCGCCGAGCCGCCGAACGACGTCATGCCAATCGCGCGTGAAGCGGCCGAGCGTGCGCTGGCCATCGATCCGTCGCTCGGCGAGGCGCATGCGACGCTGGGCACCGCGCGCGCGGTGTTCGACTGGGACTGGGATCGCGCTGAGGATTCCTTCCGGCGGGCAGCGTCGTTGAGCCCGCGCGATCCCACGGTGTGGCAGCGTCGTGCGATGAACGTGCTGCTGCCGCGAGGGAAGTTCGACGAGGCGCGGTCGGCCATCGATCGTGCCCGCGTGCTCGATCCGCTGTCGATGGTGATCGCCACCAGTGTGGGTGCGATCTACCAGTTGTCGGGTGATGCGGCTGGCGCGGTGCGTGCGCTCAAGCGTGCCCTGGACATCGATGCGGGCTTCGTGATGTCGCACTACTTCCTCGGCGGGGCGCTCCGTGAGACCGGCGACCTGGCAGGATCGGCCGAGGCGTACCGCACCGCGATTGCCAGGTCTGGTGGTACGCCGGAGATGAAGGCTGGCCTGGCGCAGACGCTCGCGCAGCAGGGAGAGCGCGACGAGGCGCGTGCGCTGTTGGTGGAGCTGACATCGGCGGCGGCGACCCGGCATGTGTCGTCGTGCCTGATCGCGCAGGTGCATGCCGCGCTTGGTGACACCGAGGCGGCGCTCGATGCGCTCGATCGTGCGGCGGTGGAGCATGATGCGGAGCTGGTGTTCATCGGGGTTCGACCGGTCTACGCCGTGTTGAAAGGGCAGGCGGAGTTCGATGCGTTGCGGGCGCGAGTTGGCGTCTAGCTCGCGCTGGCGCGCATGCCAAGAGCGGAAGCCCACAACTGACATTTCATCCTTCGTACTCGAGAATGGCCTCTTAGAATCCTCGACTGGGGTACGACCGCCACCTCAAACCGGATGACAGCGCTGATGAGGCGCATTACTGCGTCAGGAAAGTGTAAAACAGTAACTGTCTTTTACGAAGAACGTGAAATGTCTCATCCGGACGATCCGCTCAATCAGTTGGTGGTGGCGTAGCGACAATAGTGGAGGATTCTGACGCCGGCTCGAACGCGTGAGGAAGCGTATGAAGTCAGTGGTGGGCTTCCGCAGTTCAAATGATTACTTCTTGCCGAACACCGACTCGCTCAGCATCTCCCCAATGACCGGAAACTGGATTCCCGACACCGCTCGCGCCGCATAGATACCGCCCATCACGGCGCCTTCCATACACGCCACGTGGATACCGTTGTCGATCCAGTCGCCCGCGATCACGAGGTTCGTGTAGCCGGTACCACCCGCCTCGATACGAAGCTTCCCCGTACCAGGCAGCGCGAGCGTACACCGCTCGTGTGGATCGCAGTTGGCGCGCCAGTACTGCGTTTCGAAGCGGGCCGGCCCGCTGCGCGTGGCGCCCGGTGACACGAGCAGCGACCAGTCCACGCACACCGGATGGTCACGATTTGCCGCGCCCGGGAGCAGCGTCGTCAGGTTCTCCTCGAGGAACTTGAGCGCCTGCGCCCGCGCGGCTTCCGTCATCCGGATCGGGAAGTCGTGGTCCGTC
>JBBQFW010000276.1:0-5448 GCA_038322445.1 Gemmatimonadales bacterium
GTGGGGGGGGGCGCTTTTCCAATCCGTCCTGGCCCAAGGGGGCGGCCCGCGATCGGCGCGCCGCCCCTTCATGCTACGACGCTGCCGACTTGCGTCAGGCGACGCGTTGCCCCGTCACGAGACGATAGACGATCACGATGAGCGCGATGACGAGCAGCGCGTGGATGAGGCCGCCCCCAACATGGAAGGCGAAAAAGCCGAGTGCCCACAGGACAAGCAGGACGATGGCGATGGTGAATAGCATAGTCGGGCCTCGATTAGTGGAGTGAGTGCTGCACTGATCCGCTTGCAAGGCAACGATCGTACCCGAGCTGATCACTAGGGCCGTGGAGCCCGTTCCTGATAGTCACGCGGGGCACCTGGTATCTGCGTTTCAACCGACGGGCCATGCAGCGCCCGCGTCTGGCGTGCGAGGAGAATGCGCGCGGCACGCACATCGTGTCCGACGTCGATCAGCAGGATGGCGAGGTCGCCTACGCCCCACAGGAGCCCCGCGAGCACGATCAGCCGACTCGCCTCGCCGAGCAGCGTTGGCAGCGCCGCGCTGCCCTGCGCCATGACGCCGGTGACGACTTCCGCGATGAGTAGCAGCCCGAGAATCACTCCCATCAGCTTGAACAGCTTCGAGAGGTACCGCAGCCCGACATAGGGCTCGAGATCGCTCTGCCGAATGCCGGGAATCTCCACGACACTGTCTTCCGGCTTCAGTGCCTTACCGAGCCGGTCCATGGGGCCCTTGGGGGGAGTCGCCACGCTGTCCTGCTCCCGACGTTGTTCGCTCATTATCCTCCTCCGGATCCGATCCAGCGGGCTCGATAGCCGCGCGAATCGATATGAATGAAAGGTCCGTGCCCGGACTCAGCCGGATACACGCCTCCGCCTCCAACCAGCTCCGGATGTGCCGCCTCTACCCGGTCCTGGGCCTGCAGTATGACCCGCGCGTCGTCGATGTTGACCTTGCCGTCGTGATTGAGGTCGTCCATCGCGCCGTTGCCATCGCTATCGATGAAGATGTCCGCCGCATCGCCGTACATGTGGCGACTCAGACCGGCTCGCCCTCCGGTGTTTCCGCCGCCCTTGTTGTACTGCGGCGTGCGGAAGCCGCTCATCACGTGTATGCCGCTGACATTGATGCCCCGCGCTGCAAGATCCGACAGAATCAGCTCCAGCTTGTCGACATTCCGCATCTCGATGACGAGGTACTTCGGCCAGACGTTCGGTTGGTCGTGCGTGAGGAAATCCCGCAGCTTGAAGTGGTCAGAGAGTGGCGTGTCCGCATTCTGCTGGGTGACCTCGATGAACCCCGACGGCGGCTGATATCGCGTTGGCGGCGCCTTCTTCGGTGCACTAACCGGACCCGTTTCTCCAGGCCAGTTGCCAAGGTAGTACAAACCGACGCGACCATTCTGCTTGTCGCTGCGCGGTCGCATGCTGATGAGGTTGAAGCCCGCGATGGGCTTGATCGCGTTCCCGACGGCGACGGCGAGCTTCCAGATGCCGGCCTTCGGGGCGATGGCGGCGCCGCTCGACTCCGACTCCGCCACGGAGAGCGTGCCTCCATTGCGCGCGCTGTCGGCAGACAGGGGCGCCCCCGCTGGCCTGATCTCGGCGCGCAGCTTTCCGCTGGCACCGCGCAACTCGCCCGAGAGCACGCTGAGCGATGCGTCCGTCAGGTAGGCGGCCGTCGGCGCATCCGGATTCGTGAGGGCGGCCGCGACACTCGACGTGGCCGATGGGCCGCTGCTCGGCGCGCGCGCGCCGGCGGTCGCGATGGTCCAGGCCCAGCCCACGGCGAGCAGGAGCACGAGCGCGCCGCCGCCAATATCGATGATACGCTCTGTCCGGTGGGTGACGCCCGCGCGATGCCACCGGCTCGCGGGCGACTCTGGAAGTCGAAGCGCCCCCTCCACCAGGTGCAGAAAGTCATCGAGCGCGCCCGTTGCCCCATCCTGAGCGTCTGTCGAACTTCCTGCGCTCACCCTGTCCGCCTCGCGGCGATCCGAATGCAGACCCTTCTCGATCTTTTCCATCAACTCCAGGATCCTCGCGTGCTCGTCCAGGCTGCGGGATACTTCGGACTGACTGCCATCATCTTCGCCGAGACCGGGTTGCTGATCGGGTTCTTCCTGCCGGGCGATTCCCTGCTGGTGACCGCGGGGCTACTGGCGACGCAGTCCAGGTTCGGGCTGAGCGTGTGGCTCCTCGGCGTGCTGCTGACGATTGCGGCCATCGCGGGGAATTCAGTGGGGTATGCAATCGGCCGGTTCACCGGTCCTCGGCTGTTCACGCGTGATGATTCGCTGCTTTTCAAGAAGAAACATCTGTTTTACGCGCAGGCGTTCTACGAGAAACACGGCGGCAAGACGCTGCTCATTGCGCGTTTCATGCCGATCGTTCGCACGTTCGTCCCCGTGGTGGCTGGATTCGGTGCGATGCATCTCCGGACGTACACGGCCTACAACGTGCTGGGAGGCACATTGTGGATCTGGTCGATGCTCTTCATCGGCTACTTTCTCGGCAGCACCATTCCCGGCGTCGAGGGCCACATCACGCAGATCGTCCTGATCGTGATCTTCATCTCGCTGCTGCCCGGCATCATCACCTGGATGCGGGAACGGAATCGCCCCACGGCGGCCTAGTCACTCGACGTCCGCACGAACGACCACCACGGAGAACATCATGGCGCACACGCTTCCACCGCTTCCCTATCCCACGAACGCGCTCGAGCCGCACATCGACGCACAGACAATGGAGATCCATCACGGGAAGCACCACAACGCCTACGTCACGAACCTGAACGCGGCGCTCGAGAAGGCTCCCGAGCTGGCCGACAAGCCGATCGAGGCGCTGTTGCGCGACCTCACCGGCGTGCCCGAAGCGATCCGCACCGCGGTCCGCAACAACGGCGGCGGACACTGGAACCACTCGCAGTTCTGGAAGTGGATGGCGCCGAACGCGGGCGGCACGCCCACGGGAAAGCTCGCCGACGCGATCAGCACCTCGTTCGGAGATGTCGAGAAGTTCAAGGAGCAGTTTGCGGCCGCCGGCGCTGGTCGCTTCGGGTCGGGCTGGGTGTGGCTCAACAACGACGGCGGCACACTGACGATCACGAGCTCGCCGAACCAGGACAACCCGCTCATGGAAGGCAAGGCCGCGCCGATTCTTGGCCTCGACGTTTGGGAACACGCCTATTACCTGAAATACCAGAACCGCCGACCGGATTACATGAAGGCCTGGTGGAACGTCGTAAACTGGTCGGAAGTAGCGAAAGGCGTCTGACAGTCTGACCCGGGCGAGCGGCTTCGCCGCCGCCCTCGTCTGACGGCGGGTCGACTGAAGTCTGGCAGCTATACGCTACACGATTGGGTCCCTTGGCTTGCATGCGGGGTGGTATGGACCGGCTGGTGGCAAAAGCGGTGCATCAACCCGGTGGTGTATCTACAACAGCTGTCAGACCAGTCAGTCGACCCGCTGTCAGACGAGCGAGCGCGGAAGCGCGAAGCGGGACAGACTGTCAGACCCAAGGGTTATTGAGCGGCTTCGCCTTCCAGATAGGTGTACCCCTCGAGTCCCGCGACATAGTCGGCAATAAAGGCGTTCGCGTCCGTGCGGCTCAGGTGCTTCACCTGCGTCACCTTGCGACGGAACGTCTGTAGCAGGTCCGAGGCGCGGAACTGCACGTAGTTCAGCACCTCGGTCACCGTGTCGCCGTGTACCAGGTCCGTGATCTCGTAGCCGCCGCCGGCAAGCCGGATGTGAACCGCGTTCGTGTCGCCGAACAGGTTGTGCAGGTCGCCGAGAATCTCCTGGTACGCCCCGGTGAGGAAGACGCCGAGCATGTACGGGTCGCCGTCCTTCCACTCGTGCAGTTCAAGCGAAGGATTGCCGCCCTTTTCGCCGACGAAGCGGTCAATCTTGCCGTCGGAGTCGCAGGTGATGTCCTGCAGCGTGCCGCGCCGTGTAGGCTCTTCGTTCAGGCGATGGATGGGCATGATCGGAAAGAGCTGGTCAATGGCCCAGCTGTCCGGCAGCGACTGGAAGAGTGAGAAGTTGCAGAAGTAGCGGTCGACCTGCACGGCATCCAGATCCGTGATGATGTCGTCGTACTCGTCGCGGTCGTTCACCACGATCTTGGCAATCGCATTGATCGTCGCGTGATACATCTGCTCGGCGAAGGCGCGCCCGCGCAGCGACAGCACGCCGCTCGCGAAGAGTTGCTGCGCGCGCTCCTTGTCGAAGGTGACGTCGTGGAAGACCTCCTTCACCTTTCGACGCGACACGTCGGTGGCCAGCATGGCCTCATAGTCCTCCGCCATCTCGTGGAGTACGGCGTGGTCGTCGTCGGACAGCGTCGGCACCGGCACTTCCACCACCGACTCGACGTCGATCACCTTCAACAGCAGCAGCGCGTGATGCGCGGTGAGCGCGCGTCCCGACTCGCTGATGATGTGCGGCATCGGCAGTTCGAGCTCGCGGCACGACTCGGCGAGCGTGTACACGACGTCGTTCGCATACTCCTGGAGGGAGTAGTTCACACTCGCGTCGGACGTCGAGTTGCTTCCGTCGTAGTCCACGCCGAGCCCACCGCCGACGTCGACGTGCGTGACGTCGACGCCGAGGGCGCGCAGTTCCGCATAGAAACGCGCGACTTCCTGGAGACCCGCCTTGATGTAGCGGATGTCCGTGATCTGCGAGCCGAGGTGGAAGTGAATGAGCTTGACGATGTCGAGTCGGCCGGCCGCACGCAGCTTGTCGACCGCCTCCATGAGCTGCGCGGCGTTGAGCCCGAACTTCGACTTCTCGCCGCCGCTCTCCTTCCAGCGTCCATAGCCCGTGCTCGCGAGCTTGATGCGGATGCCGGCCGTTGGACTGACGCCGAGCTCCTCCGCCGCGGCGAGCAGGACATCGATCTCGCTGAGCTGCTCGATGACGATGAACACCTGGTGCCCGAGCTTCTGCCCCATGAGCGCGAGCCGCATGAACTCGTCGTCCTTGTAGCCGTTGCAGACGATGAGGTGTTCGGTGCTCTCGGAAAGGCCAAGCACCGCCTGGAGTTCCGGCTTCGAGCCGCACTCGAGGCCGACGCCATGTTTAGCACCGAACTGGACGATCTCCTCGACGACATGGCGCTGCTGGTTCACCTTGATCGGGTACACGGTGGTGTAACCACCCGTGAATTCGTACTCGGCGATCGCGTTGGCGAACCGCTCGCTCAGCGCCTCGATGCGGGAACGGAGGATGTCCGAGAAGCGCAGCAGCACGGGGAGTGCGACGCCCTGCTCCTCGAGATCATTTGCGAGGTCGTGCAGGCTGAGCTGCCGTTCGGGGTGTTCCTTGTCTGGACGCACGACCACGTGGCCGCGGTCATCGATGTCGAAAAATCCGGCGCCCCACCCTTCGATGTTGTAGAGGGCGCGCGCCTTCTCGATGGACCAACCCGCCGCGAGT
>JBBQFW010000277.1:0-5441 GCA_038322445.1 Gemmatimonadales bacterium
GTCGAGGGCAAACGACAGGTTTACGGCCACCTCATCGAGGAGGCCGATCGCGCGGTCCTTGAACACGCCCGTCTCGTTGGCATAGACGCTGAGCGTACCACAGACGACGCCACCCTCCCTGATCGGGAACGCCGCGCCAGCGCGAAAGCCCCGGCGCTCTATCTCCACGCGCCAGGGCCGGAGCAACGGGTCGGTGGTGAGGTCGTTGGAGACTTGCCGAGTGCCCATGCGGAACGCCGTGGCGGTCATCGCGCCGCCTTCCGAGGGTACGTCGGTTGGCTCGGGACGCTGCGACTCGTCGCCGGCGGAGGCGGCGGGCGTGAGTTGTCGGGTCGCCTCGTCATACCAGCCGATCCACGCCATGCGGAACCCTCCCTTCTCGACGAGGATATCGCAGATGCTCTGGAACAGCTCGTCGCGCGTGGCATGGCGGACGATGGCCTGGCTGACGTGGCTGAGTGCGTCGAAGAGACGGTTGAGGCGCTCGATCTCGCGCTCGTGGGCGTTGCGCACGGAAATGTCGCGGAGGGAGACCAGCGTTGCCGGCGTCCCGTCGTAACTGAGGGACGTGACCTGGCTCTCGGTGTCGAGGGTAGTGCCGTCGACCGTCAGCGACGTAACGGCGGCGACCAGCTCGGGAGCGCGATGCGAGCCGTTGGGCGGGACGCGATCAGGGAGATGCGGATGCGACTGCGGATGTACCAGCTGCGGGACGTGCATGCCGACCAACTCTGCGGCCGACCTGGCGCCGAACAACCGGACGGCCGCCGTGTTGACGAAGCGCACGCGCGCATCGCGGTGCACGACGATGGCCTTGGGCGACCACTCGACGAGGGCGTGGTAGCGCTCCTCGCCGGCACGAAGTTCCGCCTGCGTCTGCTGCTCCATGCGGGTGGCCCGGTCCGCGCGGCGTCGTGCGCGATGGAGCGCCTCGTTCAGGACGCTGACGAGTAGCCCCGTGACAACAATGACGAGCTGCTGAAAACGCTCGACATTCGACGCGACCTGAAAGCTGTGCAGCGGCGGAAGCAGGTAATAGCTGGCGCCGAAGTACGTCAGAGTGGTGGCGAGCAAACCAGCCCAAACGCCACCGACATAGGCGCTCAGCATGATGGGCATGGTGAACAGCAGGAGCGTTGGCCGTCCGCCGAGCGGACGGTCGAGGAACACGCGCAGCCACATGGTGGCGGCGGTGCTCAGCGTGGCGAACGCGATCGTCGCCCACAGCGGCAGTTGAAAGGCGCCGCGCGGCGGTCCATGTGGTGGCCCGACCGGATGCTCCGTCGCGTCGCGGTCAATCATGTGCGCGCTGCGAGCCGGCGTGCGCGGAGCGCGTTCCAGCCCGAATGGAAACGGGCCTTCAGCAACCTGACACCCCGGGGAGAACCACGATGGCCACTGATGGCAGACGCACGAGCAAGCCTCCAGCCGGTGATGTCACGCGGCCCTGCGTGGCTCCTGCGCTTCAGTCCCGAAGAGGAACCGCGCGGGTGTCCATTGAAACTACACTCGGTCCGAAGTGCTGACACGCATCGGCCGGAGGTTTACGTCGAGGCGGCCACATGCGGCAACGCGGGGAGTCGCCGACATTACGCAAACCCCTGTGGCGCCACTTAACAACGCCCGTCCCGTGTCAAGGACGCCGAGTCCGCTTGGTGGCCAGGGTGCTCGCTGGTATCCATCCTGAAACCGAGCTTTGAGATACGTTCGTCATTCCCGCGCACGCGGGAATCCATGGTCACGAGGCGTGACATCAGGTCGTCGATGAGGTCCGCATCGGAGCCGACGTCCTCGACCGTGCGGATCATCGTGGAAGGCCGATCCGAGATCTGCAGCATCGTCGAGATCCGAGGGGTTCGCGTGGAGCGTGCCCTTCTGCACGAGCGTGAGGACATTCTCGGCGGCGTGTGCGAGCTTCTCGATGCGTCCGAGGCCGATGCACCCCGCGGTGCCCTTGATGGTGTGGACGACGCGGAAGATGTTGCGCATCGTCTCCTCGCCTCCTTCGTGCTTCTCGAGGGCCAGCAATTCCTCGTTGAAAGCCGCGAGGCCTTCGGTGCTCTCGAGGACGAAGTCCTCGATCAACTCGCACCCATCCGCCTGATTGTCGCAGCGTCGTCAACGGTGAGGATCGTTGCTGCCATCTCGTGCACCCGGGTTGAGCGTTCGTTGTGCCGTACCGAGTCCCTGCACTCGATGCCATCAGTGTCGGATAGCGCGCCCGGAAAGTTGAGCTACAGCCAGACTTCGGCCTCGTGGCTCGCGGCGTCGACCGGCGCGCCCATTGCAAACAACTCGGGCATGTCGATGGACGGCGCCGGCGTATCCGCGAAGAGCTCGTCGCTGCCGCTGCGTAGCGTCCGGCGGGGACCGGCGTGCATGTGGCGGAGGGTCGCATCATGGATGCGTCGCTCGGACGCCATCGTGTAGCGGGCGCGCATTTCGCTCGTCACGGCATCCAGGTCGACCACCACGTCCGACGTGCTCGCGGTCTGTTCCGCGTACTCCACGACCTGTTGTACCGCATCGCGGAAGGGCGCGAGGTCGCGGGTGAAGGCATCGCTGAACCGGCGGCGCTCCGCGATGGGGCGCATGCGGTCCGTCAGTCCGCCCGACACGGCGGCCACGCGGGCGAGCGCGGTCAGGGCCCTGTTCCGGAACCCGTGGAGGTCGCGCTCGGCGGCGGTGCCTTCCTCGTCGAGCAGGGTGGTGGATGAGGCACCATCACGCGCGAGCTCGGCGAGGATGTGGCTGACCTCCTCGAGCCCCGCGATGAGGCTGTTGATTTCTTCGGCGACGCTGCTGCTTACATGCCGCGTCTCGGTGGCGATGCCACTCGTCCGGGCGGACAGCACTTCCAGTCCGCCGCCGGCGCCGGCGTGGGCGGCCTGCACCTCCGCATTCAATCCGATGATGAGCATGCCGTGCGCGAGCTCCGCCATCCGGTGCGTCACGTTGGTGGCGGTGGCGGCGATCGGCGCCACGACGTCCGTCGTTTCGCGCACGAGGGCCGTTCCGGCCGCCAGCAGTTCCCGCACCTGACCGATCGCGTCCAGCATGACCTGGACGAGGCCGTCGGTACTGACTGACACGACGTCGATCTCGTTCATGGCGACGCACTCACGATCGAGGTCCCCGACGCGCGCGACGATGATTGCCACCGCCGCGTCGATGTTGGTGTCGGCGTCCATCACCTCGACGTGCGCGGCATCCAGTTGCGCCAGGACGACGCGTGCCGCGTACTCGACGAGCGCGTGCACTTCCGCGTGGCGCTTCGGGTCGACCTCATCGTCCAGCGTTGCGCCAATGGCCGCGATATCGGCGCTCGCCGACTTGGCGTGCGCAATCTTCTGGCTGACGATGTCCTGGAACTGGAGCGCCATGACCAGCCGTCCCGTGGCCGCGATGATGTCCCGGGTGATGCCCGCGACTTCCATCTCCCGCGCGTCGGCCCGCGCGATGCTGTCGTGGAGCGAGACGATCGCGCGCTCGATTTCCGCGTGGCGCAGGCTCGACGCGGAGGTGTGGGTCTCCGCCTGGCGCACGAGCGACGTCACGAGCGTTCCCAGCGAGGCGTGCGTATCGCGCAGCTCGTTGAACTTCTCTCCGAACACGTCCTCCACGCGCCGCTGGAGGACGTCGATGTCGACGACGAGCGAGAGCAGCGTGCGCGCCACGTTCACGTCGAGACGCGACGCCTCGATCCGGAACAGCGTCTGGACGTACGACAATGGTGCGAGGGTGCGGCGAGATTCGCGCTCCCAGGCAAGCGTGCGACGCAAGCCGGCGTGGTATTCCCGCAGCAGCTCGATCACGCGATCGGTCCGCCGTCCACTGGTCGCGAGATAGTCGAGCGGTGCGCGGAGTGCCTCGCTCGCCTGGCCGAGGGCGCACTGCCCACCGTCGCGGCCGAGCGCGAGGCCATGCAGCTCCTCACTGGCCGCGAGCAATTCCTCACCGCAGCTCGTGGCGGCCTCGATGGAGTCGCTCATCACCAGGAATTCGTGCTCGAGACTCGCGAGCACGTCGTCCAGCTCGAGGCTCGACTCGGCGAGCCCCTGCAATGCTGCCGCGCGTGGGCCAGCGGATGTGGTGTCATCGATCACGGTCGTGCCTCCGGCGGGTTCACAGTAAAAGTCGACGTCTTGTCATACCGCACCACCGACCATGCGGGATCGAGCTGCACTGTCGTCTCCGCGGTCCCCAGCAGGAGGACGCCCCCGGGGCGCATGCGGGCGCGTACGTTGCGCAACACCTGCCGGCGCGACTCCGTGTCGAAGTAGATCAGTACGTTGCGCATCAGCACGAGGTCGAACTCCTCGCGCGCGGGCCACGGCTCGATGAGGTTGCGTTCCCTGAAGTCGACCAGCTCGCGGAGCGCGGGCGTCACCTGCCAGCCGGCCTCCACCTTCTGGAAGTAGCGCGCCAGGTATTTCGCCGGCAGCCCGCGATTGACGTCGAACTGCGAGTAGACGCCGGCCCGTGCGTGCGCGAGTACTGTCGGGCTGAGATCCGTGGCGAGAATGCGCACGGTCCATTGCGCCAGCGCGGGGAAGTGTTCGCGGATGAGCATGGCCAGCGTGTACGGCTCCTGGCCCGATGAGCAGGCGGCCGACCAGATCGTGAGGGTCTTGTCGGCGCCGCGCCTCGCAATGAGCGCCGGCAGGATGGACTCCTGCAGGGCGACGTACGGGTGAAAATCGCGAAAGAATGACGTCTCGTTCGTTGTGAGCGCGTCGAGCGTACGTGCGCGAAGCGCGCTGCCGGCCGACGACGCCCGGATGCTCTCGATGAGCGTGTCGAGCGAACCGCCCGCCAGCTCGCGGGCAATGGGTGCGAGCCGCGACTCGACGAGGTATTCCTTGCCGGGCTCCAGCACAATGGCCGCGGAGCGGCGCGCGAAGTCGCTGATGAACGCGAAGTCGGTGACGGCGATGGGCATGGCGTTAGCCGGCCCGCGCAACGAGTCGCGTGAGGCGCGCGCGCAGCTCGTCCGCCATCTCGCGGAGCGGTCGCACGGCGTGCGCGAGGCCGGCGTTCACCACCGCGCCCGGCATGCCCCACACCACGCTCGACGCCTCGTCCTGCGCGACGATCTCGCCACCCTGCGAGTGGATGAGCTCACAGCCGCGGAGGCCGTCCTGCCCCATGCCCGTCAGCACGCACGCCAGCGTGCCGCGGCCGTACACCTCAGCCACGCTACGAAAGAGCACGTCTGCGGCGGGCCGGCACGATTGCTCCGCCGGTCCATCGTGCGATGCGCGCGCGCACGTGTACGCCAACGCGCTCCACTTCCATGTGATGGCCGCCGGGCGCGATGTAGACCGAACCCCGCTCGATCTCCTGGCCCTGCGACGCCTCGTGGAACTGGTGTACCGAGCCGCGGCCGAGGCGCTCCGCGAGGGAGCGGGTGAAGAGCGGTGGCATGTGCTGCACGATGA
>JBBQFW010000278.1:0-5437 GCA_038322445.1 Gemmatimonadales bacterium
GTCTCGCGCCGGCGTGTCCCGTCATTTGGAGTGGATCGACCATCGCAAGCGCGCATTGTGCCGGGTCGTCAGGCGGCGCACACACGCGGTGTCACGATGGTGCCGCAAACAGCGAACGGGCGGCCTGCTCGAGCAGCGGCCGCACGAGCGGATGCTGGTATTGACGCCGCACGCTGATCGCGTAGAACGCCTCGTACAGATCCGGCACCGCCGCATACTCCTCGAGCACACCCGAGCGCAGCTCGTCGACCACGACCACCGCGGGCACGAGCGCCACCGCCCCACCGTCGCGCGCGAGCAGCCGGAGCATCGCCATGTCATCGACTTCCGCCGCGACGGCGACGCGAATCGCATGCTGCTCACAGATCACGTCGAAAGCGCCGCGGATCTCGCTGTCCTGCCCGGGGAGGATGAGCGGAAGCTCCGCGAGGTCATCAGGAAAGCGGAACGGCACGCCGCGCCGCGGCGGTCCCACGAGGCTCACCTGCTGGCGGGCGATGCGGCGGCATCGCCACGCGGTGCTCACGTCCTCCTGGACCCTCCGATTGGACAGCACGACATCGAGCGTATGCGCGGAGAGGCGCGCAAGCAGCTCGCCGAGTGAGCCGGAGTGCAGCACGAGCTCCACGTCCCCGCGACCGACGACGGGCGCCAGGAACGCGCGCTGGAAGTTGCGCGACAGCGTCGCCACCGCGCCGATGCGGAGCACCTGGCGCTCCTGTCGCCGACCCTCGCGCAGCGTCGCCACCAGCTCGTTGCCCGCGCCGACGATGGTGTCCGCGTAGTCGAGCGCAATGCGGCCGGCCTCGGTGAGCACGAGCGTTCGCCCCTGGCGCACGAAGAGCGCGTGGCCAAGCTGCGCCTCGAGCTGCCGGATCTGGGTGGAGACCGCCGACTGGGCGACGTTGAGGTGCTTCGCCGCGCGCGTGAGGTTCCCCTCGCGCGCGACCGCACGGAAGTACTGGAGGTGGTGATAATTGAGCTGCGAAGTCGACATGATAATAGTTCTGAATCGGAGAACGATACCGCATCTTAATTGTATTTTGAAGAACTGACGTAGAATTCTACCTTCCGGCGTGCCCGTCCACTCCGGAGAAGATGCCCGCCGCGCCCACTCTGCTGTTGCTGGTCCCGCTGCTCTACCTCGCCGCTGCGCTGATCCCCGAGCGTCTGGTCACCGGCCAGCGACGGTGGACGATCGCGCTGGCTGCGGGTGCTGCGGCGCCGCTACTTGCCCTGCTCGCGACTGCCGATGTAGTGGCAGGCCACGGGGGCATCTCCCGCCTGTCGGCCGGCCCCTGGCTGCCGGTCACGGTGGGTGTACGGCTCGACGCCCTTACCGTCGTGATGCTCCTGCTCATCACCTTCATCGCGGCGGTCATCCTCCGCTTCTCCAGGCGCTACCTGGACGGAGAAGTCGGACTTTCGCGCCACGTGCGCTGGTTCCTGGCAACGATGGCGGCGGTCTCGCTGCTCGTCATCACCGATGACCTGGTCGTTCTGGTGGCGGCGTGGACCGCGTCGAGCCTGGCATTGCACCAGTTGCTCACCTTCTACGGCGAGCGCCCGTCGGCGCTCATCGCCGCGCACAAGAAGTTTCTCGCCAGCCGCGCGGCTGACGTCGCCCTCGTGGGCGCGGTCGCGCTGATCTGGGGCACGACGGGAACGCAGCGCATCGGCGATCTGCTCGCGGCATCGGCCGCGATGCCCGCCATGCCAGCGGCGCTGCAGCTCGCCGGCCTGCTCCTCGCCGTCGGCGTCATTCTCCGATCCGCCCAACTGCCCTTCCACGGATGGCTGATTCAAGTGATGGAAGCGCCAACCCCGGTCTCCGCGCTCCTGCACGCCGGCATCGTGAACATCGGCGGCTTCGTGTTGATCCGCCTGGCCCCGCTCAGCGGCCGACTCGACGCCGCACAGGTGCTGCTCGTTATCGTCGGCACGGTGACCGCGGTGCTTGCCGCGCTGGTGATGACGACCCGCGTCAGTGTGAAGGTGGCCCTCGCCTGGTCCACCTGCGCGCAGATGGGATTCATGCTCCTCGAGTGCGGGCTGGGCGCATACGGCCTCGCGCTGATGCATCTCGTGGGACACTCGCTCTACAAGGCGCACGCATTCCTCGCGTCGGGGAGGACGGTGGAGCAGCAGATGCTGCAGCGGATGACGCCGGCCCCCGCACGCGTGTCGGCCGGCGCCTGGCTGCTGGCGGGCGTGCTGTCGGCCAGCGTCGTCGTTGCGGTCGGCACTGCGCTCGGCGTCGTCACGCATGCCGATCAGGAGTTGCGCGTCGCGGCGCTCATCCTCGCCTTCGCGCTCGCGCCGCTCTTCCTGCTCGACGCCACGAAGGACGCCGGTACGATGATGCGCCGATTTGGCGTCGCCGTCGGCATTGCCGCGTTGTATGCGACGTTGCACGCGGCCTTCGCGGGAATGGCGCCCTCGACGGCCGGCGCACCGACAAATCATGCGCTCCGACTCGCGATCGTCGTCGTCTGCTTCGTGCTGCTGTACGTCGTCCAGGCGATCATCGCGGCGCGGCCGAAGGGTCGTGTCGCGAGCGCACTCTACCCGGCCTGCTTCGCCGGATTCTACCTCGACGAGCTATACACTCGGCTCACCTTCCGCCTGTGGCCACCGCGCGTGTTGACGGTGCGCCCGATGCAGGGCCGAGCTGGCGTGCCGGTACTCCGGGAGATCGCGGCATGACGCCCGTCACACTTTCCTCCGGCGAGCCGACGTACGCCGCGCCGCCGTCGCTCACAACGCTCATCGAGGCGGCGTGCGACCGGATCGCGCCGGCCTGGCCGCTCGACCGGCTGATCGCCGTGAATCCGTACTGGGGATTTGTCGGCACACCAATCGAGACCGCGGCCGCGCAGCTCGCTGCGGCGTCCGGTAGTTCGATGCTCATGCCGCGCGCGTGGTATCGCGCACAATGGCACGCGGGCCGCTTCGCGGAGCGGCATCTGGCACGCACGATCGCTGAAGCCGACTCTTCGCGCTCCGTGGACGAGGTGGTGGCGGCGCTCGTGCACGACGAAGGGCCGCTGACGCCGTGGCGGCTGATGACCGATGTGGCGGACGCGGATCGCGACCTCGTACATGCGATGTCCTGGAGCGAGTTCGTCACGCGCAATGTGAGCCAGATCTGCGCAGCGTTCTTCGACGAGGGGCAGGCGCGATGGACTCCTGATCGCGACGGCGGGCTATATCCGCTCTGGCGCGACCTCTCGATTCACGACCGCGGACCGCGCTTGTTGATGGGCATCCACGGCTTTCGCGCGGCGGTGGCCGCGCTTCCCGAAGCGCCGCGAGTACTGATCGCCGAGGCGTTGGGCGCGCTCGACGTGCCCGTCGAGCGCCAGTCGGAGTATCTCACGGCGTTGTTGCTGTCGGTGAATGGATGGGCATCGACGTGCGCCTTTCGACGGTGGGACGCACGCCTCGCTGGCGCCGACGACGATCAGATCGCGCACCTGCTTGCCGTGCGTCTGGCCTGGGAACTGGTGCTGTTCCGGCTCGGTGCGCCGGCCGCGATGCATGCCGGGTGGCGCACGGCGCAGCGGTGGTGGGGACGCGCGGCGCTGGATGCCGCAGCGGCGCGCGCGGACGATTGGCTCCTCCAGGGCGCACTGGAGGCGGCGTATCAGGAGAGTCTGGGGAGCGCGCTCACGGCTGCGCACACGAAGATCGTGCCGTCGTCGCCGACGCCGACTGCGCAGGCGGTGTTCTGCATCGATGTCCGATCCGAGGTGATGCGGCGCGCTGTCGAGCACGTTGCCCCAGCGGTGCAGACGCTCGGCTTCGCCGGCTTCTTCGGCCTTCCCATCGCGTATGCGCCGCTGGCCGGTGCGGCGCGCGCGCAGTTGCCCGGACTGCTCGCGCCCAGACTCGTCGTGCGGGATCAGGGCGCGATGCGCGATGCAGCCGTTGCAGGTGCCGCGCGGTCTCTCGCCGACACGCGCGCATGGAAGGCGCTTGGCCGGGTACCCGCGTCCATCTTCTCGTTTGTGGAAGCGACCGGATTGGCGTCGGTGGTGCCGCTCGTGCGCGATGCGCTCGCTCTCGGCAGCCGGCATGGTGACGTGTTGCGTAAGCCGTCCATCGGTTGGGCCCTGCGGCCGGAGCTCGTGCGTGATGCGGATGACGGCGCGCCCCTCGGCGTGGGAGCGCAGGTCTCGCTGGCCGCGGCGATCCTGCGCGCGATGAGCCTGACGAGCGGCTTCGCGCCGCTGCTGGTGCTCGTCGGGCATGGCGCGTCCACCGAGAACAATCCGCTGGCGAATGGCCTTCACTGCGGCGCGTGCGGTGGGCAGACGGGAGAGGTGAACGCGCGCGCGCTCGCGGCGCTACTCGCCGATCCAGCCGTGCGCGCTGGGCTCGCGGCAGAGGGCATCGATCTCGGTGCCACGCATGTCGTCGCCGCGCTGCACGACACGACGACGGACGACGTGACCTTGCACGATCTCGACTACGTGCCCGCGTTCCTGACACCGGCGATCGAGCTGCTGGAGGAGCAGTTTGCCGATGCCGGCCGGCTGGCGCGGCGCGAGCGCGCCGGCGCGCTGGGGCTCGCCGATGCGTCCGATGCGGCGATCCATCGGGCGACTCGTGTTCGGGGTCGCGACTGGTCTGAAGTGCGCCCCGAGTGGGGACTGGCCGGCAACGCGGCGTTCGTCGTCGCACCGCGCTCGCGCACCCGGACCATCGACCTTGGTGGGCGCGCGTTCCTGCACGAGTATCGATGGGAGCAGGACGCCGGGTTTGCCATCCTCGAGCAGATTCTCACCGCGCCCATGGTGGTGACGCACTGGATCAACATGCAGTACTTCGCGTCGACTGTGGATCCGGAGCGGTACGGCAGTGGGAACAAGGTGCTTCACAACGTGGTCGGCGGACGCGTGGGAGTGATGGAGGGCGCGGGTGGCGACCTCCGCATCGGGCTCGCTCGCCAGTCGCTGCACGACGGCCAGCGTGCGATGCACGAGCCCCTCCGCCTGTCGGTGTTCGTGGAGGCGCCGGCCCACGCGATCGATGCGATCCTGGGTCGGCATGCGACGGTGCGCGATCTGGTCGAGCATCGATGGCTGTCGCTTCACCGCATCGAGCCATCCGACGGCTCCATCGCGCAACGTCGCGCGGGGGGATGGCACGACGCTGTGCAGTGATCGTGCTCCTGCGAACGCAGAGTTCCGGGAGTTTCGCCGTCGTGGAGCTGTCACGTGATCCAGCGGTCACCGGTAACCACGTACCACTGCCCGGTAACCTCGAGCAACAGGAACGAGCTGCCGCTCGCCCAACCGTAGGGTGTCTCGTCCTCCTTTCGCGATGCCAGGCCGGAGACGTCGATCTTCACTGCAACGAAGGGGCCCATTGCACCCTCGATGGTGAATCGCGAGAGGGAGCCGGCGTGTTGCATGCCGCGCGCGGTCCATTG
>JBBQFW010000279.1:0-5412 GCA_038322445.1 Gemmatimonadales bacterium
CGCGGATCGACGGTCCGTCCGGTGGCGGGCGCCGTGTACGCCGCATCCACGTTCGCATCGTTCGCGTTCCAGCTCGCCGGCGTGATGATCGCTGCGGGCAATCCCGTGGCAGGATCCGTGAAGAAGTAGTTCACGAGGTTCTGCGAAGGCTGGTGGAATCCGCAGCATCCGCCTGGGCTGCTGCTCCCGCCGTTGGGCAGGTTCAGGCGCTCGCCGAAGTTCGCGTTGGCTCCGTCAGCCTGTCCGTCATTCGCTGATGCCTGATAGGCGAAGACGGTTTCCTTCCCATTCTCGTAGCTGAAGATGCCCGTCCAGACCTTATCGTAGCTGCTCTCGAGTGCATACGGCCCGCTCGTGATGACATTGTTCAAAGTCGCGAGCGCCCCCGCAAAATCCTTCTTGTACATCTGCACGCGCCCCTTGTACGCCTTCGCCGTCCACGAGGTGACGCGCCCGACATTTCCGTTGCGCGGCGTGGCCGGCAGGAGGGCGATCGACGCGTCGATATCCTTGAGAATCTCGTCAAGAGCCTGCGCCTGGGTGAGATTCGGCTTGCGGAAATCCGTGTCCGTCTCGCGATAATAGGGAATGTTACCCCACAGCTTCCACGCCTCGAAATGATAGTGCGCGCGGAGGAAGGTCGCTTCGCCCTCGATGCCCTTCTGATCCGCCGTCGTCAGTTCGCTCGGCTTTGTGGCGACAATCGACTTGAGGAGCGAGATCGCGGCATTGGACCGGCTGATGCCCTCGTACATTGAGCGCCACTTGTCGTTCAGGTCGCCCTGGGCATCCGGGGCAGACCACGAGTAGTTCTCCACGTTCGTGATGCCCGGTTGATCGCTGGCCGTCGATCCCTTGTAGGCGTCGTCGCTCGCCACACTGGCCCAGATCCAGTTGCTGGCTGAAGGACCCCACCCGCCACCAGCGCCATTGCTGTGGTCGAGCTGTCTGTACGCCGCGATGAGCGAGCCTTCCACTCCCGCCTTGTTCGCGAGTGTTCCCGCATCCAGTGTCCCCTGTGGCAGTGCCGCCGACGTGAGGAAATCCTTGCACCCGTAGAGGGTGCCGACGGAGCACAACATCACCGCCACGCCAAGGAGCACTGGCCGCTTCGATACCGTATTCATCGCAGCCCTCTGATTGAAGATTTTCATGGTCAGAACGAAGTGGAGAGACCAACGCTGATCGTGCGGCTGCTCGGATACACACCGCGGTCGATTCCCATTGCCTGGTCGCGGATGTCGCCCGCCGAACCACCGAAGCTTCCATTGGGCAGCGACGGATCGAGTCCGGAATAGCCCGTAATGGTAAAGAGATTCTCGCCCTGCACGTACACGCGCGTGGCCGTGAGGAATTTCGCCATGGAAGCCGGAACGTTATACCCGAGCTGCAAGTTGCGGAGGCGCGTGTAGGTGCCGCTCTCCACATAGTAGCTGCTGATCGCCTTGCTGTACGTGTCGCTCACGTCGAGGCGCGGGTACTTCGCGTTCTGGTTGGTCGGCGTCCAGGAGTTCGCGAGCAGGTCGTTCCGGACGTTCGTCGAGAAGTCCTGGAAGACATAGAAATCCTTCTGCGAGTCGAAGATCTTGTTGCCGTACGAGCCGAAGATGGTGCCGTTGAGGTCCCAGTTGCCACGACGGAATCCGAGATCGAGACCTCCGGTGAACGTCGGATGCGGGCTGCCGATGATGACACGATCCTTGTCATTGATGACGCTATCGCCGTTCGTATCCGCAAACTTGATGCGGCCCGGCTTTGCGCCGGTCTGCTTCGCCGATGCGGCGACGTCCGCGTCATCCTTGAAGTACCCCAGCGACTGCAGCCCGTAGAACGACCCGATCGGAGCGCCGACCTGGTTGATCACGATGTTGCCGACGCGGTTGCCGACCGGCCCGGTGAAGGAGGTCTGGACACCATCGATCGAGACGATTTTGTTGGTGTAGTGGGTACCCGTGATCGTGGCATTCCAGTTCGCGCCCTGGTGACCCACCGAGAAGTCGAAGCCCTTGTTGCTCATCTTGCCGATGTTGACGATCGGCGCGGAAGCAACGCCGGCGGTGCCTGGAATGGCCGGGTTGAACAGCAGGTTGTCCGTATTCCGGCTGTACAAGTCGATCACCACGTTCAGCGCGTTGTCGAACAACGCCAGATCGGCCCCGACGTTCGTGGACTTTTGCTGCTCCCACTTCAGGTCGGCGTTTCCGAGGGAGGTCTCCCGGTAGCCGGACTGTACGGAGGTGTTCGAGCCAGTGATGTCGTAATACGTGTCACCGTTGCTGCCGCCAAACTGATTGACCGTGCGTCCGGACGGAATCGACTGGTTGCCCGTCACGCCGTACGCCACGCGCAGCATGGCATCCGACAGCACATGATTGTTCTCGAGGAAGCGCTCCTTCGACACGCGCCAGCCAAGTCCGACCGCGGGGAAGGTGCCCCACTGGTGGGTCGGTCCGAGGCGTGACGACCCGTCACGACGCACCGTGCCTGTCAGGAGGTACTTGTCCGCGAAGTTGTAGTCCGCCTTGCCGAAGTATGAAAGCAGGGCGCTCTCGCCGCCGAAGCTGTTCACCGCCTTGCTCTTCGCATCGCCGAGCGCGTCCTGGATGTAGCGGGCGTTCAGGTCCGTGGAGAGCAGGTTGGATTCCGATCCCGTCAGGAAGCGGTTCTGGGCATGTGTGGCTTCCTGGCCCAGCAGCACGCTGAAGCCATTGCGATTGTACTGCCGGTTGAATTTCGCCGTGTTGCTCCACGTCCAGTCCGTGGACATGCTCTGGTTTTCATTGATGCCGTTGCTGAAGCTCGCTTCCGCGTTCTCGGGCGTGATCGGCGTGTAGCCGCTGAACGTGCCCTGATTGACGCTGAACCCCAGGCTGCTGCGCAGCGCGATGTACGGATTGACGGTGAGCCCGGTGAACACGTTGCCGAACACGCGGTTATTCGCCGCAATGTTGTTGCGGCCCTCGTATGCCACCGCGAGCGGGTTGGTGTTGTTTCCGAGACTGACAGCCTTGCCTGACTCGAAGTGGTTCTGGACGTCGTAGATCGCCACCACCGGCTGCGAGAGGATGTTCTTGCCGATGAGGCCCGTCTCGCCGCCCTGGTCGTCCGGGAGTCCGCCGAAGTGACGCTCACCCGATAGCGCGACGTTCTCACCGAACTGCAGCTTGCTCCGGTTGAACTGGCTGTTCACGCGAATGTTCGCGCGCTTGAAGTTGTTGTACGCGGCCGTGCCGTCCTGATTGAAGAAGTTGAAGGACACGCCGTAGCCGTTGTCCTCGCCCGCGCCGGTGATGCTGAGGTTGTAATCGCCCACCTTGCCCGGCGAGCCGAAAACGGCGTCCCACCAGTCGGTGCCCTGGCTGCCAAGCTGAATGAGGCTGTTCGGGTATGAATACTTGGTGAGATCGACATTCGTGATCCGCCCGAATGCATCGTACGTGGCTCCCGTTCCTGGAGCCGCATATGTATACGTGGGCACGCTCGGCGCGTTCGGATCACCGAAGATGTTCGTCGGGACCTTCAGGCCGGCGTTCAGATAGCTCGCCTTCTCCACCTGGTAATAGTCGAGGGCGTTGGTGGTCAGAAACTTGTTGTAGCCGTTCACCGGCGATGCGTAGCCCTGGCGAATGGTCGCGGTCATGCGGGGTGGACCGTTGACGCCGCGCTTGATCGTCTCGATGAGAATGACGCCGTTGCTGGCGCGGGACCCGTAGATCGATGCGGCCGATGCGTCCTTCAGCACCTGGATCGACGAAATGTCGTTCGGGTTGATGAAGTTGATGTACGAATCCTGGACCGGCACACCGTCGATGACGTAGAGCGGATCGTTGTTCTGGAAGGAGCTGATGCCGCGGATGCGCACCGTGCTGCGCGAGCCAGGAGATCCGCTGGAGGCGACCGTGATACCCGGCACCACATCGAGACGCTGCAGGACGCTTGCTGTCGTGGGGCGCTGCGCGGATTCGATGTTGATACTGGATACGGCACCAGTGATTTCGCCACGACGCTGCTGCTCGGAGTACGCCGTGACGACGACTTCCTCGAGGTAGGAGATCTGCGTCATGGTGACGTCGATGCGTGTACGCCCGCCGACGACTTCGGTGTGAAGACGCTGCCCCACGAGCGAGAAGGCCAGCGTGCTCGTCGCGGGAGCCGTGATCGAGTACCGTCCGTTCGGGCTCGTCGTGGTGCGTCCGCTTGCGCCTTCGACCCGCACGAGTACGCCCGCGAGCGGATTACCGCCGGTGGCCGTGACCGTGCCGGTGATGTTGATAGCCTGAGCGCTGACCTCGCCACTCACCGTCATGGTGAACAGCAGGCCGAATCCCAGAGCGCGAAAGGCGCTCGGGAACTCATGCCAGAATGATCGCCTATCGGGCAACTTCTTCGTCATGTTCCTCCTCCAAGTGGCGCGTACGGTGTGAGCTCCTGGTCCTTGCATGGACGTCAGGCCCTGATGGAAATGAACTGGGAACGGCGTGATGGGTGATGAACTTCCTGCTGCAGCCGGACACGTTCGTACCGGGTGCGTACAAAAGCATCGCGAGGTTGGGGCCCGCGATTCAAGACAACCTCTGGGTCAGGCTTCGCTTTCCGGGGGAAAAACAAAGTGCGCGTGCGCGCGGCTGCAAAGGTGGGCACGGACCGGCGTCGGAACGTGAACCGGGCATTCTCGAGTCGGACGACGAAATGTGCTGCGCACAGGCCGCCGTCTGATGATGACCCACGCATGCGGTGAAATCGTCACTGTTTCGTGACGCGAGATGCTACTTCCTCGCAAATGATCGCGCAAGACAGATCGTAAAGGTTTGTTCGACACACAACGCCAGCACCGTCGAACAGACTGCGCGCTACTGTTTGTTACTCACAACGACAATGACCGGCCCGCCATTCGCATTGATGCCGAAACGGTTCTGCGCATCGTTCAAGTCGAGGTAGCGAACCTCGTAGGCCATCTGTAGAGAAACCCCGGCCATCGCCGCGAGCTGGCTGAGGGGCTGCACGGGGCCGAAGTCCATCGAGAACTGCACCGTCCCGGCAGACGGGTTGACGAAGCTCTGCGGGCCGGATTCGCGGAAGAATGTCGGGCGCAGATAGCGAATTGCACGCAACGCATCCATCCCGACGAGCACGGGATCCTGCAGCTCTTCCCGGCTGATCACGTTCTTGGACTGCACGGGCCTGGGCGTGCCCGACGAAGGAGACTCGGTCGAGCGCGCGCAGGACGCGGCCAATAGCAGCAGGGCGGCGAACAGGGCTCGGGTGGCGGCCATGATGCACCTCGATTGAAGGGTGGACTACGGCTCGGTGGGCAACCGGCGACGTCCCGGCGGATAGGGACGTTGGCGCACATCGCGCTGTTCAGCAAGGACCGATAGGTAGACGCAGTGCGTCCCAACCGACTCGGAAACC
>JBBQFW010000280.1:0-5384 GCA_038322445.1 Gemmatimonadales bacterium
ACCCGCTTCTGGCAGTACGCGAACGACGATGAGGCGATCGTCGACGCCCTGCGCCTCGCGCGCGGCATGACCTACAAGAATGCCGTGGCCGGCCTCAATCTCGGCGGCGGCCAGTCGGGGATCATCGGCAACAACAAGACGGCCGACCGCGAGATGATCTTCCGCGCCCACGGGCGCTTTGTCGAGTCGCTGGGCGGCCGCTACATCACGGCCGAGGACGTCGGCACGATCACGGCCGACATGGACTTCGTGCACATGGAGACGAAGAACGTCTCCGGCCTCGCCGGCCGGTCGGGCGATCCGTCGCCCGTGACGGCGCACGGCGTGTTTCGCGCCATCCAGGCATCGGCCAAGGAACGCTGGGGTTCCGACGACCTGAGCACGCGCAGCGTGTCGGTGCAGGGTGCGGGGCACGTGGGATACTACCTGATGAAGGAACTGCATGAAGCGGGCGCCACGCTCATCGTCACCGACATCGATGCGGAGCGGGTGAAGCAGGTCGTGCAGGAGTTCGGCGCGCGCGCGGTGGCGCCGGATGACATCTATGGCGTGCAGGCGGACATCTTCGCGCCGTGTGCGCTCGGTGGCATCATCAACGACCAGACGCTGCCGCAGCTCAAGTGCGAAATTCTCGCCGGCGCGGCGAACAACGTGCTGCTCGAGGCCGAGAAGCACGGCGTCGCCATCGAGGAGCGCGGCATCCTCTACGCACCCGACTACGTGGCCAACGCCGGCGGCGTGATCAACGTGTATTCCGAGCTCGCGGGGTGGAGCTCGGCGCGCTCGTTCCGCAAGGCGGACGAGATCTACGACACCATCCTCAAGGTGTTCGCCATTGCGAAGAACGACGGCGTGCCGACGTATGTCGCTGCGGATCGTCTGGCCGAGCAGCGCATCAAGGCCGTGGGAAGCATGGTGCGGACGTGGCCGCAATGGCCGAACAAATAGTCGGACTGTCTGACAGTCTGACGGTCTGACAGGGCAGCGTGAAAAGCCGGGCCTCGACCTTCGTTCGTCATTCCCGCGTACGCGGGAATCCATGTTCACAAAGCCCAGATGGATTCCCGCTTTCGCGGGAATGACGACGTTCTTCAGCCTTTGCTCCCCCGACACGGCCAACACTTGTCTCAAGAAACCATACTCATCGCCAGCGATCACGCCGGGTTCGAGCTGAAGGAAAAGCTCGAAGCGGAGCTGAAGGCGCTTGGTTACGACGTCCAGGACCTTGGTCCGAATACCGACGCGTCGATCGACTATGCGGACTTCGCGCATCCCCTTGCGAAGCGGGTGTCGGAGGGGACGAACGCGCGGGGCGTGCTGTTGTGCGGCACCGGGCTCGGGATGTCCTATACGGCGAATCGCTATCCGCATGTGCGCGCTGCCGTGGCCTGGACGCCGGAGGTCGCCGCGCTCGCGCGCGAGCACAACGACGCGAATGTGCTCGTGCTGCCTGCCCGGTTTGTCGGTGAAGCCGAGGGGCGGGCGATCCTGAAGGCGTGGCTGGACACGCCCTTCGCGGGCGGGCGGCATGCGCGGCGCATCGAGAAAATCGAGCGGGAGCCTGACGCGGTTTAGGGCGCCGGTCTTTACGGCCTCGGGCAAGCTCCACGGCCGGCTCGCCTGGAATCCCGAGGCAAGCTCGGAGGTCATCGCAGGGGAGTGGGTCCGTCAGACGTTCACCAACGATCGGACGGTGGTATTGAAGATCGTGCACATGATGATGGTGTCGCGCGAGGCCGTGGTGAACTACATGACGCCGCTCGGGCTCGCGCGCATCATGGCCACGGGTCATCACTACGGGCCGGCGCCATGGGCGCGCACCGGCCGCCTCGACCAGTCACCCGTCTATTTCCACAAGGCCGATTCGCTCGGCGTGGGCTTCGACCGGACCGCGACCGGCAGCAACCAGGTGGCACAGTACGCGCCGCCGGTTCGCGACCGCTACGCGAATCTTGCCACGGTGCCTGACTCCACCCTGCTGGGTTCCATCACGTGCCGTGGACCTATCGCATGCACTCGGGACGCACGCTGTGGGACGAGATGATTGTGCGACTCAATGCCGGCGTCGATACCGTGCGTTCCATGCAGAAGGTCTGGAGCAACGTGCGGCCGGCCATCGACACGGCGCGATTCGCTGACGTGCAGTCGTTTCTTGCCATTCAGGAGAAGGAGGCGCGCTGGTGGCGCGACGCGAACCTCGCGTACTTTCAGACGTTCTCCCGCCTGCCGATCCCCGCGCCCTTCGACCAGCCCGCGCACACCCTGCAGTACTATCAAAGCCTGCGCTGTCCGACAGACCGCCTCACGCCGCGCTGCGAAGCCATTCCCTAAACGACGCTCATGACGACTCCATCGAAGCAGGACGCCTACACGCCCCGGCCGGAACACCGATTCACCTTCGGCCTGTGGACTGTTGGCAATCCGGGCCGCGATCCCTTCGGCGACGCCGTCCGTCCCGCGATTTCGCCCGTGCACATCGTGCAGAAGCTCGGCGAGCTCGGCGCCTACGGCGTCAACTTCCATGACAACGACCTCGTGCCTCGCGATGCGACGACCGCCGAGCGCGAGAAGATCATTCGCGACTTCAAGGCGGCGCTCGTGGAGAGTGGCATGAAGGTGCCCATGGCGACGACCAATCTCTTTGGCGATCCCGTCTTCCGCGATGGCGCGTTCACGAGCACCGATGCATCCGTGCGTCGTCACGCCATCCAGAAGACCATGCGCGCCATGGACCTCGGCAAGGAGTTCGGCGCGGAAACGTACGTGTTCTGGGGCGGCCGAGAGGGCACGGAGACGAATGCGTCGAAGGATCCGCGGGAGGCGATGAAGTGGTTCCGCGACGCGATCAATTTCCTGTGCGAGTACAACATCGCGCAGGACTACAAGTACCGGATGGCGCTCGAGCCGAAGCCCAATGAGCCGCGCGGCGACATCTTCCTGCCGACGATCGGCCACGCGCTCGCGTTCATCTACACGCTCGATCATCCCGACATGGTCGGCGTGAATCCAGAGGTTGCGCACGATACGATGGCCGGACTCGACTTCTCCCACGGGGTGGCGCAGGCGCTCGAGGCGGGGAAGCTCTTCCACATCGACCTCAACTCGCAGAAGCCGGGGCGCTATGACCAGGATCATCGCTTCGGAAGCGAAGATCCGAAGCAGGCGTTCTTCCTCGTGAAGCTGCTCGAGGATTCCGGCTACAAGGGCATGCTGCACTTCGACAGCCACGCGTATCGTACGGAGGATGAGGCAGGCGTGTGGGAATTCGCGAAGGGCAGCATGCGGTCCTATCTCATCCTGAAGGAGAAGGTCGCTGCGTTCCATGCGGATCCCGAGATCAGGCAGCTGCTCGCCGATCTCGACGCGCGGGGCGCGGCGCCCGGGAAGCGCATTACCTATGTGCGTGATGCGCAGGCCATCAAGGACGAGACGTTCGACCTCGAGGCGATGCGCGCGAAGGGCTATGCCTACGAGCGGCTCGACCAGCTGACCATGGAGATCCTGCTCGGGGTGCGCTAGGTGTCCGCATCCTGCTTTCTTGGTCTCGACGTCGGCACCAGTGGCGTCAAGGCGATCCTCGTCGCGGAATCCGGTGAGGTCGTCGCGTCCGCGACCATGCCGCTGACGATGTCCACGCCGCAACCCGGATGGGCCGAGCAGGACCCCGCGGCGTGGTGGGCGGCGACATGCGAGGCCGTTCGTGCGGTGCGGCGCGCGCGTCCCGCCGACGGGATTGCCGCCATCGGCATTTCGGGACAGATGCATTCGTCGGTCTTCCTCGATCGTGCCGGCGACGTCATTCGTCCCGCGCTGCTCTGGTGTGACGGACGCACCACGGCGGAGTGCGCAGAGATCACGGAGCGTGTCGGAGGTGAGGCGCGGCTGCGTGCGCTTGCGTGCAACCCTGCACTCGAGGGCTTCACGCTGCCCAAGGTGCTGTGGCTGCGCAATCACGAGCCCGCGGCGTATGCCAGGCTCGCGACGGTCATGCTGCCGAAGGACTACATCCGGTACCGCCTCACCGGCGTGCTGGCGACAGATCCATCGGACGCCTCGGCCACGTTGATGTACGACACCGCCAAGTGGCGCTGGAGTGAGGAGATTCTCCGAGCCGTCGATGTGCCGATGTCGATCACCCCGACCGTCGGGGGTTCGTCGGAGGTGCTTGGGCGTGTCAGCGTCGAGGCGGCGTCGCTCACGTCACTTGTCGCGGGAACGCCGGTGGTGGGCGGCGGTGCGGACAACGCGTGCGGAGCGGCGGGCGTAGGGGCCGTGGACGCTGGCGATGTCGTGTCGAGCTGGGGGACGTCCGGCACCGTACTCGCGCCGATGCGTGCACCGCACGTCGATCCACAGTTGCGCGCGCACACGTTCTGTCACGTGGCGCCGGACACGTGGTACATGATGGGCGTCGTGCTGTCGGCGGGCGGTGCCTTCGCCTGGTATCGCGACCAGCTCGCGCGCGAGCTCACTGACCCCGCCCGGGCCGATGCGCAGCTCGATGCGGAGGCCGCGAGCGTGCCGCCGGGTGCGGCCGGTGTGACGTTCCTGCCCTATCTCCAGGGCGAGCGCACGCCGCACCGCGACGCGGCCGCGCGAGGCGCTTTTCTCGGGCTCAGCCTCGCACACACGCGCGCGCACATGACACGTGCGGTGCTCGAGGGCGTGTGCTTCGCGCTGCGCGACTCGCTCACGATTCTCCAGCAGCTCGGGGTGTCGCCGGATCACGTGTTGTTGACCGGCGGCGGCGCGAAGAGCCCGTTGCTGCGTCGATTGCAGGGCGAAGTGTTCGGGCTTCCGACGGCGACGGTGAATCGCGAGGAGGGTCCGGCGTACGGCGCGGCGCTGCTCGCGGCGGTCGGCGCGGGGGCGTATGCGGACCTCGCGAGCGCCGCGCGCGCGACGCTCACACGCGGGGTGCTCGACTACCCGGATGCTGCCGCGCACGCCGCCTATGCCGAGCCGTATGCGCGGTTCAATGGTGCGTATCGTCCGACGGGAGTGGTGGCGCGCTGAGACGGCATCCCCGCGTAGGTGGCGATGTCTTGGCGACGGCAACATGGATTCCCGCGTTCGCGGGAATGACGAGTGTGGAGTTTCGCGTTGCGCCAGCGCTCATCCAGCGGGAGGCTTCACGCTCGGATCACCGGTCGGCGGAGGCGCGAGGTCGACGGCCGCGGGCGGACCGAGGATCTCCGCAAGAATCGGCTTTAGCGCGTCCGCCCACAACTGATCTCCCTTCGCGGTCGGATGCAGCTTGTCCATCATGAGACCGTCGTGGAGGCGGCCGTCCGCGTCCGCGAGCACACCGTTGATGTTCACGTACCGGATCTGCTTGCCGTCGGCGATGCGGGCGATATTCGCGTTGATGCGCGTGATCTCCG
>JBBQFW010000281.1:0-5348 GCA_038322445.1 Gemmatimonadales bacterium
TGCAGTTCCATCCCACGGGCATGATCTGGCCGCCGAGCGTGCGCGGCATCCTCGTGACGGAAGGAGTACGCGGCGAAGGCGGCGTGCTGCGCAATCGCGACGGCAAGCGCTTCATGTTCGAGAACATCCCGGACAACTACAAGCCGCAGACTGCCGACAACGAGGAGGAGGGTTGGCGCTACACGCAGGGCGACAAGAATGCGCGTCGCCCGCCAGAGCTGCTCACGCGCGATCACGTTGCGCGCATGATCGTGCGGGAGGTGAAGGAGGGCCGTGGCTCTCCGCACGGCGGCGTCTTCCTCGACATCTCGTGGATCAAGGAAAAAATCCCGAATGCCGCGGAGCATATCAAGAAGAAGCTGCCGAGCATGTATCACCAGTTCATGCAGCTCGCGGGGATCGACATCACGAAGGAACCGATGGAGATCGGCCCCACGACGCACTACGTGATGGGCGGCATTCGTGTGGATGGCGATACGCAGATGTCGACGGTGCCCGGTCTGTTCGCCTGTGGCGAGTGCGCGGCCGGTCTCCACGGTGCCAATCGTCTCGGTGGCAATTCGCTGTCCGACCTGCTGGTGTTCGGCAAGAGGGCAGGGCAGTACGCGGCGGAGTTCGCGCGCACGCAGCCCGCGAGCACACTGAGCGAAGTGGATATCGAGGACGCCGCGACGCGAGCACTCGCGCCATTCGATCGCGGTGCGGCGGGTGAAGGGCCATATCAGGTGCAGGAGTCGTTGCAGACCACGATGCAGAACTACGTCGGCATCGTGCGTGTGCACGACGAGATGGAGCGCGCCCTGTCGGAGATCGAGGTGTTGAAGCAGCGCGCCGAAAACGTGGGCGTGCCGGGCAATCGCGAATACAATCCGGGGTGGCACACCGCGCTCGACCTCCGCCACCTGCTCATCATCTCCGAAGGCATCACGAAGTGCGCGCTCGAACGAAAGGAGAGCCGAGGCGGACACTTCCGCGACGACTATCCCGACAAGGATCCGGAGTTCGCGAAGTTCAACCATGTCATCCGGCTGGGAAAGAACGGCGAGATGGAGGTCGAGCGCGCGATGATCCCGCCGATGCCCGCCGAGCTCGAGGCGATCATCAAGGAGATGGCGACATGACCGGAGCCGGACACCCATGACCGCACCGAAGCAGGACACCACTCCGGCGCGTGCGGTCGATGCATACACCGCCGCGCAGTCCGCGCAGGACGCCGCGGTCGGTCACGAGATGCGCACCTTCAGCATCTGGCGCGGCGCCGACGGCGCCGGCGCATTCAAGGATTACACGGTCCAGACGAACGACGGCATGGTCGTCCTGGACGCGGTGCACAAGATCCAGGCAGACCAGGCGAATGACCTTGCCGTCCGCTGGAATTGCAAGGCAGGCAAGTGCGGTTCATGCTCCGCCGAGATCAACGGCAAGCCCAAGCTGATGTGCATGACGCGACTCGAAGAACTGCCCGCCAACGAGCCGGTCACCATCGAGCCGATGCGCGCGTTCCCGCACCTGCGCGACCTCGTCACCGACGTCTCCTGGAATTTCCGCGTGAAGCCGCGCATCAAGCGCTTCACCCCACGCAAGCCGGATGCGCCTGACGGCACCTGGCGCATCGACCAGGCCGACGTCGACCGGGTGCAGGAGTTCCGGAAGTGCATCGAGTGCTTCCTCTGCCAGGACGTCTGCCACGTCCTCCGCGATCACCACAAGCACGAGGAGTTCATCGGCCCGCGCTACCTGGTGTACGCAGCGGCGCTGGAAATGCATCCGCTCGACGTCGCCGATCGCACCACCGACCTCAAGGACGACTTCGGCATCGGCTACTGCAACATCACGAAGTGCTGCACGAAGGTTTGCCCCGAACACATCACCATCACCGACAACGCCATCATTCCGCTCAAGGAGCGCGTCGTCGACCGGCATTACGATCCGCTGCGCGCCCTGGTGCGCCTCGTCCGCGGACCGAAGAAGCGCTGAGGACTCCCATGGAAAACACCATGCACACGCTCAAGACCATCTCGGCCGAGGCCATCCCGCGCGCCATCCAGAAGGCGGAGCGCTATCGTCTGCTGAATCAATCGTGGGCGACCGAGAGCATCTGCCTCGACATCCTCCAGGTGGATCCAGCCAACCAGCCCGTGCTCGTGATGCTCCTGTTGTCGCTTACGGACCAGTTCGGGCCGCAACCGAAGGAGTTGTCGAAGCGTGCGCATGCGCTGCTCGACCGACTCACCGATCCATACCAGCGGCTGTACTACGACGGCATCATCCACGAACGGCTCGCGCACGCGCAGCTCACGCAGAACGCCATGCACGCCGAAGCGATGGCACGCGAATCGTTGCGCGTGGCCATGACGGCATTCGAGGAAGCCGAACGTCTGCGCGAGCCGGGCAACGACAACGCGCTGCTCAGGTGGAACACCTGCGCCCGGACGCTGGAGCGTCTGCGCACGCACGACGAGACGGAGGGACAGTATGAGCCGCACTTCGGGGAGTAAGGCCGCGGCGAGCGCACTGTTCGCGATGGCACTGATGCTTGGACTCTCGCCGGCCCCGATGCGAGCCCAGGCCGCCAGCAAGGCCGACGAGCAGGCGCTCTTCAAGCTGGAGAACGACTGGACCCAGGCGGTCGTGAAGCGCGATGCCGCCATCATGCACCGGCTTACAACGCCCAAGTGGGTCTACTCGGACGCGTCGGGCGTGATGGAGCGCGAAGCGGGCATCAAGGCGTTCACGACAGGCAGTGATACCGTTCGCGACGCATCGAACGAGAAGATGCGCGCCCTGATCTATGACAAGTCGGCCGTCGTCATCGGCGTGCTGGTGATGAAGGGCCGCGGCCCGAAAGGCGCGTTCACCAACCGCTATCGCTACACCGACACGTGGGTGAAGCTCGACGGACACTGGCAGTGCATCGCGTCGCAGGACTACCTGATGCCTGAACCGAAGCGCTGAGCAGGAGGCGACATGGTGATGAGCGCAGCGAAAACCGTCGACGCATGCCTCGCGTCCCTGCCCGACGACAAACGCTCGGCGATCACCACCGTGCGCGACCTCGTGCTCCGCAATCTGCCGGCAGGGTACGTCGAGGGAATGGGATTCGGGATGATCTACTACTCCATCCCGCTCAGCCGATACCCCGATACGTAGAACAAGCAGCCCCTCGGGTACGTGGCACTCGCGGCGCAGAGGAAATTCAACGCCATCTACCTGATGAGTGTGTACGGCGATCCAGCGCGCGCGCGGCGATTCAAGGATGGCTTCGCGCGCGCCGGCAAGCGGCTCGACATCGGCAAGTCGTGCGTGCGATTCAAGTCGCCAGACGATCTCGCACTCGACACCATTGCGGAGACGATCGCTGATCTCTCCGTCGAGGCGTTCATCGTGATGTACGAGCGCTCGCGCAGCCCAACGCAGAAGGCGCGCACTGCATGGAAGACGTCGGGCACCGCTAGCGAGAACAGGGCCGCGAAGGCGGGAGCCTCGAGTGCACGAAAGCCCGCTATCGGTGCAAAAGCCACGAAGTCGGCGAAGGCCAGCAGAACGACGAAAGGCAACAACGTGGAGAAGACCGCGAGCGGCGCGAAGATCGCACCGCCAACGTCCAGGGTGCGCTGAAGCACGCCTGCGCGTCGCCGGCATTCGCATTTCACAAGGGCGCCATGTACACGAAGAACGCTGCCTGCTTCATCGCCCTGCTCATCCTTGGCGCCTGCGCCGGTGATGCCGCGAAGTCCAGCGACACCGCGGCCGCGGGGAACACGACCCTCACCACGGTAAACGGCACGAAAATCGGCGCGCCACGATCGGGACCGGCAGGTGAGTGGAACCTTCCCGCCGGTGACTTCGCGTCGTCACGCTTCAGCGACCTCGATCAGGTCACCGCGGCCAACGCGAAGGACCTTCACGCCTCATGGACCTTCTCCACCGGCGTGCTGCGCGGACACGAGGGCCAGCCACTCGTGGTCGGCAACACGATGTACGTGGTGACACCATATCCGAACGTGTCCTACGCGCTTGACCTCGCCACCGAGGGCCAGCCCCTCAGGTGGAAGGTGCGGCCGGAAAATGCGCAGCAGGCGGTGGGGCTCGCGTGCTGCGACGTCGTGAATCGCGGTGCCGCGTTCGGGGACGGCAAGATCTTCTACAACCTGCTCGACGGACACACCGTGGCGGTGGACGTCGCCAGCGGCAAGCTGCTCTGGCGCACGCAGATGGGAACCCTCGGCAAGGGCGAGACGATGACGATGGCGCCCCTGTATGTGAAGGGGAAAGTCCTCGTGGGGTCGAGCGGCGGCGAGATGGGCGTGCGTGGATGGATCGCCGCGATTGACGGGGTGTCCGGCAAGGAAGTATGGCGGGCGTACAACATCGGACCCGATGCCGACATCAAGGTCGGCAAGCGCTTCAAGCCCTTCTATGGCAAGGCGGATACGAGTGCGAATCAGGGCGCCACGAGCTGGCCGAAAAACACATGGCAGCAGGGCGGCGCCACGGTGTGGGGCTGGCTGTCGTATGACCCGGAGCTCAACCTCGTCTATCACGGTACGTCGAACCCGGGGCCGTGGAACGGCAAGCAGCGTCCGGGCGACAACAAGTGGAGCGCGGCCATCATCGCGCGCGATGCCGACACCGGCGAAATGGTGTGGGCCTTTCAGCCCACGCCGCACGACGTCTGGGACTACGACGCGGTCAACGAGAACATCCTCGCCGATCTTCCCATCAACGGGAAAGTGCGCAAGGCGCTCGTCCACTTCGATCGCAATGGCTTCGCCTACACGATGGACCGCGCCACCGGCGAAGTGATTCTCGCGAAGCCGTACGTGCCGCTGAACTGGTCCACCGGCGTGGATCTCACCACTGGGCGTCCCACGCTCAACGCGGAGAAGGTGCCGTTCCAGGGCAAGAAGGTGTCGTTCATCTGTCCCAGTCTCGAGGGCGGCAAGAACCAGCAGCCGGCCGCATTCTCCCCGGCGACAGGGCTCTTCTACGTGCCCACGAACAACCTCTGCATGGACTTCGAAGCGCGCGAAGTCTCCTACATCCCCGGTACGCCTTACATCGGCGGCAACGCTCCCGAAGTCGCCGGACCGGGCGGGTACCGCGGCGAGTTCATCGCCTGGGATGCCACCACGGGCAAGAAGGTGTGGGGGATCAAGGAGCCGTATCCGGTCTGGGGCGGCGCACTCGCGACGAAGGGCGGCGTCGTCTTCTACGGTACGCTCGACGGATGGTTCAAGGCCGCCGACGCGAAGACCGGCAAGGTGCTCTGGAAGTTCAAGGTCGGTTCCGGCGTCGTCGGCAATCCGATCGCCTACACCGGCCCCGACGGCAAGGAATACATCGCG
>JBBQFW010000282.1:0-5334 GCA_038322445.1 Gemmatimonadales bacterium
TTTCGCCGCACCAACATCGCGTTAGCTTCGCGCCACGATGTTTCCGGCCAATGCGGACCCCACCACCCTGATTCGCGCGCTCAGCGGCTTCGTACTCGCGAGTGCCATTGCGCTCGCCGCACGTCGCGCAGGCTCGCTCTCGACCTCGGGCGCAGTTGCCGCCGTGTGCCTGGGGACACTCTGCGCCGCCGCAGGAACGGGATGGGGCGTCGTGCTCGTCGCATACTTCCTGGCCGCCAGCCTGCTCTCGCGCTACGGCCGAGTGGAGAAGGAGCGAATTACGGGAGGCGTCGTCGCCAAGAGTGGCGCGCGCGACGTCACGCAGGTGCTGGCGAACGGCGGCGGCTACGCCGCGTGTCTGGCGGTCGCGGCATTCGCTCCCGACCGCATCGCCGTAATCGTGCACCTTCAGGCACTCGGCGCGCTCGCGGCGTCGTCAGCCGACACGTGGGCCACCGAGATCGGCACGCTGCACGGCGGCACCCCGCGCTCCATGTTCACACTGCGGCGCGTGGCGCCGGGCACGTCGGGCGGCCTGAGCGTCGCTGGCAGCGTGGCAATGCTCGCGGGCGCCTCATTTGTTGCGCTGATCGCGCTGTCGCTTGGCCTTACCACACTGCCCCTCGCCATCGCCGTCGGTGGCGTCGCGGGCGCACTCGCCGACTCGGCACTCGGCGCCACCGCCCAGGAGCGTCGCTGGTGCCCGACTTGCTCCATGGGCTCGGAACGACTCGTCCACACCTGCGGCGCATCGACCACTCTCGTTGGGGGCGCCCCGTGGATGGGCAACGACACGGTGAACTTCCTCTCCACGGTTGTCGGAGGCGCAGTAGCCGCGCTTGTCGCCAGTCTCTAGCCTTCTACGCATGACCACGCTCGGCGAAACACCGCATGATGTCATTGTCGTTGGCGGCGGGCCCGCCGGCGCGTCCACCGCGTTCGCCTTGGCGCGCGCCGGCGCGCGCGTGCTCGTCCTCGACCGCGCCACCTTTCCGCGGCCAAAGCCCTGCGCCGAGTATCTGAGTCCGCAGGCTTCGCGCGTGTTGAGCGAGATGGGCGCGCTCGACGCGGTCGAGGCCGCCGGTGCGGCGCACCTTGATGGCATGATCGTGCGCGCGCCGAACGGCGCGAAGCTCCGCGGCGACTTCGTTGCGCAGCACGGGTACAGTGCCTTCCGGAACCGTGGGCTCGCCCTGCGACGCGTGCTGCTCGATCCCATCCTGCTCGATTGCGCACGGTCGGCGGGCGCCGAGGTGCGCGAGGGAGCGCGCGTCGTCGACGTCACGCACGACGGCAGCGGGCGGGTGAACGGCGTGCAACTCCTTGGCGAGAATGGATCGACACGCGAGTTGCGCGCACCGCTCGTCATCGGCGCCGACGGGCTGCGTTCGGTCATCGCGCGACGCCTGCACCTCGCGCATACGAGCCGGTGGTGGCCACGCCGCATTGCCCTCGTGGCGCACTACGAGAACTTCGGCGACATCACGGACTGGGGCGAGATGCACGTCGAGCGCGACGTGGGATACGTCGGGCTCGCGTCGGTGGAGAATGGACTTACGAACGTGGCGATGGTCGTGCCCGGCTCGTACGGTCGCGAAATCGCCGGTGATCGCACGGCGTTCTTCGAGGCGTGGCTCCGGGCGCGGCCGCAACTCGCTCCGCGCGTCGCAGGCGCACGTCGCGTCACGCCCGTGATTGCCACTGGCCCATTCGCGTCGCACGCACGCCGCGCCTGGGCGCCAGGCGCCGCACTCGTCGGTGATGCCGCCGACTTCTTCGATCCCTTCACCGGCGAGGGCATCTACTCAGGGCTCCGGGGCGGCGAGATCCTCGCGCCATACGCCATGCGCGCGCTCGGTGCTGCGTCGGTGCGGGATGCGGATCGCGCGCTGCGCGCCTACCACCGCGCGCGCTCCGCCGAGTTCCGCGGCAAGTGGGCGGTGGAACGCCTCATCAACGCCGCGGTCGGGTTCGCGCCGGCGATGAATTACTTCGCGCGCACGCTCGAGTCGCGGAAGGATATGGCCGACCTCCTCGTTGGCGTCACTGGCGACTTCGTTCCCGCGCGCGAGGTGCTGCGGCTGGGCTATCTCGTCAGCCTGTTCCGCACTCCTGCCCGTCGCATCGCCGCCGACTCATGACCATCGATCCGGATTCCTATCGCAGCGTGCTCGGCCGGTTTGCCAGCGGCATCACGGTGATCACGTCGATCGACGCCGATGGACGCGATGTCGGCATGACGGCGAGTGCCTTCTCTTCGGTGAGCCTCCAACCGCCGCTCGTGCAGGTCTGCGTTGACTGCGCGGCGTCGATGTTCGAGGCATTGCTCCATGCTGAACGCTTCGGCGTGAATGTGCTGGCGGCCGAACAGGAGTCCCTGTCGCGGCGCTTCGCGACAGTGGATTCGTCGCATCGTTTCGAGGGCATCGGCTACTCCCGGGGCGACAGCGGCGTCGTGCTGCTCGACGACGCGCTGGCCCACCTCGAGTGCAGGGTTGCGTCGCGCATGGAGGCCGGCGACCACATGATCTTCCTCGGCGAGGTCGAGCGCGCCACCGCGCGCGACGCGAAGCCCCTGCTCTACTATCGCGGCGGCTACGCACAGCTGGAGCGGTAGGCCGCTTGCTCACCCCGACGCGGCAACGCGGGTTCGAACACCTCGACAATCCCGAGACCACCCCCGAGCTGCGCGAGCGGTCACTCCGCGACGTCCGCCGCGCGAACACCGTCCTCGGTGGGGCAAACGCGGTGCTCGCCGAGGTGCGACGGTTGCTGCCGTCGCTGGGCGCGGGCGCAACACTGCTCGACGTGGGCACCGGCCTTGCGGACATACCCCTGCGCGCGCGGCGGCTGGCTGCTCGAAAGGGCATCCCGCTGTACACGGTCGGCCTCGATGAGGCGGCGTCCCTGGCTGCCCTTTCGGGCGAGGTGCTCGATGGCAGCGTCTGCGGCGACGCACGGCTGCTGCCGTTCGCGACGGGGAGCATCGACGTGGTCACCTGCTCGCAGGTGCTGCACCACTTCGAGGATCATGAGATCGATGTCGTGCTTCGCGAGATGAACCGCGTGGCGCGTCGGGCAGTCATCGTGAGCGACCTCAGGCGGAGCTGGTTCGCCGTGGCCGGGTTCTGGTGCGTAACGTGGCTCCTCGGATTTCATCCGGTGAGTCGTCACGATGGAATGGTTTCCGTACTTCGGGGTTTTACAACGCGCGATCTCGCAGCCCATGTGCTGCAGTCCACGGGACGCATGGCTACCATTCGTCGGCACCTTGGCTTTCGCCTTACCGCAACCTGGACTCCCTCGCATGAGTGAACTCCCACCGCTCGAGCTCGGTCCCATGCCCGCGTCGCGGGACATGTCGACGATTGATGAGCGGCTCGTCCACGCGCCGCTTGCGGCGATCTTTGCGCTGGCGGCGGACGTCGAGCGATGGCCCATGATCCTGCCGCACTACAAGTACGTGCGATTCCAGGAACGGCGGCGTGACGGCGGCGGGATCGTGGACATGAGCGCCAACCGTCCGTTCGGCATGCTGCAGTGGCCCACCTTCTGGCGCTCGAGGATGCAGGTGAAGGTGCCCGGAACCGGTGCACCCTCCATCAGATTCACCCACATCGCGGGCGTCACCAGCGGGATGGAAGTCGAGTGGACATTCAGCGAGACTTCTGCGGGCACACATGTGCGCATCCTGCACCTGTGGAACGGACCGGCGGTCCCGGTGGTTGGATCGGCCGCAGCAACGATGGTAATCGGTCCGGTGTTCGTGCATGGCATTGCCAGCCGGACGCTGGAAGGACTCGCAAAGCACGCCGAGCGCGCCGCGATCGGCTCCGCCAATAGACAGCAGGCCTGAGGGAGAATCGAGTGAGCGAGCGCAGACGGGTGGCAGTGACGGGAGTCGGTGCGGTGACGCCGATCGGCATTGGACGCGAAGGACTGTGGAATGGGCTTCGCCGTGAGCGCACAGCGGTCGCCACCGTCACTCGCTTCGATCCATCGATCTGGCGCAGCCACAATGCGGCGCAGGTGAACGACTTCGATCCGCTCGATTTCTTCGAGTCGAAGAAGTCGCGACGGTTCGATCGCTACAATGCCTTTGCGGTTGCGAGTGCGCAGCAGGCGCTCACGGACGCGGGGCTCGACCTCGCATCTGAGAACAGCGAGCGCGTTGGCGCGATGATGGGAAGCGCGCTCGGCGGGATCCACTTCGCCGAACAGCAACTGCAGGTGTTCCTCGCCCAGGGCGTGAAGGGCGTCGACCTCTCGCTTGCGCTCAACGTCTTCACGGGCGCGGCGAGCTGCAACATCGCCATCGAGTTCGGTGCGCAGGGGCCGAACGTCACCAACGGCATGAGTTGCGCGTCGGGCACCATCGCGATCGGCGATGCCTTTCGCGCCATTCGCGACGACCACGCCGACATCATGTTCGCCGGTGGCGCCGAGACGCCGCTGGCGCCGCTGTGCTTTGGTTCGTTCTCGCTCATCCGCGCCATGTCGACGCGCAACGATGATCCCGCCAGCGCCTCGCGCCCGTTCGACAAGGATCGCGACGGCTTCGTGATGGGCGAAGGCTCGGCAGTGCTGATTCTCGAGGAGCTCGAGCACGCGAAGGCGCGAGGAGCGCACATCTATGCGGAGATCGTCGGCTTCGGGACGTGCAACGACGCGCACCACATGACGGCGCCGCGCCCTGACGGATCGCAGGCCTCGCGTGCGATGAACATGGCGTTGCGCGACGCGAAGCTGAATGCGCCGGAGATCGGCTACATCAACGCGCACGGCAGCTCGACGCCGCTCAATGACCCGACCGAGACGGTCGCGCTGAAGCAGACATTCGGCGATCATGCCCCGCGCCTGCAGGTCAGCAGCACGAAGGGGTACTATGGCCACGCGCTGGGCGCGTCCGGCGCGATCGAGCTGGCGATCACGGCGCTCCCGCTCGACAAGAAGTGACTGCCGCCCACGTTGAACCACGACGCGCCAGCCGAGGGCTGCGACCTGGACTACATCCCGAAACACGGCCGCGATGCGGACGTGGAGTACGCGCTGAGCAACAGCTTCGGCTTCGGCGGGATCAATGCCGCAGTGGTATTGAAGCGACATGACGGCGTTTGAGGAGTCTGACGGTCTGACAGTCGGACAGTCTGATAGCGGGTCAACTGAAGTCTGACCGCTGTTGACTACACCGCTCGGTCCCCTGGGTGGTGGGGATTGTCTGTGATTACGGTGGTGGCCGAAATCGGCGCATCAACCTGGTCGTGTAGATCATGGCTGTCGGACCAGTCCGTTGACCCGCTGTCAGACGAGCAGCCGCGCAGCGGCGAGCGGGTC
>JBBQFW010000283.1:0-5302 GCA_038322445.1 Gemmatimonadales bacterium
GCGCGCGATGGCGGCGGGCGGAGCAACAGGAGTTGCGTGCATGTCGAAGCGAATGGCGGTCGCGGGACTCGTGGCGAGATAGACGATCGACGACGCACGCGCGACCTTGATAGTGCCTGCTCCGGCGACACATTGCACGACGCTTCACACTGCATCGCGATCCACCCCCTCACCATTCACGAATGACCCGCTCCCCCTTCGACTGCACCGACAAGGTCGCCGTTGTCACTGGTGGTTCCGGCGTACTCGGCGGCAGCATCGCAGCCGGTCTCGCGGCCGTGGGTGCGCGCGTCGCCCTGCTCGGACGACGGCGCGATGCGGCCGAGTCGAGGGCGGTATCGCTGCGGGCGTCGGGTGCGGACGTCATTACGCTCCAGGCGGATGTGCTCGACGTGGACCAGCTGCGGGCCGCGCGCGATGCGTTGCTCGGCCAATGGGGGTCGGTCGACATCCTGATCAACGCGGCCGGCGGCAACGTCCAGCGCGCGCGGACGGACAGGAGCAGCGTGTTCGAGATGCCGATGGACGCTTATCGCGAAGTGATCGACCTCAACCTCCATGGCAGCGTCATCCCGACCATGGTGTTCGGCGAGGTGATGGCGCGACAGGGCAAGGGCTCGATCGTGAACATCTCGTCGATGGCGGCGATCCAGGCGTTGAGCGGCGTGCCCGGTTACTCGATCGCGAAAGCCGGCATCGACAACTTCACGCGATGGATGGCAGTCGAGATGGCGATGAAGCACAGTGCCGGCATTCGCGTCAACGCCATTGCGCCGGGGTTCTTCGTGTCCGAGCAGAATCGCGCCGTGCTCCTCACGCCCGACGGCGGCTACACCGAGCGCGCACAGAAGATCATCGCCAAGACGCCGATGGGTCGCTTCGGTTCCGCAGAGGAGCTGAATGGCGCGGTGCAGTGGCTGTGCAGCGATGCGGCGTCGTTCGTCACCGGCGTCGTCATTCCGATCGACGGCGGCTTCAGCGTCTACAGCGGTGTCTGAGGCTATTCTCCATCGAGAGATAGTCATTCCCGCGAACACGGGAATCCATTTTGGTCTTGTGAACCTGGATTCCCGCTTTCGCGGGGACGATGAACGCGCGTCAACCGGCCCAATTCCCGTCTCCGTCCCCGCAGTTCGATGAAGCTCGGCCTCGGCCTGTATCGCAGCCTCCTCACTGAAGACAACTTCAAGTTCGCCAAGCAGGCGGGCGTGTCGCACCTCGTGGTGCATCTCGTCGACTACTTCAAGGGACAGAATCCCGTCCTCGACAGCGGCGGTCCCAACATGGGCTGGGGCACCACGACGAACCAGGACAAGCCGTGGACCGAGGCTGATCTCCGCGACATCAAGCGACACATCGAGGCCAATGGCCTCGTGTGGGAAGCCATCGAGAACTTCGATCCGTCGCACTGGAGCGACATCCTCCTCGACGGCCCAAACAAGCGCGCGCAGATGGAGAACATCAAGCGCACCATCCAGGTGATCGGGCGCGTCGGCATCCCGATCATGGGCTACAACTTTTCACTGGCCGGCGTGTGGGGCTGGACGAAGGGCCCGTGGGGACGCGGCGGCGCCAAGGCACTCGTCTACGACGAATCGAAGATCGATCCGCAAACGCCGATCCCGAACGGCATGGTGTGGAACATGGTCTACGACCCCGACGCGCCGTCGGGCAACGTCCGCCGAGTGGAGAGCGACGAGCTCTGGCAACGCTACGAGTGGTTCCTCAGCGAGATCCTGCCGGTCGCCGAGGAGGCGGGCGTGAAGATGGCGCTGCATCCCGACGATCCACCGGCGGACATGCTGCGCAACACTGCGCGCCTGGTGAACCAGCCGTCGAAATACCAGCGCGTGCTCGACCTGTCACCGAGCCCGGCGAACAATCTCGAGTTCTGCCTCGGCTCACTCCAGGAAATGCGCGAGGGTGACGTCTACGAGAGCATTGCCCACTATGGCAAGCTCGGCAAGATCGCCTATGTGCACTTCCGCAACGTGCAGGGCAAGGTGCCCTATTATCAGGAAGTCTTCGTGGATGAAGGCGACCTCGACATGCTGCGCGCGATCGAGGTGCTGAAGAGTGTCGGGTACGACGGCGTCATCATCCCCGATCACACACCAGAAATGAGTTGCGCCGCGCCCTGGCACGCGGGAATGGCCTACGCGCTCGGCTACATTCGCGCGGCGATCCAGATGGCGGAGCGGGCGTAGTTTCTCTTTCCGCTCAACAGCATTTACCACGGAGGACACAGAGGACACAGAGGGAAAACAACGAATGGCTCGCGTTATTCATGTCCTGCGTGCCCACGCGGTCCTCCGTGCCCTCTGTGACCTCCGTGGTAAAAATGCTGTTCCAATTGCCCGAGCGTACCAGATCGGGGCGCCTTGCTTCGCGGTCCCGCTCGGCCCCTGCGCACGCCGCGCACCACCTGTATGTTCGCGCATCACCGCACCCACCGAAAACGGAGAGCAGGCGAAATGGAAAACATCACCCGGCGCACCCTCGTGAAGACGTCCGCGGGTGTCATCGCCGGCCTGGCCTCGGCGTCACTGATCCCCAAGAGTCTGAGCGCGGCCGTGCACACGCTCCGGCGCGGACGAGTTGCGCCACGGATCAGGTTCGGCGTGATCGGACTCAACCACGGGCATATCTACGGGCAGGTCGAAACCACGACGAAGGGCGGCGGCGAGCTGGTGTCGTTCTATGCGAAGGAGCCCGACCTGCGCGACGCATTCGCGAAGCGCTACCCCAGCGCGAAAATCGCGAAGGACGAGCGCGAGGTGCTCGAGGATCCCACGATCCAGCTCATCCTCTCCGCCTCCATTCCTGCCGAACGAGCGCCCCTTGGTATCCGGGTGATGAAGGCCGGCAAGGACTTCATGTCGGACAAGCCGGGTATCACGTCACTCGAGCAGCTGGCTGAGGCGCGCAAGGTCCAGGCGGCGACCAAGCGGATCTATTCCATCCTGTACAGCGAGCACTTCGAGGTGGGCGCCGCCGTGAAGGCGGGCGACCTCGTGAAGGCGGGCGCCATTGGCCAGGTGATCCAGACGATCGGACTCGGTCCCCATCGCGTGAATCCTCCCTCGCGCCCGGAGTGGTTCTGGGACGCGAAGAACTACGGCGGCATCATCTGCGACCTCGCGTCGCACCAGTTCGAGCAGTTTCTGTTCTTCACCGGCTCGACAAGTGCGGAAATCGTCGCCTCGCAGGTGCGGAACGTCCGTCACAAGGATCACCCGAAGTTCGAGGACTTCGGCGATGTGATGATCCGCGGCAATGGCGGCACGGGCTACATCCGCGTGGACTGGTTCACACCGGCGGGGCTGCCCACCTGGGGCGACGGCCGCATGACCATCCTGGGCACGGACGGGTACATCGAGCTGCGGAAGTACGTCGACATCGGCGGACCCACGCCTGGCGGCGATCATCTCTTTCTCGTTGACGGAAAGGGCGTGCAGAAGATCGACTGCAAGAATGTCGAGAAGCCCTATGGACGGCAGTTGGTGGATGACGTCGTCAACCGCACCGAGACGGCCATGCCGCAGGCGCATTGCTTTCTCGCGGCGGAGATGTCGATCAAGGCGCAGCTCGCGGCGAAGCATCTGGCTATCTGAGGCTTGGGGTCAACGAACGTTTGACGTTGTTCGTTGGCCTCACGAATCACACGAATCGCAACAGAATCCTCGCGAATACCGCCACGCCGCCGGCAATCCGGCGGCGTGGCGGGTCCCTAGAACGGTGAGTACTCGGGCGGTGTCACGCCGTTGAGGCGCAGATACGGCACGGTCTGACCCAGCGTCCAGGGAAAGTGGTCGAGCAGCTCCATCAACGCTCGGCCGCGCGTGACCTTGTTGCCGAACTGCACGATGTTCTCCTCGAGAGAGGCATCGCTCACGCCACGCAGCATCGCGATGGTGTGGTCCATCGCCGCGGCAGCGTACGTCTTCAGCGCGGCCTTGTTGTGGAGATACTTCGCCGAGTCGCCGAGGGTCGGCACCTTCATCGAGCCCGTGATGGCGAGGTGGGCGATGAGCGCATCGCTGCCGGCGGCATGCTCGATCTGCTCGGCGAAGGTGCGCACTCCCTTCGTGGGTCGAAATCCGAGCATGGAATCGGGGGCGGCGGCGATGTAGCGGAGCACGGCGCCCTTGTGGTTCTCCACGATGGTGATGAGCGCCGCTCGTGAGATCATTGGCTGCTGCGCCGTCGCTGGCGTTGCGGCAACGAATGGCAGTGCGAGTGCGATGGCGAGAAAACGGGTGGGACGCATCGGAGCTCGCGAGTGGTGGGATGCTTAACCTGAGCGTCTCGCGAGCGGTGTGCAAGCGCGTTGGGTTTGGAGACTTTGGCCGAAGTGGCCAACTCGCGGACTGATATCGATAGAACTCACGACGCCAGAAGCGGAATACAGACAGCAGATCACGGAACCGTCAGCGGCGTGCTCGTTCCGCCATCCGCCCACTGACTCTGCCCCTGGTGTCGTGGGTTCTACCGCCATCCGGGCCCTTTCCGATGGATATCGGTAGAACACACGACACCGGAAGCGGAATACAGGCAGCGGATGACAGAACCGACAGCGCTCGATGCTTCGCAAGTCTGGTCTATGCCTTCTTTCGACCCATACGCTGGAGCCCGAAGCACAAGCGCGCAACATGATCAGTTCGGGCGAGAAGATCGTCAAAGTCGCACTCTGACAAGGCTCCTCGATCTCGACACAGTATCAGGTGGCTGAGCAACTCCTTTGCGGATGCGTAGGCCGTCTCGGCAAAGCGGGCCAACTCCGAGCGTGAGTTCTTCGCGCATCCCTCCGCGAGGTTCGAGGGTATCGAGTCCGCAGCCCGGAGGATCTGTGCCCGCATTCCCGGATGGGACCTGAGGGACCCGCTGGGCAGCAGACGGTTCAAGTCTGCCGTCAGCTCGCGGGATTTCTGCCACGCCTCGAGTCGTCTGAAGTCGCCCATGCCCGAGGATACGGTGGGGTACGACGAAGCGCGTCATCCTCTCCACGCTCATCGCATCCTTTCTGCGTAGCGACAATCTCCGAAATCCGCCCGCTGCCTCTGGTGTCGTGGGTTCTACCGCCATCCGGGCCCTTGCCGATGGATATCGGTAGAACTCACGACGCCAGCGGCGGAATACAGACAGCGGTCGGCAGAGCGAACAGCCTCGCGCTCGTTCCGGCGTCCGTCCACTGCCTCTGCCTCTGGTGTCGTGGGTTCTACCGCCATCCGGGCCCTTTCCGATGGATATCGGTAGAACTCACGACGCCAGAAGCGGAATACAGACAGCAGATCACGGAACC
>JBBQFW010000284.1:0-5301 GCA_038322445.1 Gemmatimonadales bacterium
CGAGCGCGTGGATGACAAGGCCGACAACATCATGACGAGCATCGGCACGCTGGCGAGCAAGCTCAATGCCGGACTGAAGCTGCCCCCGATGCCGGCGGTTCGCACCGGCAGCACGACGCCCGCGTCTGGCAGCACTGGCGCCCAGCAGGCCGGCGCACCGGCCGCGGCTCCCACCAAGATGCCAATGCGGCTTGCGGTGATGTACGGCAAGGCGCTCGACGCCAAGGATCATGGCGACAAGGCGAAGGCGGTGGAGTACTTCAACGCCATGCTGAAGGACTTCCCCACGTACGAGCCGGCCATCAAGGAACGCGCGGGACTGAGCAAAGGCGCCTGATTCACGCGCGGGCAACCAGACCCGCCGGCGTCCATCCCGTGGACGTCGGCGGGTTTTTTGTACGACACGGCATCGTGACCACGCACGCACTATGAAGCCTCTGCTTCTCACCGCAGTCGGACGCACGCTCTCCACGGCGCCCCTTGGTCGCCGAGGGGATGATGTCGAGGTGCGGCATATCCCCACGCTGCCGACCGCGCGGTCCATCGACCTCGAACGGCCCACGGTGATCGCGCTCGACCACGCGTTGCTGGCCAGTGTCGGAGATGACCCCACGCGCGTACAGGAACTGGCGCTGATGGTGGCAATGGTGGGACTCGGCGAGGTGGGAGAGAAGGAGCCGCCGCCGGGATTCCCGGTGGATGCGGTGACCTGCTGGATTCCCGGCGATGCGTCGGTCCCCACGGTCATTGCAGCACTGCGCGGCGCGTTCCGGCATGCGACGTCCCTGCTTGCCGCGCGGGCGTCCCGGCAGGAGGCCAGCGACCGCGCGCGCGAATTGGCCGAGCTCACGGCGATCGGCGTGGCACTGTCCACCGAGCGCGACCTCCACACGCTACTCGACCTCATCCTCACGCAGGCGCGGCGACTCACCAGCGCCGACGCGGGTTCGCTGTACCTCGTGGAGAAGGACGACAGCGGCGCGCCATATCGACTCCGCTGCGCCATCGCACAGAATCACTCCCTGCCCGGCCTGCCGTTCGAGACATTCACCGTTCCGATCAGCCATTCGAGCTTGTCCGGTTACGTGGCCGCGACCGGTGAGCCACTGGTGATTGGCGATGTCTACCTTCTGCCGCACGACAGCTCGTACAAGCAGAACCGCAGCTTCGACGACAAGGTCGGCTATCGCACGAAGTCGATGCTGGTGCTGCCGATGAAATCGCACCGCGACGAGATCGTCGGCGTGCTGCAGCTCATCAACCGCAAGCGGTCACCGGACGTGCGGCTGGCGTCGTCCGAGGTCGTGGATCGCGAGGTGGTCACGTTCGACGAGCGCTGCGTGGAACTGACGACGGCGCTCGCGTCGCAGGCCGCTGTGGCCATCGAGAACGGCAAGCTGTACGAGGACATCGAGCGGTTGTTCGAGGGCTTCGTGACGGCCGCCGTCACCGCGATCGAATCGCGCGATCCCACGACGTCCGGTCACTCCGCGCGCGTGGCGACCCTCACGGTGGGACTCGCCGAAGTGGTCGATCGCGTGAGCGATGGCGAGTTCCGGGACGTGAAGTTCACGCGCGAGCAGCTGCGCGAGTTGCGGTACGCCGGGCTGCTCCACGACTTCGGCAAGGTCGGCGTGCGCGAGCAGGTGCTCGTGAAGCAGAAGAAGCTCTATCCTGCGGACCTCGAGATCATCCGCAGTAGGTTCGGCTACCTCATCCAGCGGTCGGATCTCGACTTCGAGCGCGAGCGCGCGGACTACGTGCTCGCGAACGGGCGAGTGCGCTACGAGGCGGAGTTGCCGCGGATCGCTGCGCTGCGGGACGATCGCCGGGAGGAACTGCGCCGATTCCTGGATTCCATCGTTGCTGCCAATGAGCCGACCGTGCTGCCGGAAGGCAGCTTCGACGCCCTGCACGAAATCAACCGTCGCACCTTCACCGACTTCGAGGGCGTGCAGCGCCCGTTGCTCGAGGATCACGAACTCCAGTTTCTGATGATCCGGAAGGGCAACCTCGACGATCGCGAGCGTCGTGAGATCGAGTCGCACGTGACGCACACCTATCGCTTTCTGGAGCAGATCCCGTGGACGCGCGAGCTCCGGCGCATTCCGCAGATCGCGTACGGCCATCACGAGAAGCTGAATGGCCGCGGCTACCCCAACGCGGTGATGGCCGACGCGATTCCCGTCCAGACGCGCATGATGACCATCGCCGACATCTTCGACGCGCTCACGGCCACCGATCGTCCGTACAAGCGCGCAGTGCCGACCGATCGAGCGATCGCCATCCTGCACATGGAGGCGAAGGACGGCATGCTCGACAAGAGTCTTCTGGACGCGTTTGTCGACGCGCGGGTCTTCGACGCGCTACTCGCACCGTGACCACGTAGCTGCTCTGGTACTCGGCGCGTTCAGGCGCCCGCGTCCGACGCTTCGAATCGACCCAGTATTGTTGCCGCCGCCATCTGCGCGGTGGCGTGGGTCGCGGTACGGATCATGTCCGGAATGGTGTCGACCCCCAGCAGCAGCCCCACGGCAGCGACAGGCAGGTCGGCGGCGAGCAGCACCGGCACGATGACGATGATCGTGCCACCCGGTACACTCGGCACGCTGAAGGTCGTCACCACGGTCATGAGCACGATCGTCACCAGCTGGGTGGTGCTGACGTCGAAGCCATAGAGGCGCGCCATGAAGAGCACGCCGATGGGGATCATCACGGCGCTCCCGCACTTGAACGTCGCGGCGGCGAGCGGCAGGAAGAACGAGCGCACCGCAATCGGGAGGTGCAGCACGGTGTCCGCCGCCTCGAGCATTGCTGGCAGCGTCACGAGCGACGACCGCGCGCTCAGCGCCACCGCCTGGGCCGGCGCCGCAGCGCGCGCGAAGGTCCGAAGGTCCTTCCCGCCGGCAAGCCACGCGGCGAGGTAGAGCAGCGCCATGAACGCGATACAGAATACGGTCACGACGGACACGTAGAAGAGCACCGCCCCCGCGGCGGCGAGACCGAGACGCTGCGCGAGGGGGATGGTGAGTGCAAACACGCCGATCGGCGCAACGAGCATCACCCAGTGCATCATCAGGAGCGACGCTTCGTACACGCCCTGCATCACGCGGAGCAGCGCTGAACGCCCTTCGTTCGCAATGCGCGTGATGGCGATGCTGAAGAGCAGCGTGAAGACGATGATCGGCAGCATCGCGCCGTCGGCCATGGCCTTGATCGGATTGGATGGCACGAGGTCCACGAGCCACTGGCCGAAACCCACGATTTTCTGTGCCCCCTGAACCGTCGTCCCTGTGGAAGCCATCGCGCTTGCTCGCAGTCCGGTCGACGCCGCGGCGTCGATCGTGAGATGGGACATCACGGCACGGCTGCCGAATGCCGAGAGCGTCGCGCCGATGGTGAGCATCAGCAGGGCGAGCACGAGTCCTCTCGCGCCGATTCGGCCGATGGTCCTCGTATCCGGCAGCGAGTTGACACCGATGACAATCGACGTAACGACGAGCGGCACGACGATCATGCGCAGCGCATTCACCCAGATGGTGCCGATCGGCTCGAGATAGCCGGGAATGGCGTGGAGCCCGGCGTTGGCGGAACTCGCGATCACCATGCCGGCCACGAGCCCCGCGACGAGCGCGAGGAGGACTCTCGTCGTGAGGCTCATGGTACCTGTTCCTCGGTCGCGGCGAGTCCGTAGCCGCCTCCGCCCGGCGTCTCGACCGCCACCACATCGCCAGGTGCCAGCGTCACGCGGCACTTCGCCGGCAGGGGAACGCCATTGAACAGATTACGACCCGGTGCGCCGTCAGCGCCGCCCGCAACACCGCGAGGGGAGTGCCGTCGGCGTTCGGTCAGCAGCGTCACCGTGCACGGCAACGTCGCGCGGTAGGCGCGCACGATGCCATCGCCACCGCGGGCCACTCCCGTGCCGCCCGTCCCATCACGCAGTGCATACCGGTCGACACGCAGCGGCGTCGAGGACTCGAGCGATTCGATCGGCGTATTCAGCGTGTTGCTCATGCCCACGTGCACGCCCGACGGTCCGGGCCCGCGCGAGCTGGCGCCCTGCCCTCCGCCGAGCGTCTCGTAGAACGTCCACCCGGTACCGCCGAAGATGACATTGTTCATGGTGCCCTGTCCCTGCGCGGCCACGTCGACGCCGGCGTCGCCGAGTGCCGCGAGGATCGTATCGGCAATGCGTTGCGACATCTCGACGTTGCCGGCGGCGACGGCGGCTGGCCACGCCGCGTTCACCGCACTCCGATCGGGAAGGGTCAATGCGATGGCGCGCGCGATGCCGTCATTCGTCGGAACGTCGTCATCGAGCATCGTGCGCAGCGCGAACACCGCCGCGGCACGCGTGACCGCCGCGGGGCAGTTCACATTCCCCGCGACCTGCGGCGCGCTGCCAGTGAGGTCGAGATGCAGTGTGGCATCGCGAATCGTCACCGCGACGACGACGTCGATGTCCCCGTCGGTCACGCCGTCGCCCTCGAGGCGGTCGTGCGCCCTGCCGACCCTCCCCTCCAGCGGCGCGAGCCGCGCGCGCACGCGACGCTCGGCGTAGTCGAGTAGCGCGTCGCAGTCGTGCGCGAGGGCGGCCGTACCGCGGCGCAGTGCGAGCGCGCGCCAGCCGGCCGCACCGGCGGCGCAGGCCGCGAGCTGGGCGCCGAGGTCGCCGCGACGCTCCTCGGGGGTGCGGACGTTCGCGAGGATGAACGACAGCAGCTCACCGTCGAGGACACCCGCGCGGACCAGTCGCACAGGAGGAATGATCAAGCCTTCCTGCACGAGCTCCGTGGCGCCCTGTGGCATGCTGCCCGGGCTCATGCCGCCGACGTCCGCATGATGCGCGCGCACCGCGGTGTACCCGCCGATCATGCCGTCGATCTCGACAGCTTCCACGAGCGTGAGGTCGGGCAGATGTGATCCGCCATGGTACGGATCGTTGAGAAGGTAGACGTCGCCCGGATGGGGATTGCGCGCGCGGACCGCATGCACCGACTCCGGCATGGCGCCGAGGTGCACGGGAATGTGCGCCGCCTGCGCGACCATGCGGCCGCGGGCGTCGAACAGCGCCGCCGACGCATCGCGTCGCTCGCGGATATTCGGTGACAGCGCACTGCGCACGAGTACCGCTCCCATCTCCTCGGCGATCATCGCCACGCTGTTCGCGAGGACGGACAGCTCGAGTGCCGCGATCGTCATGCGTCCTCGCGCGTGAGGAGCCAGCCGCCGGTGGCGTGCGGAGCGCCCGTCCAGCCGCGGGCGATGCGCAGCGTGGCACCGCGCAAGGTGATGACC
>JBBQFW010000285.1:0-5257 GCA_038322445.1 Gemmatimonadales bacterium
TATCACTTGATGCCGTGATGCCGTGATGCCGTGATGCCGTGATGCCGTGATGCCGTGATGCCGTGATGCCGTGATGCCGTGATGCCGTGATGCCGTGATGCCGTGATGCCGTGATGCCGTGATGCCGTGATGCTGAGGTGCGGGCGTACTTGACGCATCAAAAAAAATAGATACATTCCAATCATGCCTGTTACCGCTGTCAATGTTGGCCGCATCGCCGAACTGTGTAACGCCCTCGCCGACGAGGCCCGTGTGGAGATCGTCGTGCGCCTGCTCGACGGCGAGAAGTGTGTCTGTGATCTCCAGGATGCGCTCGACGCCGGCCAATCCCGCCTCTCCTATCACCTCAAGGTGCTCAAGGAAGCCGGCCTCGTCACCGATCGTCGCGAAGGGCGATGGTCGTACTACACACTCGAGCGCGATGCCTTTCTCGAGGTCGAGCAAATGATCTCCGGCCTGCGTCCGAAGGCAAGCCGCGCCATGCGAGCGGCCTGCTGCTGATTGGTTTCTGCCATCCATCAAGTTTTTTATGTGGATTATCCATCCAACGCCAGGTTCGTCGGTCCCGCGAGTGCGGGAACCCATTGAACTCTCCTGTAACCGTGTGAGACCATGACCAATACCACGAACGACATCACGGCGCTCCGCGCCACCGTTTCAGGCCGCTACGGCGAGGCAGCCCGCAAGGTGATCGACGGGCAGGCCGGCGCGTCGTGTTGCGGACCCGCCACCGGCTCCAGCGGCTGCTGCGGCGCCACGTCCGAGTGCTGGGATCCCATTACCGCCAACCTCTACGATGAAGGCGAGGCTGCAGGCATTCCCGCCGAAGCGCTCCTCGCGTCGCTCGGCTGCGGCAACCCGACAGCCCTCGCCGATCTCGCCGAGGGTGAAGTCGTGCTCGACCTGGGCTCCGGCGGCGGCATCGACGTCCTGCTCTCCGCCAGGCGCGTTGGGCCGACGGGCAAGGCCTATGGTCTCGACATGACCGACGATATGCTCACCCTCGCCAACGAGAACAAGGCGCGCGCCGGCGCCACCAACGTCGAGTTCCTGCGCGGCCACATCGAGAGCATTCCGTTGCCGAGCAATACGGTCGACGTCATCATCTCCAACTGCGTCATCAACCTCTCGGGAGACAAGCGCACCGTGCTCGCCGAGGCGTTCCGCGTGCTCAAGCCCGGCGGTCGGTTCGCGGTGTCGGATGTCGTCGTGCGTGGCGACGTGCCCAAGGGAGTGAAGCAGAGCATGGAGCTGTGGGTCGGCTGCGTGGCGGGCGCGCTCGAAGAGCAGGAGTTCCTTGGGCTTCTGCGCGACGTCGGCTTCGAGAACGCCACCATTGAGCCTACGCGCGTCTATTCTGCCGACGATGCGGCCGCATTTCTCGCGAACACCGGCCTCGACGCCGAGAAGTTCGCGCGCGACATCGACGGCAAGTTCATGGGCGCATTCATTCGCGCCACCAAGCCCGGCACGACGCCGAAGCTGCGTACGCCCCTCGCGATGCTCGGTGAAAAGAAGGCGGACGCGTGCTGTGGCCCCGAGTGCTGCAGCTGACCTTACACCTCACGAACGATGACGACATCTGCCAACACGCTGACCATCCGCCTCGCGTCGGCCCGGGATGAGCAGGCAGTCGAGGCGCTGCTGACGACCAATCACCTGCCGCTCGACGGTGTGCACGACGCACTCCCGTGCTTCGTCGTTGCCGAGGATGGTGGTGAGATCATTGGCGTCGCGGGGATCGAGGAGTGTGGCACCTGGGGCGAGCATGCGCTGCTGCGGTCCGTTGCCGTCACCGCCGAGTGGCGGAGCAGGGGACTCGGCCGCGCGCTCGTGTCGCGCGCGATTGCCCTTGCGGAGAAGCGCGGGGTGAAGGCGTTGTACCTGCTGACGACGACGGCGGAGAGCTACTTCCCGTCGTTCGGGTTCACGCAGATCACGCGCGAGAGTGTGCCGGCTGATGTCAGCGCCACCGCGGAGTTCGAGGACGCGTGCCCCGCGTCCGCGATCGTGATGGTGCGGCCGACCGCCGCGGCGTGATGCGGTATGCGCTCTTCTCGGACGTGCATGCGAACCGCCCCGCGCTGGAGGCGGTACTCCGTGACGTTCGGTCGAAGGGCGCGCTGACCGCGAGCTATCATCTCGGCGATCTTGTCGGCTATGCGCCGTGGCCGAATGAGGTCGTTGCGATGATGCGCGACGCCGGCATCCCTGGCGTGGCGGGCAACTATGACTCCACGGTGGCCACGGCCTACAAGCACTGCGGCTGCCGGTACGAGGATCCGCGGCAGGAGGCGCTGTCGCACGAGAGCTACGCCTGGACACTCGCGAATACTTCTAACGAGACGAAGGCATTCCTCGGAAGCCTCCCCTTCCGGATGGACATCCGTCCCTTCGGTGGGCATATGTCCGGCCCGACGATACGGTTGGTGCACGGCAACCAGACGCTGAACACCGTGTACGTCACAGAAGAGCGGAGCGACGAATTCCTCGCCACCATGGGGAAGCAACTCGGCTCGCGCGAGGGCGACGTCGTGTGTTTCGGGCATACGCACAAGCCCTTTCATCGGGTCGTCGGGGGCGTGCACTTCGTCAACACCGGCAGCGTCGGTCGTCCAAAGGATGGCGACCCCAGGGCAGGGTACGTCCTGCTCGATGTCGCGGAGCAGGGGGTGGCGGTGGAGTTCGTGCGGGTGGAGTATGACGTGGAAGCCGCGGCGCGCGGCATCATCGAGAGCACGTTGCCGGATGATTTCGCGGAATACCTGCGCACGGGCGGCGCGCCGGCGCTGTCAGCGCGGGCGGTGGCACCACAAGCATGATGGGCCGCTTGCTGCTACTATTTGCGCTTGTAAATGAACGGGCTGCCGGGAACCGCCGGACGTCTCGAGTAGCGGACGGTAGAGCCTCACTGCGCCACTGACCCCGGGGAACCAGAGGAGCGCATTTGAACAGAACAGCCAGGGCAGTCTCCGGATATGCGGGCGGCGCGGGTGCTGTCGCGGCCACGTGTGCGGCGCTCTGCTGCGCGGGCGCACCGATCATCGTGAGCGTCCTTGCGGCGACGGGGCTGAGCTTTCTCCGCAATGACGCAATCCTGCTTCCCGTGATTGCGACTGCGATCGCGATCGCGTTGTACGGCTTTGCGAAGGGACGAGGTCTCCACGGCTCGTCGGCGCCGCTCGTCATCGGGATCCCGGGATCTGTCGCGCTGATTGCAGGCGTGGTCGTCTTGCATGGCATTGTGTCGAAGGTGGCCATCGGCAGCGGCGCGCTCGCGCTGCTCGCTGCCACGATCGTGAATGCCCGACTTGGCGCACGCTGCGACGCGCCCGTTGCACTCACGCGTCGCGCACGCGACGAGCCACTCAGCCGGAGGTAGTGCATGGCGACGACAACCGTGCTGCGATCCGTCATGTTGTTCGTGGCCGCTGGCCTCGCCGAGATCGGTGGCGGCTATCTCGTGTGGCGTGCGGTGCGCAACGGCGCGAGTCTCTGGGTGGCGCTTTGCGGTGCGGCGTTGCTCGTCGCATATGGCGTGATTCCCACCTTCCAGCCGAGCGCCTTTGGACGGACGTACGCGGCGTACGGGGGAGTGTTCGTCGTGTTGTCGCTGCTGTGGGGTTGGATCGTGGATCGCGTGCGGCCCGATGTGCCGGATGTCGCCGGTGGACTGGTGTGCCTCATTGGCGTCGCCGTCATCATGTACTGGCCGCGCCCGTAGAGTGGGGCGCATCGAGGAGGTTCCGTCATCAAGGGAACGGGTGCGTCACAAGAGATAGAGTTGAGCGTGCTTATGTCGCTGTCGTGCTTCCTTCCGCCAGCGGACGCTGATGTGCGACGAGTGGAGACGGGCGGTTTGTTCGCGAAGGCCATGCGCTGCGAGTGGATCCACGACGGCGCACGTGTGGAGTTCGATGGTTCGACCGGGATGGGCTACAATCCAGCAATTCACTCAGGGTGAACGTCATGCGGTTCCGTGCATTCGCTGTCCTGCTGATGGTGTCGTCCGCTGCGCCGCTGCTCGCGCAGGGTGGGGCAACACCTTCGAACGCCTCGCGATTATCGGAGCGCCCAACCTCCGGCGACACTGCGTACAGCTCCATGCAGAAGCGCGGTGGCATGGCGATGGGTGTGGATCAGTACACGTCGACGCACCGGTTTGACGCGCTGCCGACCGGCGGGCGCATCGAGCTGCAGCGCGACAGCGATGATCCGAAGGGCATTGCCGCGATCCGAGACCACATTCGCGGCATCGCCAACGCACTTACCTGGGGCAACTTCTCGACGCCCGAACTCGTCCACATGAAGGAAGTGCCCGGAGCGAAGGTGATGCGGGAGAAGCGGCGTGTGATCAGCTACCGAGCGCGCGACCTGCCGCGTGGGGCGGAGCTTGTCATTGTCGCGCGGGACGCGCGTGCGATCGAGGCGGTGCACGAGTTCATGGCGTTCCAGCGTGAAGAGCATCACGCGGGCGGGATGGAGGGGATGAGACACACGCCCTGAGTCGGTTGGCGGGGATAGCGCTGTCACGCAAGTACTTGCGTGGCTTGTCGGGGTTCGGTCAGGCGGCTATGTTGCCAGTCTGCCCGCTAGCAGGTAGAGCGGACGGGACGTAGCGCAGCCCGGTAGCGCACCTGAATGGGGTTCAGGGGGTCGCGGGTTCAAATCCCGCCGTCCCGATTTCTAACTTGAAGCACCATCGGCACTTAGCCCGGTGGTGCTTTTTGCTTCCCGTACCGTGGTCCTGTTTCAGGTCCTGTTTCTCACCACTTTCAGGCGACTCCGCGCTCGTGAAGTTTCTTCGGCTCGCTCATGACTGCGAGGACCGAGGCTTCATCCGATTGCTGGTAGACTTCGAGCAGCGTTGCGATGTCCTTCCATCCGCCAGCAGCGGCAACGTCCTTCGGGTTCAGGTGCTTCCGCTCCGTTGCCCACTTCCGCCGGTAGGCGTGCCACATCGCCCCATCGAGTTTCGGAAGCTCTGCAGCCCGCTCCGCTACCATCAACCACTTGTCGAACAGATGACGGTCCATGATGCCGTCTTTCGCATTCGCAGCGGCGAACACTGGCCCTCCGATGGCTCCCAATTCCCTCTGATACGACTTCACCGTTTCCATGAACTCCGGAGGCATCGGAATTTCCCAGTTGTAGCCCTTCTTGTCCGCCTCCGCGCGCCAGTAAAGGCTTCCCTTTGCGTGGCGAAAGTCTTCCCATCGAAGCTGCCGGATAGATCCAAGTCTCCGGCCCGTAGCTT
>JBBQFW010000286.1:0-5252 GCA_038322445.1 Gemmatimonadales bacterium
GCGCTCGAGCACCGCGCCGACGTGGAGTCCCTCGGGCGATTCGGTCGGGAGATCCTTCAGCGAGTGGACGGCGACGTCGATCTTCTTCTTCAGGAGCGCGGTCTCGAGCTCCTTCGTGAACAGCCCCTTGGCGCCAATGGCGCTCAGTGGCTCGTCGAGTCGCTTGTCGCCGACGGTCTTGAACGTGACGAGCTCCGTCTCGAGCCCTTGCGCGACGAGCGCCGCCTGAACCATCCGCGCCTGCCGGAGGGCGAGCTCGGATGTTCGGGTGCCGATGCGGATCGCAGCCGTGGAAGGTTGTTGAGTCACGAGGGAAAGCTAGCAAGTGGCCATCTCGGAACTCGTCATGCCCGCGAAAGCGGGAATCCATTTGGGCCCCATGAACATGGATTCCCGCGTGCGCGAATGACGAACCTATCTCACAGCACGTTTCAGGATGGCCACGCGCAAGCACCAACTGGTCGGGCTGCAATTATCAACCGCCGGCTCACGTTTCCCACCCGCCGGAATCGCGGCGCGATTCTGCTACGACGCGCGTGCTCAGGATGACGCACTTCGCCCGGGAATCGCGCATCGTGCCGCATGCGCACTTGCACCGATACCGGAGCCGAGCCTATGTATGCCCATGCCAGCCGCCGCCAGGGAATGGCGTCCTGACGAGGTACGCGCCCTCCAGGACGAAGAAGGAAACACACGATACGAGCTCGTGGACGGCGAGCTGATCGTGACGCCGGCGCCAAGTGTATCGCACCAGAGGATCGTGCGCGAGCTCCTCATGCTTCTGGTTCCGTTTGTGCGGCGGGAGCAATTCGGAGAAGTGTTTTCCTCGCCGGCCGACGTTGCACTCGAGCGTGCATCGGTGTTGCAGCCAGACGTCTTCGTGGTGCCAAAGGCGCTCAAGGTCGAGCGTTGGTCCGACGTGTCGGATCTGCTGCTGGCAATCGAGGTAATGTCGCCGAGTACGGCCCGGCACGACCGGATCACCAAGCGCCGCTTTCTTCAGCGCCACCGGGTTCCAGAATACTGGATCCTCGACAGCGATGCGCGCCTGGTGGAGCAGTGGAGGCCGGATGACACCCGGCCGGAAATTGTCACTGAGCAGCTTCGATGGGAGCCTGTGCCCGGCAGCGCCGTGCTGTCCATCGACCTGCCGACGTTATTTGCTGGCGAGCCCTTCACGCGGTGACGAAGCGACACGTGGCGTCAACCAGGGCAGCCACGGATGCCTCCGTTGCCTCGGCGCCAAAGGGAATCCCAGCCGCGTGGATCGCGTCGGTCGTCACTGGTCCGATCGACACCGCCGCGATCCGACGCGCTGATTCTTCCCCAACGGCGTCCACATAGCCCCGTACGGCAGACGCCGAGGCAAAGATGACCGCGGCCGCGCCGTCGGAGAGTGCCGCGCGAAGCGCCTCGCTGGCGGTGCCGGTCGCCACGCTTCGGTAGACGGGCGCGACCGTCACCTCGCACCCAATCGCGCGCAGCCCCGACGGCAGCACGTCCCGCGCGCCCTCGGCGCAGAGGTAGAGCACGCGCGCTCCGCGCACATCGTCGCGATTCCCCATGGCCTCGAGCACGCCCTCGGCGACGTAGCGATCCGGGACGACGTCCGCGATGATGCCTCGCGCCCGCAACGCATCGCGCGTTGCGCTGCCTACACATGCCACGCGGGTCTGCGCGAACGCACGCGTGTCGTGTCCCGCGGCGAAGAGCGCGTCCCACGCGATCTGCACTGCATTCTGGCTGGTGAAGATCACCCAGGCGAATTCATCCAGCCGCGCGACGGCCGCACGCAGTGGCGCATCGTCGAGCTGCTCGATGCGCAGCGCGGGAAGTTCGATGACGTCGGCGCCGAGCGCGGCGAGTGCATCGCGAAGACCCGTCGCCTGTGCGGAGGCGCGCGTGACGACCACGCGCTTGCCGAACAGGGGCCGACGGTCGAACCACGCGATCTCGCCGCGGAGCGACACGACGTCGCCGATGACCGTGATGACGGGCGCCCCCAGCCCTTCCCGCGCGATCGCGTCCGCGAGTGTCGCCACCGTGGCCACGACGGTGCGCTGGCGTGCGTGCGTGCCCCATTGCACAGCGGCCGCGGGCGTCTCCGGCGACATGCCGCCGGCCATGAGCGCGGACGTGATGCGCGGCAGCGACTTCACGCCCATGTAGAGCACGATTGTCCCGCCAGCGCGTGCAAGCGCTGACCAGTCGGTCTGCATGTCGGATTTGGACGGATCCTCGTGGCCCGTGACGAAGGTCACCGAGGTCGCGACTCCCCGATGCGAGACGGGAATACCAGCGTACGCAGGCGCGGCGATCCCCGCCGTGACGCCCGGCACGAACTCGAACGCGACCCCCGCGGCAGCGAGGGCCTGCGCCTCCTCGCTACCGCGGCCGAAGACGAGCGGATCGCCCCCTTTCAATCGGACGACGCGCTTGCCAGCGCGGCCGAGCTGCACGAGCCGTGCATTGATCGCATCCTGGCTCGCGGATCCAGTGCTGCCGCCGCGCTTGCCCACGTCGAGGACTTCCACCGCGGGATTCGCCAGGCGCGCCGCGGCCACGATGACCGGATTCGCCAGCGCGTCAGTGGCGATGACGTCGCAGGTCGCCAGCAGGTCGCGCCCGCGCACGGTGAGCAGTCCGGGATCGCCCGGACCCGCGCCGACGAGGTAGACGATCCCCGTGAACGCCGGGCTCAACGAGGCCCGCCGCTCTGCTCAGGCATCTCACGGCGCCTGGCGAGGAGTCGCCGCATGCGAGCGCGAACCGACAGCGCATAGCCCACATAGATGACCGCCGCCGCGATGTACGCGGCCGTGGCAAACCCGCCGTTGTCGGGAATCATCGGTCGTTCTCCCGGTCGGCGAGGGAATCACGCAGCGTGGCCATGCGATACCGGGCGCGAAGCAGCCCGGCGAAGAGGAGGGTGAAGGCGAAGAACGCCGACGTGAACGTAACGAGCATGACACCGGGCATCGATGGCGCACTCGGCTTCAGCACGATTGGCATGGGGTGCATCGTGCGGAACAGGTACACGCTCAGGTGGATGAAGGGAATGAGGAATCCGGCCAGCAGGGCGAGGACCGCCGAGTAGCGCGCGCGCATGCCGCGCTCGTCGATGGCGCCGCGCAACACGAGGTAGCCCACGATGATGAACCACAGGAACAGCGTCAGCGTGAGGCGGGCGTCCCATGTCCACCAGGCACCCCAGATCGGCTTGCCCCAGAGCGGCCCGGTCACGAGTACCACGCTGGTATACGCGAGACCCACTTCCGCGGCGCTCTCGGCGACGCGATCCAGCTTCTCGTCCTTGAGCCACAGGTACAGCGCACTGGTGAGGGCCATCAGCGCGAATGCGAGATAGAGCGCAACGAAGGCCGATGGCGCGTGGACATAGAGGATGCGCTGCGCCGGGCCCTGGGTGGCCTCGGGCGGCGTGAAGAGGAATGCGCGGACGTAGACCGCGGCGACCGACGCGAGGCCGGCGATGATCAGCCAGTCGGTTCCGTTGGAGAGGGTCGGCGCGTTGACGGTCGTGTCGCGCGAAAGCGTTGAGCTCATTCTTCGAGTGTAAACGGAAATGCGAGGGTGCACGCAACGACGAAGACGACGTCGAACGCGATGAGGATGCGGAGCCAGGGCCATGCTTCGGCGACGGGACGACCAGCAAGCAGCTTGGCCGAGGAGCCCGCAGCGGCCATCACGATCGGCACAAAGAACGGCAGTGACAACATGGGCAGCAGCAATTCCGCGAGCCTGGTGTTGACGGCCATGGCGGCGAACAGCGTTCCGACGGCCACCAGCCCGATGGCCGCAAGCAGCGCAATCGCTGCGAGGGCGAGCGTTCCCCGTCCGACGGGAAGATTGTACAGCAGCATCACCGCGGGAATGGTGACCGCCTCCACTCCCGCGACGAAGACCAGGTTCGCGATCGCCTTGCCGAGGTAGATCGCCTCGCGGTCGACCGGCGTCACGAGCAGCGCATCGATCGCACGATCGGCCTGTTCCACGCCGAACGATCGCTGCAGGCCCAACAGCCCCGAGAAGGTGAAGGTCACCCAGAGCACGCCGGGCGCGAGATCCGAAGCGGCGACGGCGGTCGCATCCCACGCAAAGAAGAAGATCGTCGCGGCGAGCAGTGCGAAGACCAGCGCCGAAAGGAATGCGGTGCGCGTACGAAACTCGATCGCGAGGTCCTTCCGAGCGATGAGCCACGATGCGCGCAGCATGCCTGGCGGTGCCGAGCGCACGAGGGCGGCGTCAGGCATCGGCCGTCACCAGGTCGCGGTATTCGGTGGCATAGCCGCTGGCGTCCACGTCGGCGCGGGGCTCGTAGCGCGCAAGCCGGCCGCGCTGCATCACGGCCACGTGCGTCGCCAGCGCCAGTCCCTCGTCGATGTTGTGGGTCACCAGCACGAGCGCTGCGCCGCTGGCGCGTCGCTCGTCCAATGCTGCGCTGAGCGCCGCACTCCCCGCGGCATCGAGCCCGGTGTACGGCTCGTCGCACAGGATCAGCCGAGGCTCATGCACGATGGCCCGCGCGATCGAGACCCGCTGCTGCAACCCTCGGCTCAGCGACCGCACGGGTGCATCGCCGCGGTCCGCCACGCGCATGGTCCGGAGCGCGACGTCTGCGGCCGCGCGAGGATCGGGCAAGCCATACATCCGGGCGGTGAACTCCACGTTCTCGCGGGCCGACAGCGCCGAGTAGAGCATGCTCGCGTGAGAGACCAGGCCGACGAGTCCGCGGGGCGACGACCCGGCGCGTGATGCATCGTTCCCCATCCGGCACGTGCCGGAGCTCGGCGCGAGCAGACCGGCGAGCAGGCGCAGGAGGGTTGTCTTGCCGGCGCCGTTGGGGCCGAAGAGGGCGAGACACTCCCCCGACTGGAGGGCGAAGCTCACGCCGTCCACTGCGCGGCGCCCGCTGAATGCACGCACGAGAGCTTCCGCCACCAGGATGGGGGACGCGTCGTTGGGCGGGAATGCGGCGGAAGGCATTCCCGAAAGATAGGGAGGCGGGGTGCGCCGGAAGAGGGACAATTGACTACAGCGGAAATCCATGTGCCCGCCTCTCGCGCCCCCTGACGTCATGTGGCAGCTTCCGGCCATGTCGAAGCTCCTCGTGCTCGTGATGGCTTGCGTCCTCGCGTGCGGCACCGCCGGGGCCGTGGCCCAGACGCCGACGCGCCCACTTCCCGACAGCATCACCGACCTCGGCGCCCTCGTGGCGAGGCTTTCGGACGCTG